>NZ_CP100128.1:2709200-3010222 GCF_024207115.1 Chromobacterium sp. IIBBL 290-4
TCGCCCCTGAGCTGCTCCAGGGCCGCGGCGATGCGCGACAGCTCGCCATCGTCGGCGCGCTCCGCGGCCAGTCGGGCAGCGCTTTCTTCCAGCAGGCAGCGCACTTCCAGGTGCTCGCGCAAGCTGGCGCGGCTTATCGTCCGCATCGCTTCGCCCGGGTTGATGACGGCGCGCACATACGTGCCATCGCCCTGGCGCACTTCCAGCAGGCCGGCGTAGAGCAGCACGCGTATGGCTTCGCGCACGGTATTGCGGCTGATGCCTAGTTCTTCGGCCAACTCCGGTTCGGTCGGCATCTTGCAGCCTACCGGCCAGCGGCCGGCGGCCAATTGCTGTCCCAGGCTTTCCAGCGCGATATCGACCAGCGAGCGTTTGACGACGGGATTCATCGTGGGTTCTCTAAACATCCAATCATCCGATGAATTTTACGCCAAAAATTCTAGCTGCGCAAAAAATAAGCAGAGGAGTCAGGCGGTGGCGGAGAAGGCGCCGCTGGCGGAAATGCCAAGTCCTTGTCCCACCAGCATGGCATCCAGGGAGTAAGGCGCGCCCAAGGAGTACACCAGCGCATACATCGCCAGCCCGCTGATCTGCTGCGCCGACAGCGCCGAGTTGCTGGACGGGTAGCTCAGCAGATTCTGCAGATTGTAGGGGAAAGTGTTGGGGATGATGGGCTGGTTGCTGGCAAGCTGGTTGGTCCGCTGCTGCTTGAGCAGCGCGTTGGTTTGATTGATCAGGGTGCCGTTGCCATAGGTGGTGTAGCTGTTGGAGAGCGAGTTCAAGGCCTGGGCCGCGGTATACAGCAGATTGACCGCGCCGCTGGAGTCGCCGTTGTAGGCGGCCTGCAGCGAGCTGACATTCACGGTCAGGCTGCCGCCCAGGCCATATTGGCTGGGCGATTGATAATTGAGGCCGATCTGGCTCAGGCTGCTCAATAGCGAGCTGCCGTTGCTGAAGCTGCTTTGCGCTTCTTGGTTGAGCAACTGCGGCACCATGGCGGCGATGGGATCATTGCTGGCGATGGTCTGGTTGTTCAACAGGCCGTTGATGCCGCTTTGCGCGGTGTTGAAGGCGCTGGCCAGCGATTGGGCATTGCTGTTGAGCAGGTTGAAGTCGACATTGACCGCGATATTGCTGCTGCCGGTTGCCAGCAGATTAGCCGACGCGCCATAGCCCAGCGAGATGCCGAAATTGCTGGCGTTGGAGCCGGATACGCCGTTGATGGTGTAACTGGCGTTTTGCGCGCTCTGGCTTTGGGTCAGGTTCTGGCCGCTGCCTATGGCCAGAGTCTGGTCGAAAGCCAGCCGCGACAGGCCGCTTTGATCGGTATTGTTGCCGTCATTGTCGCTGACCGAGATGCGGAAGTTATTGCTGGCGCCGGTTTTGGCGCCGCTGATTTGCAGCTGATAGGCGCCGGAGCTGTTCTGGATCACATTGGCCACCACGCCGGCGCCGGCGCCGTTGATGGCGCTGGCGATGCCCGATAGCGTGCCGTTGGTGATGCTGATCGTCACCGGCGTGTCGTTGGCGGTGAAGCTGCTGGCCGAGGTGGAGCTGGTATAGGCGTAGCTGCCGGTGGTGATGGTCAGGCTGCCGGTGCCGACCGAGGTGCTGCCGCTATCGGGCAGAGTAAAGCTGCTGGTGGCGCTCTGCGCCTGGGCCAGTTGCGAAATCGTCAGCTGGTAGTTGGCGCTGAGCGCGCCGGATGCGGTGCTGACGCTGGCCACTGCAGGATTGCTGCTGGAGGCGGTGATGCCGTTAAGCTGATTGGTCGGCGAGTAAATCTGCTGCAGGCTGCTCTCAAAGGTATTGAGGATGGACATCAGCTGGCCCAGCGTGGACAGCTGCACCTGTATCGGGTCTGCCGCGCTGGAGGAGGATGCGCTTGTCGAGCTGCTGCCGGCGCTGGAGCCCAGCAGCAAGCCGCTCGACAATAAACCGCTCAAGTTTGGCAGCAAGCTGTCGAAAGACGAGAGAGCGGAGGAGTATCCGGACAGAGAGTTCATCGCAAACACGTGCAGGCCGTACTTTTCTCAAGCATAGCCCATGGCGCGCAAGTTGTTGGCGAGGCAGGCCTTTTTTCAAAGGCGATTGTTTCATTGTGTTGCGCTGCGGCAGATGGAAAAAAGGCATGGCTTGAGGCCATGCCTTTGGACGAGAGCGGCGCGGCTTACTTGGCCATCGCGTCTTTCACGCATTTCTTGGTGAAGCTTTGCTTGGCGGCGCCGGCCAGTTTCTTGTCGGCGGCCTTGGCGTCACAGCCGGTTTGAGCGGCGGCGGTGTCTTTCTCGCACTTTTTCAGAAAGCTTTGCTTGGCGGCGCCGGCCAGCTTCTTCTCCGCGGCCTTGGCGTCGCAGGCGGCGTCGGCGAAGGCCAGATTGGCGCTGAACAGGGCGAGCGCGGCGATCATCAGCGATTTGCGCATGTTTCGATTCTCCAGTTTGTTTGGCCCTTGCGGGCGGGTCAGTCGTTTTTCTTTTGCCGGGCGTTGAGCCAATACACAGCGGTCAGCGCCGCCAGCGAAAATAGCAGCAACATCAAGGCCAGCTGGCCGGCGCCGTCGTAATTGGCCTGCTCCACCTGATTGTACAGCGCGATCGATATCACCCGTGTTTCACCTTCGATATTGCCGCCTATCATCAGCACGACGCCGAACTCGCCCACGGTATGGGCAAAGCCCAGGCAGGCGGCGCTGAGCACGCCGCTGCGGCAGGAGGGCAGGATGATGTGGCGCATCCGTTGCCAGCGGTTGGCGCCCAGAATCAGCGCGCCTTCCAGCTCTTCCTGGCGCACTGCGCGGAAGCTGGTCAACAACGGTTGCAGCACGAAGGGAAACGAGTAAAACACCGAGGCGACGACCAGGCCGTAAAAGGTGAAAGCCAGCCCCGGCAGGTTCAGCGCGGCGGTGAGCTTGCCCACCGGGCCGTGCGGGCCGAAGGCCAGCAGCAGATAGAAGCCCAGCACGGTCGGCGGCAACACCAGCGGCAGCATGGCGGCGGCTTCGATTATCGGCGTCCATCTGGAGCGGCTGCGCGCCATCGCCCAGGCAAGGGGAATGCATAGCGTCAGCAACAAGGCGGTGCTGACGCCGGCCAGCTTGAGCGTCAGCGCGATGGCGGCGAGATCCTGCGGCGTCACGGTTTGAAGCGGTAGCCTGCCTGGCTCATCAGCGCGCGCGCCTGCTCGCCCTTGAGGAAGGCCATCAAGGCGCTTGCGGCCGGGGTGGCCTTGATCTGCAGCGCGTCCTGGCGGATGGGTTGATGCAGTTTTTCCGGCACCAGCCAGTAGCGGTTATGAATGCCTTGCTCCAGCAGCTGGGACAGGGCGACAAAGGCGAAATCGGCGCCGCCGACCTCGGCGAATTGCATGGTCTGGCCGATATTGTCGCCGGTCAGTAGTTTGGGTTTGACCGCGGCCTCCAGTTTGAGCGCGGCCAGCGTTTCCATCGCGGCGCGGCCATAGGGGGCGGTGGCCGGGTTGGCGACGGCCAGCTTGTTGAAATTGCCCTGGCGCAGCGCCGCTTCGCCCGCGTCGTCGCGCTTCTTGCTCCATAGCGCCAGCTGGCCGTAGGCATAGGTGAACTGGCTGGCAGGCAGGCCTACGCCGGCTTTCGCCAGTTCGGTAGGGCGTTCGTCGTCGGCCGACAGGAACACCTCGAACGGCGCGCCCTGGCGGATTTGCGCCGCCAGCTTGCCGGAGGCGCCGGCGCTGGCGCGGATGTCATGGCCGCTGGCGGCCTTGAAGGCGACGGCGATCTTGTCCAGCGTCTGCTGAAAATTGCTGGCCACCGCCACATTGACGGTATCTGCTTGGACAAGAGGCGACAAGAGTAGGCACAACAGGGCAAGGCGCAGGCGCATGATGACGCTCTCCAGTGATCGTTTCGTCATTATGCCGCCAAAAACGCCATGCTAGCCAGCCATCGCCGCTTGTTCGAATTGCAGCAGACGCAGCCAGTCGCAGCTGAGCAAATCCGCCCAGCCGCTGGGCGCGCCGTCCGTTTGCAGCGCTTCCGCCGCGCGCAAGGTGACGCCGCCGCCCAGCAAGCGGCCGCTTACCGAATCTTCCAATTGCAGAATGCTGGCCACGTGGTCCAAATACGGCGCGATGCCGCGAACCAGCGGCGATAGCGATTGCGCCGGTCTTTGCGGCGGCAGATAGCTGGCTTGGCGGGTGATGCGGCCCTGGCGGCTGCGCAAGGCCAGCCGCATGCTGGCGACCCCGGGCCCCGCCTCGTCCGCCAGCGGCAGGTCGGGCAGCCAGGCGCGCAGCAGCGTCTGCAGGCGCAGGCTGAGCGGGCTGCCCGGCGCGGTGGCGGCCAATTGCCAGCGTCCGTCCTGCTGCTGATCCAGCAGCCAGACCGGCTCAAGCAACACGGCGCGGTAGGGCGCGAGAGATTGGGCCGAGCCGGCATAGATGAATTGATGGCTGCGGCCGGCTTGGCTGAACGCTTGCGGCGGCGGCGCGCCGGCAGGCTCGTGGGCGCGGGCCACCCGGCAAAGTTCGCTCCAGGCTACCAACGCGCATCCTAGGTTGAAGAAGGGTTTCATCTACAATGGCGTCCATTGGGTATGAGGTGATGCCGCATCGCGGCGGCCGCCCGGCGGGTGACGCGCGCAGGGTGGTTCCATTCTGGAAAATAGGCAAAATCAGGCGAAGCGCTTTTGACCGGGCGCAAACAATCTTGAGCGGGCGCGCGGCGTCCTGTCATGTTGGCCAGGCGGCTTGCTGGTATGATGCGGCCTTCGCCGGCGCGCGCGTCGGTTTGGCACACCTTTTGAAGCGTATCGAATGAAGAAACTTTCCGGCTTCCTGTTGTTGATCCTGCTGGCCGCGGCCGGCTGGCTGGCCTGGGCGATCCTGATGCCGGTATCGCTGCCGGATGGCGGTTACAAATTGCTGGTCGGCCCCAATCGCACCATGCGGCAGATCGCGCATACCCTGGAAGACGACGGCGCCATCCGCAATCGCCAACTGATGGTGGCGCTGGCGCGCGCGTCCGGCGCGGATCGCAAAGTCAAAGCCGGCCTGTATCGTTTCGAGGGCGGACAGTCGATGCTGGATATCCTGAACCGCCTGATCCAGGGCCATCCCGACGAAGCCAGCCTGACCGCGATAGAAGGCTGGACCTTCCGCCAGCTGCGCCAGGCCTTGAACAAGCATCCCGACGTGAAGCATGACGCCGCGCAGATGAGCGACGCCGAGCTGATGCGCCAGCTGGGCGTGCCGAACGCCAGCCCGGAAGGACTGTTCTTCCCCAGCACCTATCTGTTCACGCCGGGCGTGTCCGACATGGATCTCTACCGCCAGGCCTTCGCCACCATGCAGCAGCAGCTGGAAGCGGCCTGGGCCGCGCGCAAGGCCGATCTGCCGGTGCATACGCCGTATGAATTGCTGATTCTGGCCAGCCTGGTGGAAAAGGAAACGGCCAGCGACGGCGATCGTCCCATGGTGGCGGCGGTATTCGTCAACCGCTTGAAGAAGGGCATGCGGCTGCAGACCGATCCCTCGGTGATCTATGGCATGGGCAGCCAATACCAGGGCAATATCGGCAAGGCCGACCTGCGCCGCGATACGCCGTACAATACCTATACTCGCGCCGGCCTGACGCCGACGCCGATCGCGCTGCCGAGCAAGGCGTCGCTGATCGCGGCCGCGCAGCCGGCCGATACCGACGCGCTGTATTTCGTCGCCCGCGGCGACGGCAGCTCGCAGTTTTCCAGCACCCTGGAGCAGCATAACCAGGCGGTGCGCAAATATATTCTGAAGAAAGGCCAGTCATGAGCGACGCCAAACCACGCGGCCGTTTCCTCACTCTGGAGGGCATAGACGGCGCCGGCAAGAGCACTCATCTTTCCTTTATCCGCGATTGGCTGGCCCATCATGACGTCCAGGCGGTGTTCACCCGCGAGCCGGGCGGCACGCCCTTGGGCGAGAAAATACGCGAATTGCTGCTGTCGCCGGATACCCGCGCCTCGCTGGACGCCGAAACGCTGCTCGCCTTCGCCGCCCGCCAGCAGCACATCGCCGATGTGATAGAGCCGGCGCTGGCGTCTGGCCAATGGCTGGTGTCCGACCGTTTCACCGATTCGACCTACGCCTTTCAAGGCGGCGGCCGCGGCGTGCCTTTCGAGCGCATCCGCGCGTTGGAAGAGTGGGTGCAGCGCGGCTTGCAGCCAGATCTGACCCTGTTGTTCGACTTGCCGCTGGAAGTGGCGGCCGAGCGCATGTCCGGCAGCCGCGTGCTGGATCGTTTCGAGCAAGAGGCGTCCGATTTCCATCAGCGCGTGCGCGAGGCTTATCTCAAACGCGCCGAGGCGGAGCCGCATCGCTTCGCGGTGCTGGATTCCAGCCGCAGCATCGCGGCCATCCAGGATGACATCGCGCGCCATCTGGGCAAGCTGCTGGAGACGCGCTGATGTTGTACCCGTGGCAGAACGAAGACTGGGCGCGGCTGAATGCCGAGCGCGAGCGGATGCCGGGCGCCTGGCTGCTGACCGGCCAGGCCGGCATAGGCAAGCTCGCCTTCGCCCAGCATCTGGCGCAGTCGCTGCTGTGCGAAAGCCCCGAGGCGGGCCATCAGCCCTGCGGCCATTGCCAGGGCTGCCGCTGGCTGCAAAGCGGCACCCATCCGGATTTCCGCCGCCTGTCGCCGTTCGCCGACGAAGCCGAGGACGAGGGCAAGGAAGCCAAGACCACGCGCAAGCTGCCGCAGATCAAAATCGAGGCGGTGCGCGAGGTGATCGACTTCGCCCACCTGACCGCCCACCGAGCCGGCAAGCGGGTGATCCTGGTGGAGCCGGCGGAAAACCTGAACCTGGCCGCCGCCAACGCGCTGCTGAAAATTCTGGAAGAGCCGCCGGAAGCGGTGCTGTTCCTGCTGGTATCCCATGCGCCGCAGCGCCTCTTGCCCACCATCCGCAGCCGTTGCCGCCAATTCGCCCTGTCCCGCCCGCGCGAGGATGCCGCTCTGGCCTGGCTGAAGGAGCAGGGCATCGCCAATGCCGAGGTGGAGCTGGCGCACAACGGCGGCGTGCCCTTGTTCGACCATGACCCGGAGCTGGCCGCGCTGCGCGCGCAGTTCGTCAAGGGGCTGGGCCAGCCCAGCTTCGCCGGCATGCTGCAACTGGCCGAGCTGATGGACAAGAACAAGCAACTGTCGTTGCTGGAGCCGCTGTCCTGGCTGCAGAAATGGCTGCATGACCTGGCGGCTTTGGGCCTGGCCGGCCGCATCCGCTATTATCCAGATCAGGAGCGCGCTTTGGCGTCGCTAGCGGCCCGCAGCCATCCTATCCGGCTGATGGAGTGCCAGAAGAGCCTGACCGAGTTGATGCCGTTCGCGCAGCACACCTTGAATGTCCGCCTGCAGCTGGAGGCGGTGCTGATGGCTTATCTGAAGATTTTCGCCGGCGGCTGAGCGAAGGGCCGCGGCGCCGGCTAATCTTGCTTTGGCGGTGTTTGATAAAGGGCGTTGCGCATGGATGCACAGAATACCCGGCCCGATCCGGCCAATCCCAACCGCCCCGGCGTGTTGTCCTTGCACATCAAGGAGCGCAGCGCCTTGTTTGCCGCCTATATGCCTTTTGTGCGCAATGGCGGCATTTTCATTCCCACCAACCGCGAAATGCAGTTGGGCGAGGAAGTGTTCCTGCTGCTGACGCTGATGGACGATCCGCAACGGATCGCGGTGCAGGCCAAGGTGGTGTGGATCACCCCGGGCGGCGCCAACAACAGCCGGGTGCAGGGCGTGGGCGTGGAGTTTGTTTCCGGAGAGGCCGGCAAGCAGGCCAAGGACAAGATAGAGGCGCTGCTGGGCGGGGTGCTCAACTCCAGCCGTCCGACCCATACCATGTGAGGAGGAGGGCCGCCTCGTGGTATCCTGTCGCTTGATTCTTGTTTTCCCCATCCGCCGACCATGCTGATCGATTCCCACTGCCATATCAATTTCCCCGACCTGGCCGAGCGCCTGCCCGAAGTGCTGGCCAATATGCGCGACAACCAGGTGACTCACGCCCTGGTGATAGGCGTGAGCCGTCCCAAATACCCGCAGGTATTGGCGCTGGCGGAAGCGCATCCGCATTTGTACGCCACCGTGGGCGTGCACCCGGACGACCCGGAGGCCGAGGAATACAGCGAAGACGAGCTGGTGGCGTTCGCCGCCCATCCGCGGGTGGTGGGAATCGGCGAAACCGGCCTGG
Source organism: Chromobacterium sp. IIBBL 290-4 (assembly GCF_024207115.1). NCBI lineage: Bacteria > Pseudomonadati > Pseudomonadota > Betaproteobacteria > Neisseriales > Chromobacteriaceae > Chromobacterium > Chromobacterium sp. IIBBL 290-4. Next base: position 2,717,399 of record NZ_CP100128.1, read on the forward strand.
ACTATCACTGGTGCAAGGGGGATCTGGCCTGGCAGCACGAGCGGTTCCGCACCCATATCCGCGCCGCCAAACGCGTCGGCCTGCCGCTGGTGATCCACACCCGGGAATCCGCCGCCGACACCATCCGCATCATGCAGGAAGAGCATGCCGAACAATGCGGCGGCGTGATGCATTGCTTTACCGAAACCTGGGAAGTGGCGGAGGCGGCCTTGGCGCTGGGCTTCTATATTTCCTTCTCCGGCGTGGTGACTTTCAAGAACGCCAAGCAAGTGCAGGAAGTGGCGCAGAAGGTGCCGCTGGATAGAATGCTGATCGAAACCGATTCGCCTTATCTGGCGCCGGTGCCGCATCGCGGCAAGCTGAACGAGCCGGCCTATGTGCGCCATGTGGCGGCCTTTATCGCCGAGCTGCGCGGCATTTCGCTGGACGAGGTGGCCGCGGCCACCACCGAAAACTTCTTCCGCCTGTTCGCCAAGGCCCAACCCTGAGCCGGGAGCCCTTATGCGCGCCGCTCGCTTCGCCCTGATCGCCCTGCTGTGGGCGAGTTCGATTTTCGCCAACTGCGTCAATCTCAATGGCCGCAGCTATTGCGCGCCGCCGGGCGGGCAGGCGCTGGTGCATCAGGGGCAGGCGTATTGCGGCGTCGGCGCTTGCCGCGGCGACGCTTTCGGCAATGTGTTCTGTTCGCCCTATCCCGGCGGCGACGTGATTTTCGCCAAGGGCTCGTTCTATGCCGGCCGCGGCTTGTGCCTGCTGGCCGGCGACGGCAGCGCGCAATGTTCGGCGCAGCCGGGCGGCAATTGCGCGCTGGCGAATGGAAACGTAGTGTGCGATGGCGGCAATATGGCCGAGCCGGCGGTGCGCGCCGGTTTTTGCCAATAAGCGTAGAGGGAGCGTTGTGGACAAGCTAGAAGTCACCATCCTGGGCTGCGGCTCCAGTTCCGGCACGCCGGCGATAGGCTGCGGCTGCGCCACCTGCCTGTCGGACGAGCCGCGCAATAAGCGCACCCGCGCCAGCGCTTATGTGAAGGTGGGCGAAACCGGCTTCTTGATCGACACCGGTCCGGATTTGCGGCAGCAAGCCTTGCGCGAGGGCGTGCGGCAACTGGACGCGGTGCTGTACACCCACCCGCATGCCGACCATCTGAACGGCATCGATGATCTGCGCGCCTTCTGCTATCTGAAGAAAGGCCCGGTGGCGCTGTACGGCAACGACTTCACCATGTCCAATATCCGCGAGCGCTTCGGCTATGCCTTGCTGGCGCCGTCCAAGATGTGGGACAAGCCGGTGCTGCTGCCGGAAACGGTGCATGGCCCGTTCGAGCACCAGGGCGTCAAGCTGACGCCGATTCCGCTGTTGCACGGCAGCTGGCCCTGCCTGGGCTGGCGCATCGGCAATATGGCCTGGCTGACCGATCTGTCAGCTATTCCGGACAGCAGCCTGCCCTTGCTGGAGGGGCTGGAGCTGCTGTTTCTCGATTGCCTGAACACCGATCCCTATCCTTCGCATCTGTCGGTGGCCGAGTCGTTCGACTGGGCGGCCAGGATAGGCGCCCGCCGCACGGTGCTGATCCATATGACCCACAAGCTGGAATACCATGCGCTGCAGGCGCAATGCCCGCCCGGCGTGGAGGTGGGTTACGATGGCTGGCGCGGCGAACTGCTGATGGCATGATGCTCGTCATTTCATAAAAAATGATTGAGATCAATAACTTGCTGTTTTCAGTTTTTCAGCGGGATCTTTTGATCCATCACCGGCACCGCGGTGATGGCATTGTCCGGACTGCCGTCCACCAGCTTGTCGGAATAAGTGAGATAGGTCAGCACATTGCGTTTGGCGTCGACGATGCGCACCACCCGCACATGCTTGAATACAAACGACGCGCCTTCCTTGAACACTTGCGCCTGTTTGGGAATGGGGCCGGCGAAGCGGATGGGGCCAACCTGGCGGCAGGCCACCGAGAAACGCGACGGGTCTTTGGCCAGTCCCAGCGCGCCGGAATAACCGCCGGTGCGGGCGCGCGACACATAGCAGGCCACGCCTTGCACGCCGGGGTCGTCAAAGGCCTCGACTATCACCTTGTCGTTGGGGCTGAGCAGCTTGAAGGTGGTGGAGACCTCGCCGACTTCTTCGGCATGGATGAACGGAGCGGCCAGCAGGCAGGCCAGCAACGGCGCGAATGTCTTCATTGCGGATTCCTTGTGGGAGTCTAAGGCCGCCAGCAGGCGGCCATGATGTTGGAATTGTAGGGAAGCCGGCCGCGCCGCTCAATCGCTGTTTGCGTATCGCTCCCGGTAGGCCTGCAATTCGTCGGCGACGAAATGGGTGATCATGGTGCGGTAGATGGCGGCAGTCAGCGTCGCGTCGGCGCCCAGCTCGCCCGCTAGCCGCTCCACCCGCCGCATCACCTGATCCACTCGCTTGCCGCCCTCCACCTCGCTGCGGCTCTGCTTGAAGCGCGCCGCCTGGCGCACGTAAATGCCGCGCTCGGCGATCAAGGCCACCAGGGCCTGATCGATGCGGTCTATCTGCTCGCGTACTTCGGGCAGGCTCTGGCATTGATAGATATGTTCCATGTCGCCGCTCCGCTCAGTAGTAGTTCAGGCCCATCGCGGCCTTCACTTCGGCCAGGGTGCGCGCGGCCACGTCGCGGGCGCGGCGGGTGCCGGTTTTCAGCATTTCCAGCACGGCGGCCGGATCTTGCGCGTAGTGTTCGCGGCGCGCGCGTATCGGCGCCAGCAGCTCCTGCAGGCAGTCTTCCAGATGCTTCTTGATCACGCTATCGCCCAGGCCGCCGCGCTGGTATTGGGCTTTCAGGTCCGCCACCAGCGCCTGGTCGGGGTGGAAGACGTCCAGATAGGTGAAGACCACATTGCCTTCCACCTGGCCGGGATCGGCCACGCGCAGGTGGTTCGGGTCGGTGTACATCATTTTCACCGCCTGGCGGATGTCGTCCGGGCTGGCGGACAGGGTGAGGGTGTTGCCCAGCGACTTGGACATCTTGGCCTTGCCGTCTATGCCGGGCAGCCGGGAGCCCACTTCCGGCACCACCGCCTTGGCCTCCACCAGCACGGCCTGGTCCACGCTGGCGTTGAAGCGGCGCACGATCTCGTTGGTCTGTTCTATCATCGGGATCTGGTCTTCGCCCACCGGCACGATGGTGGCCTTGAAGGCGGTGATGTCGGCGGCCTGGGCGGCGGGGTAGGTCAGGAAGCCGGCCGGGATGTCGCGCTCGTAGCCGCGCTGCTTGATCTCGTCCTTGATGGTGGGATTGCGTTCCAGCCGCGCCACCGTCACCAGATTGAGATAGTAGGAGGCCAGCTCGGTCAGTTCCGGCACCAGGCTCTGAATGAAGATGGTGCTCTTGGCCGGGTCGATGCCGACGGCCAGATAGTCCAGCGCCACTTGCAGCACGTTGTCGCGCACCTTCAGGTAGTTGCCCATATTGTCGGTCAGCGCCTGGGCATCGGCCAGCAGCAGGAATTGCGCGCAGCGCTCCTGCAGAATGACGCGATTGCGCAGCGAGCCGACATAATGGCCCAGGTGCAGCTGGCCGGTGGTGCGGTCGCCGGTGAGGATGATGTCTTGCGAGTTGATGCTGTCCAGATTCATTTCGATCTCCACGGTTGGAATGAGGAGACCGGCAGGGCGGACTGGGGGAGGTGCGGCTAAAAACAAACCCGGTGCGCCTTGTCGGCAGCCTCCGGGTTTTTTGCGTGCGCGTTCGCCGGTGCCGCCTAGGAGAGGCGCCACCACCAAAAACGGATTGCGAAAGCGGGTGCGGTAGTCATGCCTTTATCTCACCACGCGGGCGGCGTTGCCGTCAAGCCCCGCGCATCAGTGCCGCGAACCCAGGTCGCTATCGGCGGCGTGGCCCTCCAGCTGGCGAGTCAATTCGTCGCAAGCGGCGATTCTGCCGTCGCGGATGGAAAAGTGGGCCAGCACCTGGAACAGCGGCGTGTCGCCATTTTTCTTGAAAACGCGCACCAGGTGGTGGGTCAGCACGCTGTCGCCGTCCTGGGCGACGGCCAGAAATTCTACCTGCATTTTCTCCACCACTTCGCGCTGCTTGAGCAAGTGGGCTTGGAAGCTTGCCAGGTCCAGTTCGCGGCCGTCCACGCATTGGCGGTAGTCGTCGCTCATATAGCGGCGGATGGATGCTTCGTCGTTGCGGCCGGCTTCGATCAGATCGGCAAACATGCCGCGGACCAGGGCGAGGGGATCGGTGGTGGTTTGCATGGACAGTCTCCAGAATGTGGCGCGGTAGGCGCCGTTGCGATGGAGACACTTTAAGCGCTTTACCTTTTGATTCGATATCGTCAAAATTTCATTTAATGTCTTTATCGGATCAATCTATGCCGGACTTGCCTTTCCGTTGCCGCGCATTGCGCGCGGTGTCTTCAGACGGCGCGCATCGTCATGCGCATGAATTGGGGCAACTGATCTTTCTGCGGCGCGGCGCCATGTTGTGCCAAAGCGCCTCATTGCGCTGGCTATTGGCTGCGGGGCAGATAGGCTGGATTCCCGCCGGCGTGGAGCATAGCGCGGAGCAGGTGTCCGATTTGGACGGCGTGGCGGCCTATGTGGACAGCGGCGTGTTCGCTCAGTTGCCGCCGCATGTGCTGATCGCGCCGGCATCGCGTTTGCTGGGGCCTTTGCTGGAGCGGCAGCTGGCTTACGAGGCGGAGCCGTGGGAGGGGCGGCGGAGGCGGCTGGCCGAGGTGATTGTCGATGAGCTGCTGCAGCTGGAGGGATTGCCGCAACAGCTGCCTTTGCCGGAGGAGCCGCGTTTGCGCAGGCTGTGCCTGCAAGCGCTGGGCGCTTTGGATAAGGCGTGGGCGCTGGATGATCTGGCTACGGCGCATGGTTTCTCGCGCGCCACGCTGACACGGGCCTTTGCCCGCCATACCGGTTTGTCTTTTGGCCGCTGGCTGAGCCAGGCGCGTATGCTGGCGGCGGCGCAGGCGCTCAACGCGGGCCGGGAGGCCGGCGCGGTGGCTTTAGAGGTAGGCTTCCAGTCGTTCAGCGCTTTTTGCGCCGCGTTTCGACGTCATCACGGCGTGTCGCCGGGTGAATTCCAGCGTGCTCAGATAACGGCTTGAATGCTGCTCGGTCGCCATTTGCGAAGCCGCCAGCGTTTGCGGCTGCTGCAGCGCGCGGCGGTACAGCATTTCGGCGAATTCGCGCTGCGGGTCGGAGCCGGCGCGGCTCTCATCCACGCCGCCCACCCTTTGCGCGGCCGAAACCAAGCGCAGCGGCAGGTAGAATGGGAGATGCGGGTCCGGGATGTTCATGATAGGCGCTGGCGTGAAAATTACCAATTTAGAGAGCGCGTGATTGCTGTTGTTCTCGAATAAACAAATTTTTTACAAATAAACAATGGGATGGCGTTTGGCGTGCGCATGCCCAGCTGGCATGGGTGTGAATGTGCCGGCGAGGAAAGGAAGGGAAAGCAGTGGCGAAGATGAATGCAGGCGGTTTGGTGTACTCGACCGAGCATGGCCGGATGTGCCCGGTTTGCCGGCAAGCGCTGGCGCAATGCGAATGCGGCAAAGCGGCCGCGCCGGCGGGAGACGGCATCGCGCGGGTGTCGCGTGAAACCAAGGGCCGCGGCGGCAAGGCGGTGACGGTGGTGAAGGGCCTGCCCCTGGTTGGCGAGGCATTGGCCAAGCTGGGCAAGCAGCTCAGAACCCGCTGCGGCAGCGGCGGCACGGTCAAGGATGGAGTATTGGAGATTCAGGGCGACCACGTGGAAATCGTGCTCGCCGAGCTGATCAAGCTGGGATACAAAACCAAAAAGGCTGGCGGCTAGGAGAATACCGGCTCGCTGCGCCATGCTTCTGGCGCGGCGAGTTGATGGCCGGCAAACAGCCAGCCGCCATCCGTTTGCAAAGTCTGCTCGGCCAAGGCGATCAAGGCGGCGGTTTCCCCTTGGCCGAACGCTTGCTCGAAGGCGGCGCAGTAATGGTCGGCATAGTCGGAATCCAGCTGCGCCAGCCGGCGGGGCAGGGTTTTGCCTTTGGCCGACCACTGATTGCGGCTGCGTAGATAATGATTGGCCAGGGCCGGATAAAGCTGCGCCAGCGCGGCGTTGAGCGTGTGCCGGGTGGCTGGCGCGCGGATGTCGTCGATGATGTCGGTGATGGCGTAGCGCGAGGCGCGCCGCGCCGCATCGTCCCAAGCAGGAGGGCCGCGCTTGAGCGCGGCTTGCGCCATGGCTTTGGCTTGCTTGGCCAGCGCTTCATCGCCGGCGATCAGCAGGCCTTCGCTGACCATGGAGGCGAGCGAAGGGAGGCCGGAGGGCGCGTCTACTTGATCGAAGAAATACTGCAAGGTATGGAGATCGTGGGCGAAGGCCTCCATCGGCCAGTTTTGCTCGAGCAACGATTCGCGCCAGGCGGCGGACAGATGGCGATGGATCACCACGAGGTCGATATCGGAGGTGGCGGTGGCCTGGCCGCGCGCGATGGAGCCGGCCATCAGCACGCAGGCGGCGTCGGGAAAGCGGCGGTCAGCCACCTGTTTGGCGACGAATTCGGGAGCGGGGCGCATGCAGATTTCTTTTTATGAAAAAGACATATTGCATGCGCCCCCGGCCAGCGGCAAGCCGGATTAGAACTTACGGCCCAGCGCAGCCTTGTGCATGATGGTGGAGGCGATCTCTTCGATCGACTTGTGCGTGGTGCTGATGAAGGGCACGCCGTGGTGGCGGAACATCGATTCCGCCTCGTTCACCTCGCGGCGGCAGTTGTCCATGCTGGCGTATTTGGAGTCCGGGCGGCGCTCCGAGCGGATGTGGTGCAGGCGATTGGGATCGATGGTCAGACCGAACATCTTGCTCATGAAGGGCAGCAGGATCTTGGGCAGGGTCGGGCTGCCCAGATCTTCCGGCGTCAGCGGATAGTTGGCGGCGCGGATGCCGTATTGCAGCGCCAGGTACAGGCAGGTCGGCGTTTTGCCCGAGCGGGACACGCCTACCAGGATCACATCAGCCTCGTCCAGGTCTTTCAGCTTCACGCCGTCGTCGTGGTTCAGCGAGAAGTTCACCGCCTCGATGCGGTGATCGTATTTCTCTTCGTTGACCATGCCGTGTGCCTTGCCCACCGACAGCGAAGCCTTGTGGCCCAGTTCCAGCTCCAGGTGGCCGATGAAGCTTTCGAAGAAATCGATCAGGATCACATTGCTCAGCCTGAGCGCCTCGCGGACTTCCGGATTGACGATGCTGGTGAACACCAGCGGGCGCAGGTGGTCTTTCTCCGCCACTTCGGAAATGCGCTGCGCCAGCGTCTGCGCTTTTTCCACCGTATCGACGAAGGGCACGGTTTCGCGCTGGAATTCCAGCGCATCGAACTGGGTCAACAGCGTGTGGCCGAGCGATTCGGCGGTGATGCCGGTGCGGTCGGAAATGAAGAAGGCGGAACGGCGGTGGGACATGAAACACCTTGCGAGTTGAGGTTTGTTACCAGAGGAAGTGTATACCGGCTGGATGGCTGACGATACCGCTTAAGTTTGCAACAAATTCTTAATGTAATCACGCCGCTACATGACATTTAAATATTTTGTCTGATGTTTTTAAATCTAAGCGCTTGATTGTTTGGGGTGGTCCGGATGGCTTGTCGCAAAAAATCTTGTGCGCTGCAAAAGTTGCTACGCAATTCGCACGTAATTCGGCTAGAATGCGGCCCATCGTCCCAATCCCAACACAGGAAGTGAAGTGATGGCTGAGAACTACGTCATCTGGTTCGAGAAACTGCGCATGACCGACGTGGAAGAGGTAGGCGGCAAGAACGCCTCTCTTGGTGAAATGATCAGCCAATTGGCTGACTCCGGCGTGCGTGTTCCGGGTGGTTTCGCGACGACCGCGCAAGCCTACCGCGATTTCCTTCAGCACAACGGCCTGGCGGACAAGATCAACGCCGCGCTGGCCAAGCTGGATATCGACGACGTCAGCGAGCTGGCCCGCGTCGGCAAGGAAATCCGCCAGTGGATCATCGATACCCCGTTCCCCGCCAAGCTGGATGCCGACATCAAGGAAGCCTGGGACAAGATGGTGGCCGACGCCGGCGGCGCCGACATCTCCGTAGCAGTCCGTTCTTCCGCCACCGCGGAAGACCTCCCCGATGCATCGTTCGCAGGCCAGCAAGAAACCTTCCTGAATATCCGCGGCCTTGACAACGTCAAGGATGCGATGAAGCACGTCTTCGCCTCGCTGTACAATGACCGCGCCATCTCCTACCGCGTGCACAAGGGCTTCGCCCACGACGTGGTGGCCTTGTCCGCCGGCGTGCAGCGCATGGTGCGCTCCGACAGCGGCGCGGCCGGCGTGATGTTCACCATCGACACAGAATCCGGCTTTGAAGACGTGGTGTTCATCACCGCTTCTTACGGCCTGGGCGAAACCGTGGTGCAGGGCGCCGTGAACCCGGACGAGTTCTACGTGCACAAGCCGACCCTGAAGGCCGGCCGCCCGGCAGTGCTGCGCAAGACCATGGGCTCCAAGCTGATCAAGATGGAGTTCACCGACGCCTCGCAAGCCGGCCGCTCGGTCAAGACCGTGGACGTGGAGCCTGAGCTGCGCAAGCAGTTCTCCATTACCGACGCTGAAGTGGCCGAACTGGCCCACTACGCGCTGATCATTGAAAAACACTACGGCCGCCCGATGGACATCGAGTGGGGCCGCGACGGCCTGGATGGCAAGCTGTACATCCTGCAAGCGCGTCCGGAAACCGTTAAGTCGCAGGAAGACCGCAAGGACACCCTGCGCCGCTACCGCCTGAACAGCAAGTCCGAGATACTGTGCGAAGGCCGCGCCATCGGCCAGAAGATCGGCCAGGGCGTGGTGCGCACCATCAAGGACGCGTCCGAAATGGACCGCGTCAAGCCGGGCGATGTGCTGGTGACCGACATGACCGACCCGGATTGGGAACCGGTGATGAAGCGCGCCGCCGCCATCGTGACCAACCGCGGCGGCCGCACCTGCCACGCGGCGATCATCGCGCGCGAGCTGGGCATTCCGGCCGTAGTCGGCTGCGGCGATGCCACCGCTGTGCTGAAGGAAGGCATGCAGGTCACCGTGTCCTGCGCCGAAGGCGACACCGGCAACATCTACGACGGCCTGCTGGACGTGGAAATCATCGATCTGGAACTGGACAAGATGCCCAAGGCGCCGGTCAAGATCATGATGAACGTCGGCAATCCGGAACTGGCGTTCGACTTCGCCCAGCTGCCGAACGAAGGCGTGGGTCTGGCGCGGATGGAATTCGTCATCAACCGCCAGATCGGCATCCACCCGAAGGCGCTGCTGGAACTGGACAAGCAAACGCCGGAACTGAAGGCCGTGATCGCCGACCGCATCGCCGGCTACGCCAGCCCGGTGGACTTCTACGTCGACAAGATCGCCGAAGGCGTGTCCACGCTGGCCGCGGCTTTCTACCCGAAAAAGGTCATCGTGCGCATGTCGGACTTCAAGTCCAACGAGTACGCCAACCTGATCGGCGGCAATCTGTACGAGCCGCATGAAGAAAACCCGATGATCGGCTTCCGCGGCGCCGCGCGCTACGTGGCCGAATCGTTCCGCGACTGTTTCGAGCTGGAATGCCGCGCCATCAAGAAGGTGCGCGACGTGATGGGCCTGACCAACGTGGAAGTGATGATCCCGTTTGTCCGCACCCTGTCCGAAGCTGAGAAAGTGGTCGAGATCCTGGCCGAAAACGGCCTGAAGCGCGGCGAAAACGGCCTGCGCCTGATCATGATGTGCGAACTGCCGGCCAACGCCGTGCTGGCCGAGCAATTCCTGCAGCACTTCGATGGCTTCTCTATCGGCTCCAACGACATGACCCAGCTGACGCTGGGCGTGGACCGCGACTCCGGCGGCCCGATCGCCAGCACCTTCGACGAGCGCAACGAGGCGGTGAAGGCGATGTTGCACATGTCCATCCAGGCTTGCCGCAAGCTGGGCAAGTACGTGGGCATCTGCGGCCAAGGCCCGTCCGACCATCCGGACTTCGCCAAGTGGCTGGTGGAAGAGGGCATCGAAACCGTGTCGCTGAACCCGGACACCGTGGTGGAAACCTGGCTCTACCTGGCCAAGGAACTGAACAGCTAAGGCTGTCGGTCATCCATCAGGCAAAAAAACCGCCCGGCAACGGGCGGTTTTTCTTTGCTCGGTGGCGATAGGGCGTTCAGCGTCCCTCTTCGCCGGGCTTCGGTTCGATCTGTTCCCTTGCCAATTGCACCTGCTTGGCCTTTTCCAATAGCCGCGCGGTGCTTTTTTCGCGCTCGGCCTCTTCCATGATGCGCACGGCCTCGGCTTCCCGTTCCGCCTCCAGCGCTTTTTGCTCGCCCTCGTACAGCAAGGCATTGATGGCGTCGAAATTGAAGAAGTCGCGGGTGTTGGCCAGGCGCTCGGAATAATGGACAACGTTGCCGGCATCGGCCAGCAGAATGGACGGGGCGGTGTAGCCGCTGAGCGGAATCTCGGTGATCAGCACGCCATAGTGCTTGTGGAAGTCGCGTCCGCGCAAGGTGGACAGCAGCGCCACATTGGGCAGGCCATGCTCATGCCGGGCCCGCGCCAGCGAAGACGGCGAATCGACAGTGATGACGATCAGTTTCAGATGCGGCCAACGGTCGAGAAAACGGCGGGTCTCGCGCAGCAGATACAGGCCGCCATGTTCGTCCTCGTCCACCGACAGCAGGGTCAGGATCAACTTGGGGGTGTGGGAGAAGCCCTCCAGCGGCGCGTCGCGCTTCTGATCGTCCACCAGCATGAAGCTGGGCAAGTAATCGCCCTTGCGCGGAAAGTCGCCGATCACCGGCAGCATGTCGTCGCCGTATTGCACCCAGAAATCGCTCATGCTTCAGCCCCTCCTTATGATTTCATCGTGGACGAGGCTCGGACAATTGCAAGCAATCTGTTCTAAATACAACGAAAAACCCGCCGGTTGGCGGGTTTTGTGTTTCGAATAAAACGCAATCAACTCGATTGCAGCGCGGGTTGCAAGACGACATCCGGTTCCTTGCGCGGCGGCTTGGGCGGCTCGCCGCCGTTCAGCACCTGGTTCATCCTTTCCACGTCCAGCGCCTTTTCCCACTTGGCGATCACCACGGTGGCCACGCCGTTGCCGATCAGATTGGTGATGGCGCGCGCTTCGGACATGAAGCGGTCTATGCCTATCAGCAGCGCCAGGCCTTCCACCGGCAACTTGCCGCCCAGCGTGGCCAGCGTGGCCGCCAGCGTGATAAAGCCGCCGCCGGTTACAGCCGCCGCGCCCTTGGAGGTGAGCAGCAGCACGCCGATGATGGCCAGCTCCTCGCCCAGCGTCAGGTTCACATTGGTGGCCTGGGCGATGAAGATCGCCGCCATGGTCAGGTAGATGGAGGTGCCGTCCAGGTTGAAGGAATAGCCGGTAGGCACCACCATGCCGACCACCGGCTTGGAACAGCCCAGGTTTTCCATCTTCTTCATGATGCCGGGCAGGGCGGATTCAGACGAAGAGGTGCCCAGCACCAGCAGAATCTCTTCCTTGATATAGGCCAGGAACTTGATCAGGCTGAAGCCTGAGAAGCGGGCTATCGTGCCCAGCACGATGAAGACGAAGGCGAAGCAGGTCAGGTAGACGCAGGCCATCAGGAAGCCCAGCTGCTTCAGCGAGCCGATGCCGTACTTGCCTATGGTGAAGGCCATCGCGCCGAAAGCGCCGATCGGGGCCAGCTTCATCAGCATATTGATCACGCCGAACAGCGCATGCGAGAACTCGTCCAGGATGTGGACGATGGTCTTGCCGTTGTCGCCCATCTTGGTCAATGCCAGGCCCAGCAGCACCGAGAAGGTCAGCACCTGCAGGATTTCGCCGCTGGCGAAAGCGCCGACCACGGTGTCCGGAATGATGTGCAGCAGGAAGTCCACCGTGTTCATTTCCTTGGCGCCGGCGGTGAACTTGGCGATGTCCTTGGAGTGCAGCGTGTGCGGGTCGATATTGAGGCCTGCGCCCGGCTGCAGCAGGTTGACCACGATCAGGCCTATCACCAGCGCGAGGGTGGTGACGGCTTCGAAGTAGAACAGCGCCTTGATGCCGACGCGGCCGACTTCCTTCATATCGCCCATTTTGGCGATGCCGACCACGACGGTGGCGAAGATGATGGGCGCGATCATCATCTTGATCAGCTTGATGAAGGCGTCGCCCAGCGGTTTCATTTTGGCGCCGAGGTCCGGCATGAACGCGCCGAGCATGACGCCCAGCGTGATGGCGATCAGCACCTGCACATAGAGGCGCGAAAAGAAGGGGGTCTTGGTTTGCATGGTTCTCCCGACTGGCGTTGGTTGCTTCGGATGCGGACTCTTCTTGGTCCATTCGCATACGATGCTAACAACAGTCGCCAGCCGGGGGCATAGGCGATATCCCTATCCGGGATAACCCTGATGGCTTATCTGGAATGAATATCTCAGTGCAGCTGCTTCAGGTAGGAAGCGAAGCCGCTGAGCAGCATCTCCACCGAAATGGCGGTCAGCACCAGGCCCATCAAGCGCTCCAGCGCGGTGATGGCCTGCTCGCCCAGCAGCTTTTGCAAGCGGTTGGAGAACAGGAAAACCACCGTGGTAACCAGCATGCAGATGGTCAGCGCGCCCATCCACTCCAGCATGCGGCCCGGTTCGCGTGTGGACAGCAGCAGCACGGTGGCCATCGCCGACGGGCCGGCTATCAGCGGGATGGCGATGGGCACGATGAAGGGCTCGCCGCTCATTTTGTCGCCGCCGAACACGCTGCCTTCGCCGGGGAAGATCATCTTGATGGCGATCAGGAACAGGATCACGCCGCCGGCGATGCGCATCGATTCGTCGGTCAGGTGCATCAGGTCCAGGAAATTGCGGCCGAACAGCATGAACACGGTCAGCACCAGGAAGGCGATCAGGCACTCGCGATACACCACGCGCTTGCGGCGTTCCGGCTTGACTTGCTTCAAGGCGGAGATGAACAGCGGAATATTGCCCAGCGGATCGGTGATCAGGATCAGCAGGATGGTGGCGGACAGGAAGGAGGTTTGCATGGGTGTTGCCAAGTGGGTGGAGCAGCCGGCGATTATCGCATGGGGATGAAATGCCGGCGAGCGCCGATGCGACTGAAAATTATCAGTTTTTATGCGCTTCTATGCCAAAAGGCAAACAAAAACCGCCCGGCGCGAGCGGGGCGGTTGGTTTGGGCTGGCTAACGACGATTATTGTTCGTCGCCACCGATTTCCTCATCGGCGGCCTCGCCGTCCTTCTGCTTGCGCGCGCTGCCTTCCACCATATTGATGACGAACAAGCGGCATTGCAGCGAGCCGTTGAACAGCGGCGTGCGGCGCTTGGGCGCCAGGCGGATCAACTTGCCCAGGCGCAGGTCGCCGCTGAACAGGCAGGCGGTCCAGCCGGCGAAGTGGGCCTTCAGCCAGTCGCCCAGCTCCGGATACCATTCGGCCAGTTGGTCCTGCTCTTCCAGACGCACGCCATAGGGCGGGTTGGTGACGATCAGGCCGTGTTCGGCGTGCGGGCGGGTGGCGGTCACGTCGGCGGCGGTCAGCTCGACCAGGCCAGCCAGGCCGGCGCGTTCCAGATTGTCGCGGGCGATATTGATCATCGCCTGCGAGCGGTCGGAGCCGTGGATGGCCAGCTTGGCGGCCGGCTGTTCCGCCTGGCGGGCATCCAGCTGCAGTCTTTCCCAGTTGGCGGAATCGAAGCTGGACAGCAGTTCAAAGCCGAAGCGGCGGTTGCGGCCGGGGGCGCGCTTCAGCGCGATGTCGGCGGCTTCTACCAGGATGGTGCCGCTGCCGCACATCGGGTCCAGCAGCGCTTGGCTGCCGTCGTAGCCGGCCAGCAGCAACAGGCCGGCGGCCAGGTTTTCGCGCAGCGGGGCCTCGCCGGTTTCTTCGCGCCAGCCGCGCTTGAACAGCGGCTCGCCGCTGGTGTCCAGGTAAATGGTGGCTTCGTCTGCGCTCAGGAAGACATTGACGCGGACGTCGGGGCTGCGGGTGTCCACATTCGGGCGGCCCAGCTGCGCCTGGCGGAAGCGGTCGCAGATCGCGTCCTTCACCATCAGGCCTACGTAGTCCAGGCTCTTGACGCGGGCGCCGATGCCGTCGGCCTTCAGCTTGATGGTGCGCGACACTTCAAACCAGCGCGGCCAGTCCACGCTCATCGCCAGACGGTAGATGTCCTGTTCGACGCGGTAGCCGCCGTGGGCCAGGCGCAGCAGGATGCGGCTGGCGGTGCGGCAGTGCAGGTTGGCCGCCATCATCAGGCGGGCGTCGCCGCTGAAGGCCACGCCGCCGTCTGCCGGGGCGATGTCGGCTGCGCCTAGCGCCAGCAATTCGTCGGCCAGCACTTGCTCCAGGCCGCGTGGGCAGGGAGCGAACAGCGCCAGTTTGCTGTCCAGGCGGCTGGTGACGGTGCGTTCGACGCGCGGCGCGTGCTCGTGGGAGCGCTCCTCATGCTGCGGACGCTCGAAGGCGCGCTGCTCGAAGCGGCGCTGCGGATTATCCAGGCGATGCGAGTCGCCCAGCGGCTTCAGGCCGCGGTCTTCGCGCTGGAAGCCGCCGCGGTCATTGTCTTCGCGCTTGCCGAACAGCTTGCGCGGAGCGTTTTCGTCGCGCGGTTCGCGGTTCTCGCGCGGAGCTCGGTCCTGCCATTGCGGTTTGTCGTCGCGGCGGAAGCGGTTGTCGCGCTCGCCGTCTTCACGCTTGTTGAACATCTGGCGCGGAGCCTGCTCGTCGCGCGGTTCGCGCGGGGCACGGTCTTGCCATTGCGGCTTGTCGTCGCGGCGGAAGCGGTTGTCGCGTTCGCCGCCTTCGCGCTGGCCGAACAGCTTGCGCGGGGCGTTTTCATCGCGCGGCTCGCGGTTCTCGCGCGGGGCGCGGTCCTGCCATTGCGGCTTGTCGTCGCGCTGGAAGCGGTTGTCGCGTTCGTCGCCCTCGCGCTTGCCGAACAGCTTGCGCGGGGCGTTGTCATCCTGGTGTTCGCGATCCTGTCGCGGCGCGCGGTCCTGCCATTGCGGCTTGTCGTCGCGGCGGAAGCGGTTGTCGCGCTCGCCGTCCTCGCGCTTGCCGAACGGCCTGCGCGGGGCGTTTTCATCGCGCGGCTCGCGGTTCTCGCGCGGGGCGCGGTCTTGCCATTGCGGTTTGTCGTCGCGTTGGAAGCGATTGTCGCGCTCGCCTTCGGCGCGCGGCTTGAACTGGCGCGGCGGCGCGTCTTCGGTGTGCAGCGGCTTGCGGCCGGACGGGCCGCGGTCGCGGCTGTAGCGCTTGTCCTGGCCTTCGGCGCGCGGCGCGCGGTCTTCGCCTTCCGGCAACGGCTTGCGGTTGGACGGGCCGCGGTCGCGATCATAACGGCGTTCGCCGTCGCGCTGTTCGAAGCGGGGTTTGTTGTCGCGCGGCTGCCATTCTTTGCGCTCGCCGTCGCGCTGTTCGAAGCGGGGCTTGTTGTCGCGCGGCTGCCATTCTTTGCGCTCGCCGTCGCGCTGTTCGAAGCGGGGCTTGTTGTCGCGTGGCTGCCATTCTTTGCGTTCGCCGTCGCGCTTGTCGAAGCGGGGCTTGTTGTCGCGCGGTTTCCACTCCTGGCGCTCGCCGTCGCGGTTAAAGCGTTTGTCCTGGCCCTCCGGACGCGGGCCGGATTCGAAACGGCGCTCGTCCTGGCGCGGCTTCCAGCCCGGCTTGCCGCCTTCGCGCGGCGCTTGGCCTTCATCCTGGCGCGGCGGGCGCTTGTCGAAGCGTTGATCATTGCGGCGTTCCTGCCAGTCCGGCTTGCCTACGCCCGGACGCGGGCCGGAGTAAGGCGCGCGCGGCTTGTCGGCGCGAGGAGGCTGCTCGCCGTCCCGCGGGGGCTGGCCGGCCGGCGAGTTGGCCGCGCGTTCACGGCTGGTTAAATCGCGGCGCAGGTTGGCGCGTTGGCGGGAGCGGAAACTGGACATTGAAACGACCTCGAATGATCAAACTTTATAAGTAATCCTTTAATTTTAACGCAATTATCGTCCGCCTGCTTGGTGGCGCAGAGGCTTTCCGTTACCATAACCGGTTCGATTCAGCGATGGAATGCGATGTTGCGCAGCAGTTTCGCCACCCGCTTGGTGGCCTGGCAAAGGCGGCACGGCCGCCACGACCTGCCGTGGCAGGTCAAGGACCCGTATCGGGTGTGGCTGTCCGAGATCATGCTGCAGCAGACTCAGGTCAAGAGCGTGCTCGACTATTACCCGCGCTTCCTGGCGCGTTTCCCGGATGTGGCGGCGCTGGCCGCCGCGCCGGTGGACGACGTGCTGGCGCAGTGGAGCGGCCTGGGCTATTACAGCCGCGCCCGCAATCTGCACAAGGCGGCGCGCATGGTGATGGACGAGTTCGGCGGGGCGTTTCCGGCCGAGCGCGAGCGGCTCGAGCGGCTGCCCGGCGTGGGGCGTTCCACTGCGGCGGCGATTTCGGCCTTCGCCTTTGGGCGGCGCGAGACTATTCTGGACGGCAATGTCAAACGGGTGCTGGCGCGTTGTTTCGGCATAGACGGTTTCCCCGGCGACAAGGCGATAGAAAAACGCATGTGGGCGCTGGCCGAGGAAATACTGCCGGCGCAGGCCGCCGATATCGGCCCCTATGTGCAAGGCCTGATGGACTTGGGCGCGACGGTGTGCGGCCGCGGCAAGCCCGCCTGTACTGCCTGTCCGATGGTGGATGGCTGCGCGGCGGCGCGCGAGGGGCGCACCGGCGAGCTGCCGACACCCAGGCCGAAAAAAACGGTGCCGACGCGGCAGACGGTGATGTTGCTGGCGCGGCATGGCGACAAAGTCTGGCTGGAGCGCCGTCCGCCGACCGGCATCTGGGGCGGCTTGTTGTCCTTGCCGGAGTTCGCCAGCACATTCGAGATTGACGACTGGCTGCGGCAAGCGGGCGAGGGCGACATGCTGCCCGCCTGGCCGGAGTTGGAACATGTATTTACCCATTTTCGCCTGATCATCACGCCGCAACCGGTGCGTCTGGACCAGTTGCAAGCGCGAGGCGTGGCCGAGGCCGATGGCCAGTGGCTGAAGATCGATCAGGCGGTGGATGCCGGCGTGCCTGCGCCGGTGAGGCGCCTGCTGCTCAGGCTGGCGTCGGATTGACGAGGGCGGGCGAGGGCCCGCCTATTGTGGCAAATGGCCGGTCGCGCGCCGGCTTACAATAGAAGACGGCTGGTCCGTCCTGATAGACAGATATGGTTTCCGTAGTCCGCACCGTTGCCGATACCCTGGCCGACGCCGCCGATCCGGCGCGCTGGCTGGAGCGCTTGTCCGCCGCCTATCCCGCCGAAGACGGCCGGATGTTGGCGCGCGCCTTCGAGGCTGCCCGCGAACTGTACAAGGGCAAGACTGTTTCCTCCACTGGCGAAGACCTGTTCAACCACGCGGTGGCCGCCGCCGCCATTGTGGCCGACCTGCACCTGCTGCCCGACGCCATCGCGGCGACGCTGCTGTTCGCCGTGCCCGATCACAAGCCGGAATGGCAACTGTGGGTGACGGAAACCTTCAACGCCACCATCGCCATGCTGGTGGATGGCGTAGGCGGCGTGCGCCGCATCACCGAATTCGCCCGCATCGACAAGATGGCCACGCCGGAGGACTGCGCGCGCCAGGCCGAGACCATGCGCAAGATGCTGCTGGCGATGGTGGCGGACATCCGCGTGGTGCTGATCAAGCTGGCTTGGCGCACCCAGACCATGCATTACCTGGCCAATGTGCAGGACGAGGCGACGCGCCGCCGCATCGGCAGCGAGACGCTGGAGCTGTTCGCGCCCTTGGCCAACCGCCTGGGCGTGTGGCAGATCAAGTGGGAGCTGGAGGATCTGGGCCTCAGGCATACCGAGCCGGATACCTACAAGAAGATCGCCAAACTGCTGGATGAGCGCCGGCTGGAGCGCATCGACTATATCGAGCGGGTGCTGGACATCCTGCGCGAAGAATTGAAGAAAGCAGGGGTCAAGGCCGAAGTGGCCGGCCGGCCCAAGCACATCTATTCCATCTGGAAAAAGATGAAAAAGAAAAAGCTCGACTTCTCCGAGCTTTACGACATCCGCGCGGTGCGCATCCTGGTGGACAAGCTGCCGGACTGCTACACCGCGCTCGGCATCATCCACGGCATGTGGCAGCCGATACGCGGCGAATTCGACGACTACATCTCCCATCCCAAGGCCAATAACTACCGCAGCCTGCACACCGCGGTGGTGGGGCCGGAGGACAAGGCGCTGGAGGTGCAGATCCGCACCTTCGAGATGCACGAGCACGCCGAGTTCGGCGTGGCGGCGCATTGGCGCTACAAAGAGGGCGGCAAGGGCGACGCGGCCTACGAGGAGAAGATCTCCTGGCTGCGCCAGCTGCTGGATTGGCGCGAGGAAATGTCGGACCGCGAAGGCCTGGCCGAAGCCTTCAAGACCGAGCTGTTCGCCGACACCATCTATGTGCTGACGCCGCAGGGCAAGGTGCTGGCGCTGCCGCAGGGCGCCACGCCGATCGACTTCGCTTACGCCATCCACTCCGGCCTGGGCAACCGCTGCCGCGGCGCCAAGGTGGAAGGGCAGATCGTGCCGCTGTCCACGCCGCTGCAGAACGGGCAGCGGGTGGAGGTGCTGGTGGCCAAGGAGGGCGGGCCGTCGGTCAACTGGCTGCACGACGGCTGGGTGAAGAGCCACCGCGCCATCTCCAAGATCCGCCAGTACATCCGGCTGCAAAACGCCGACACGGTGCGCGAAACCGGCAAGGCCTTGTTCGAGCGCGAACTCGCGCGCCGTCCGCATATCCAACCCAATTTGCTGCAGTTGGCGGAGAAGCTGGGCTACGACAAGCTGGAAGAAGTCTACGGCGCGCTGGGCCACGGCGAGCTGACCACCCGTTCGGTGGCCAACGCCATCACCAGCCTGGCGCCGCCGCCGGCGGTGGATGTATTGCCGGAAAGCCTGGTTCGGGCCAGCAAGGGCGGGCCGGACGCCGGCGGCGTGCTGATCGAGGGCGTGGACAATCTGATGACGGTGCTGGCCAAGTGCTGCAAGCCGGCGCCGCCCGACCAGGTGATGGGTTTCGTCACCAAGGGGCGCGGCATTTCCATCCACCGCAGCAGCTGCCTGACTTTGAAGAAACTGTCGCAGGAAGTGCCGGAGCGCTTGATCGCGGCGGAGTGGGGCGAGCTGAAAAACAGCGTATTCCCTATCGACATCGAAGTGATGTCGCAGGACCGCCCCGGCTTGCTGCGCGACATTTCCGATGTGCTGTCGCGCGAAAAGCTCAACCTGATAGGCGTGAACACGCTGTCGCGCGATCTGAAGAGCCGTTTGCGGCTGACGGTGGAGGTGCGCCAGGTGCAGGATATCAGCCGCGTGTTGTCGCGGATGATGGAATTGTCCGGCGTGCAAGAAGCGCGCCGTATTTAGCGAATGAAACGACAAACCGGCTAGGAGGTCCGCCAGTCGGGCTTTTTAGCCGGTTTTGCTTTTGGCGGGGCGCTCCGCGGGCGCGGTGCGATTTGCGTTTAAGCAAGTTCGGGTGATCCGCAATTTGCTTTCACGTGAAGAAATTTTCATAATCCCATCCATACATCGGGCCAACATGCCGTCATGTCGATCGCTGTGGCCCAGGGTGAAATCCGAGAGAGAACGACCATGTCTGCACTGATTGAAGCCGCGCGCCGCGCGCTGTCCCTGATGGACCTGACCACGCTGAACGACGACGACACCGACGCCAAGGTGATCGCCCTGTGCCAGAAGGCCAAGAGCCAGGACGGCACGGTGGCCGCCGTTTGCGTGTTCCCGCGCTTCGTGCCGATCGCCAAGAAAACGCTGCGCGAAGCCGGTTGCCCGGAAGTGCTGGTGGCCACCGTCACCAACTTCCCGCACGGCAATGACGATGTCGCCATCGCCGTGGCCGAGACGCGCGCCGCCATCGCTTACGGCGCGGACGAAGTGGACGTGGTGTTCCCGTATCGCGCGCTGATGGCCGGCAATGGCGATATCGGCTTCGAACTGGTCAAGGCCTGCAAAGAGGCCTGCGGCGACAAGCTGCTGAAGGTGATCATCGAAAGCGGCGAGCTGAAAGACGCGGCGCGGATCCGCGCGGCCAGCGAAATCTCCATCCGCGCCGGCGCCGACTTCATCAAGACCTCCACCGGCAAAGTGCCGGTGAACGCCACGCTGGAAGCGGCCGACGTGATGCTGAACGTGATCAAGGAGCAGGGCGGCAAGTGCGGCTTCAAGGCTGCCGGCGGCGTGAAGAGCGCAGCCGAAGCCAAACAGTATCTGGAACTGGCCGGCGGCCTGCTGGGCGACGACTGGGTCAAGGCCGAGCATTTCCGCTTCGGCGCCTCCAGCCTGCTGGCCAATCTGCAGATCGAGATCGCCGGCGGCGTAGCCAAGCAGACCAGCGGCTACTGATCGGAAGTTAAGAATTCGCGGGGTTACCGCACTCTGGCCGGGCGATTTCCCGGCCGCATCGCCCGTTGCCGTTTTATTCTGCAGCGCAATGGGTTTCAGGCAGGGAGAATGCCATGTTTTTGCCGCAGGAAATCATTCGCAAGAAACGCGACGGCGTGCTGCTGTCGCAACAGGACATCCAACAGTTTGTCGCCGGCATCACCGACAACAGCGTGGCGGACAGCCAGATCGCCGCTTTGGCGATGGCTATCTATTTCAACGGCATGGAGCTGGAAGAGAACGTGCACCTGGCGCTGGCCATGCGCGATTCCGGCCGCCGCATGCACTGGAAAGACCTGAACCTGCCCGGTCCCATCGTCGACAAGCACTCCACCGGCGGCGTAGGCGACGTGGTGTCGCTGATGCTCGGGCCGATGGTGGCCGCCTGCGGCGGCTTCGTGCCGATGATTTCCGGCCGCGGCCTGGGACACACCGGCGGCACGCTGGACAAGCTCTCCGCCGTGCCCGGCTATAACCCGTTCCCGGATCCGGAGCTGTTCCGCAAGGTGGTGAAGGAAGTGGGCGTGGCCATCATCGGCCAGACGTCCGACCTGGCGCCGGCCGACCGCCGCTTCTACGCCACCCGCGACGTGACCGCCACCGTGGAATCGATCGCGCTGATCACCGCCTCCATCCTGTCCAAGAAGCTGGCGGCGGGCCTGGACGTGCTGGTGATGGACGTGAAGGCCGGCAGCGGCGCCTTCATGCCGACCATGCAGAAGTCCATCGAACTGGCCGAGCGCATCGTCAAGGTGGGCAACGGCGCCGGCGTGGCCACTACCGCGCTGATCACCGAAATGAGCCAGCCTTTGGCCTCCACCGCCGGCAACAGCATCGAAACCCGCGAAGCGGTGCGTTATCTGAAGGGCGACGAGCGCAACCCGCGCCTGCATGAAGTGACCATGGCGCTGTGCGCGCAAATGCTGATCGGCGGCAAGCTGGCCAGCGACGAGGCCGATGCCCGCGCCAAGCTGCAAGCGGGCCTGGATTCCGGCCGCGCCGCCGAGATCTTCGGCCGCATGGTGACCGCCTTGGGCGGCCCGGCCGACTTCCTGGAAAACTACGACCGCCATCTGGCGCCGGCGCCCATCGTGCGTCCGGTATACGCCGACAAGGCGGGTTATGTGGGCGCGATGGATACCCGCGGCATCGGCATGGCCGTGTGCGCGCTGGGCGGCGGCCGCCGTTTGGCCACCGATGTGCTGGACTTCCGCGTAGGACTGTCGCAGTTCGTCGAACTGGGTCAGAATATCAGCAAGGAAACCCCGCTGATGATGATCCACGCCGCCGACGAGGCGAGCTTCGAAGACGCGGCGCGCCGCGTCAAGGCCGCCATCCGCATCGACGAGGCCGCGCCGTCCGAGCTGCCTATGGTGTATCAGATCATCCGCGGCGCATAAGGCCGGGAGCGAGCATGAAACGCGCAATTATCATTATTTTGGATTCGCTGGGCATAGGCGCGGCAGCCGACGCGCCGAAGTTCGGCGACGCCGGCAGCAACACGCTGGGCCACATCGCGATGGAGGCGGCCGCCGGCCGCGCAGACATCGGCCGCAACGGCGCGCTGAATCTGCCTAATCTGTCCAAGATGGGCCTGGGCCACGCCTGCCAGCTGTCGTCCGGCTACTTCCCGGAAGGGATGGACCCGGCGGCGCCGCTGGCGGCCTACGGCTACGCCCGCGAAATCTCCAGCGGCAAGGACACGCCGTCCGGCCACTGGGAAATCGCCGGCGTGCCGGTCTTGTTCGACTGGGGCTATTTCAGCGATCACGACAACAGTTTCCCGCAGGAACTGCTGGACGCCATCGTCGAGAAGGCCGGTCTGCCGGGCTATCTGGGCAATTGCCACGCTTCCGGCACCGAGATTCTGGACCGGCTGGGCGAGGAGCATATGAAGACCGGCAAGCCGATCTTCTATACCTCGGCCGACTCGGTGTTCCAGATCGCCTGCCATGAAGAGACCTACGGCCTGGATAAGCTCTACGAGCTGTGCAAGATCACCCGCGAGCTGCTGGAGCCGTACAATATCGGCCGCGTGATCGCGCGCCCCTTTGTCGGCGAAGGCAAGGGCAAGTTCGCCCGCACCGGCAACCGCAAGGACCTGGCGGTGGAGCCGCCGGCGACGACGGTGCTGGAAAAGCTGGCCCTGGCAGGCGGCGATGTGGTGTCGATAGGCAAGATCGCCGACATCTACGCCCATGTCGGCATCACCCACAAGCACAAGGCCACCGGCTTTGACCAGCTGTGGGACGCCACGCTGACCGCCATGCATCAGCATCAGGACAAGCCCGCCATCATCATGGCCAACTTCGTCGATTTCGACTCCAGCTACGGCCATCGCCGCAATACCGCAGGCTACGCCGCGGCGCTGGAAGAGTTCGACGCCCGTTTGCCGGAAGTGATGAATGCCTTGGGCGAGGACGACATTTTGATTTTGTCGGCCGACCACGGCTGCGATCCGACCTGGCAAGGCACCGACCACACCCGCGAGCATATCCCGGTGCTGTGTTACGGCAAGAAGGTCAAGGCGGGCCCGCTGGGCGAGCGCGCCACCTTCGCCGACATCGGCCAGAGCGTAGCCAGCCATCTGGGCTTGCCCAAGATGGATTACGGCGCATCCTTCCTGGATTGACGCCGCCCAGCCGGGCCGCATCGGCCCGGCATCGCGATTTTTCCGCTCGCCAACGCCGGGCGGATCGAGAATCAATTAAGAGGAGACCTTGAATGGCAACCCCGCACATCAACGCCAAAGACGGCGCCTTCGCTGAAACCGTACTGATGCCGGGCGACCCGCTGCGCGCGCAGCTGATCGCCGAAACCTTCCTGGAAGGCGCCGAGCTGGTGACCAATGTCCGCAACATCTTAGGCTACACCGGCACCTACAAGGGCAAGCGCCTGTCGGTGATGGCGCACGGCATGGGCATTCCGTCCGCCAGCATCTACACCACCGAGCTGATCAAGGACTACGGCGTCAAGAACATCATCCGCATCGGCTCCTGCGGCGCGGTGACGCCGGACATCAAGCTGCGCGAGCTGTTCATCGCCATGGGCGCGTCCACCGATAGCAAGGTGAACCGCATGCGCTTCCACGATCACGACTACGCCGCCATCGCCGACTACACTCTGCTGCGCACCCTGGTGGACACCGCGGCCGAGCAGGGCAAGAAAGTGACTGTCGGCAATGTGTTCTCCGCCGATCTGTTCTACGGCGTGCAGCCGAACATGTTGGACGTGCTGGCAAAGATGCAGGTCAATGTTATCGAGATGGAGTTGGCCGGCATTTACGCCGTGGCCGCTCAATACGGCGCGCGCGCGGCCGGCATTTTGACCGTGTCCGACATTATCCCGACCGGCGAAGCCACCAGCGCCGAAGAGCGCCAGACCTCTTTCCGCGACATGATGGAAGTGGCGCTGGATGCCGCGATCAAGCTGTAATGCGCTGATTTTCCGGTGAAACGACGCGCCGCCATGGGCGGCGTGTTGTTTTTTCGGCCTGGCGCGGCGCGCGTGTGGCGTAAAGCCTACGGCGTCATACTGCACTGCACAAAAACTACTTGCCTAATCCCGATGGTATACCGATAATCGGTATTGCATCAGGGCGTTACGCAATGTGGCGTCTCTGGTGTTGTCTCCTCCATCCTCCTTCTAAGGTGGAACTTGGCGCAACACGCAACAGCGTTGCGCTTTTTTTTTGGGTCATTTCCGGCCTGAATCCGCCCGTTTGCCGCGCTGTGGAAATCTGTTGTCGCACAAGGGTTTGACAGCAGGGCGGCCACTGCACTAGAATCCGTAACTTTCAAGAATTACGATGGAAGAGTTCCATGAAGACCTTTTCTGCCAAGCCGCATGAGGTAAAGCGCGAATGGTACGTGGTCGACGCCGCCGACAAGGTGCTGGGTCGCCTGGCTGCCGAAATCGCCCGCCGTCTGCGTGGCAAACACAAGCCGGAATTCACTCCGCACGTTGACACCGGTGACTTCATCGTTGTGGTGAACGTCGAGAAGCTGCGCGTGACCGGCACCAAGGCACAAGACAAGAAGTACTACCGTCACTCCGGTTACCCGGGCGGCATCTACGAACGCACCTTCACCGAACTGCAAAACCAGTTCCCGGAGCGCGTTCTGGAAAAAGCCGTGAAAGGCATGCTGCCTAAGGGTCCGCTGGGCTACGCCATGATCAAGAAGCTCAAGGTGTACTCTGGTTCCGAGCACCCGCACGCCGCCCAACAGCCCAAAGTGCTGGAAATCTGATTTTAAGGCTTAACAATGAACGGTAAATACTACTACGGCACTGGCCGTCGCAAGAGCTCCGTTGCTCGCGTGTTCATGCAAAAGGGTTCCGGCCAAATCATCGTTAACGGCAAGCCGGTTGACGAATATTTCGCCCGTGAAACCGGTCGCATGGTTATCCGCCAGCCGCTGGCCCTGACCGAAAACCTCGAATCCTTCGACATCAAGGTGAACGTGGTTGGCGGTGGTGAAACCGGCCAAGCCGGCGCGATCCGTCACGGCATCACCCGCGCTCTGATCGACTTCGACGCAGCCCTGAAGGCTGCTCTGTCCGCCGCTGGTTACGTAACCCGCGACGCTCGCGAAGTTGAGCGTAAGAAGGTCGGTCTGCGCAAAGCACGCCGCGCCAAGCAGTTCTCCAAGCGTTAATCGCAAGGATTCTGCAAAGAACAAAACCGCCTGGTTCGCCCGGCGGTTTTTTCTATTTGTATGCTTGCCGCTACAGCGCAGTCTGCCTAAAATGTCGCCTTTGCGACATTTTTTTATATAAAGGCTAGCCATGATCAAGGTTGGGATCGTTGGGGGCACCGGCTACACCGGTGTCGAGTTGCTGCGTTTGCTGGCCAAGCACCCGCAGGCGCGCGTGACGGCGGTGACGTCGCGCAAGGATGCGGGCATTCGCGTCGACGAAATGTTCCCCAGCTTGCGCGGCCGCATCGATCTAGCCTTTGCCACGCCTGACGAAGCGCGCCTGGCCGAGTGCGATGTGGTGTTCTTCGCCACGCCCAACGGCATTGCCATGCAGGATGCCGTCGCGCTGCTGGATGCCGGCGTGCGGGTGATAGACCTGGCGGCCGACTTCCGCATCAAGGATGTGTTCGAGTGGGAGAAATGGTACGGCATGCCGCATGCCTCGCCGCACCTGGTGGCCGATGCCGTCTACGGCCTGCCGGAAGTGAACCGCGAAGCCATTCGCGGCGCGCGTCTGGTGGCTAATCCGGGCTGCTATCCCACCGCGGTGCAATTGGGCTTTCTGCCGCTGATCGAGGCGGGCGTGGTGGATGGCTCCAGCCTGATCGCCGACTGCAAATCCGGCGTATCCGGCGCGGGCCGCAAGGGCGAGATCGGCGCCTTGCTGGCGGAGGCCGGCGATTCCTTCAAAGCCTACGGCGTGGCTGGCCATCGCCATCTGCCGGAAATCCGCCAGGGTTTGGCCCATATCGGCGGCAAGCCGGTGGGCCTGACCTTTGTGCCGCACCTGACGCCGATGATACGCGGCATCCATGCCACGCTGTACGCGCGCCTGACCAAGGATGTGGACCTGCAGCAGCTGTTCGAAAGCCGCTACGCCAAGGAAGGCTTCGTCGATGTGCTGCCGGCCGGCAGCCATCCGGAAACGCGCTCGGTGCGAGGCGCCAATCTGTGCCGCATCGCGGTGCATAAGCCGCAGGGCGGCGATACGATCGTGGTGCTGTCGGTGATAGACAATCTGGTCAAGGGCGCGGCCGGCCAGGCGGTGCAGAACATGAACCTGATGTTCGGCCTGCCGGAGCTGGATGGCCTGGATGTCGTGCCCTTGATGCCGTAAATCCGTCGATCAATGGCCGTGGCTGTGGCAAAACGCGTAGGGCGATCCGCCGATGCGGGCTTGGCATGATGATTGTACGAGAGTGAGACGGATCGCCCCTGCCGGGGCATCCGCCCTACGACAATTGTGCCTAGGGGCTTGAAGGCTCGCCATCCGCCCCGATATCCGACTAAAATGGTGGGTGAATGGCCGCGACCGGCCCGATTGAAATACGAGGTTACACATGACTGAAGCTGCTACCGAAATGCCATGCCCGATCAACTTCACCGACAGCGCTTGTGCCAAGGTGCAGGATCTGATCGCGGAAGAGGGTAATCCCGATCTGAAGCTGCGCGTGTTCGTTACCGGCGGCGGTTGTTCCGGTTTCCAGTACGGTTTCACTTTCGATGAAATCGCCAATGAAGACGACACCGCCATCGAGCGCCAAGGCGTGACCTTCCTGGTCGATCCGATGAGCTACCAATACCTGGTCGGCGCCGAGATCGACTATCAGGAAAGCCTGGAAGGCTCCCAGTTCGTGATCCGCAATCCGAACGCCACCACTACTTGCGGTTGTGGTTCTTCGTTCTCGGTGTGATACTGAGCGAAGGTAAGAACCAGGCCCGGGCACTTGCCCGGGCCTTTTTGCTGGAAATCACGACATGAACAAACTGCCGCCAGTGGTATTGCCGAAGATAGAATTCAATCGCGAATTCGCTTTCACTGACGCCGACTTCGAACGCATTCGCAAGTTGATTTACAAGGAGGCGGGGATTTCCCTGAATCCGTCCAAGAAGGACATGGTGTACGGCCGGCTGGTGCGCCGCATCCGCGAGCTCAAGCTGCCGGGTTTCGCCGCCTATGTCGATTTCCTGGAGTCGATAGGCGGCAAGCGCGAGTTCGAGCAATTCGTCAACGCGCTGACTACCAACCTGACCTTCTTCTTCCGCGAAGAGCACCACTTTCCCATCCTGGCCGAGCATCTGAAGAAAAAGGCTGCGGCGGGCGGCGAGCTGTCCATCTGGTGCGCGGCTTCGTCCACCGGCGAGGAACCGTATTCGCTGGCCATCACCGCGCTGGAGTCCTTCCCCGGCATGTCGCGGCCCAATATCACGGTGCTGGCCACCGATCTGGATACCAGCGTGCTGGAAACCGGCCGCAAGGGCATTTATCCGGCGGACAAGATCGCGCGTCTGCCGGCGGGCCATGCGGTCAAGTATTTCGACAAGCTGCCGGACGGCAGCTACCAGGCCAAGCCGGCGCTGCGCAATATGATCACTTTCCAGCGTCTGAATCTGGTGGAGGGCAACTGGTCGGTGCGCAAGCAGTTTGACGCCATCTTCTGCCGCAATGTGATGATTTATTTCGATCGCGATACCCAGTTCGGCGTGCTCAAGCGCTTCGCGCCCTTGCTCAAGCCGGATGGCTTGCTGTTTGTCGGCCATTCCGAAAATTTCTATTTCGCTTCCGATTATTTCCATTTGCGCGGCAAAACCGTGTACGAACACGCCAAGAAGTAGCCATTTGTCTGACAAAACAGTCGCGCGCGGCGCGATTTGTCATTAACATCACGGCTGAAACGGGCAAGCGCGTCTTGCCCGTTGTCTTGTCTGATGGAGGCATGATGCGAGTGGCAGTACTCGGAGCCGGCGTGGTGGGCGTATCCACCGCTTGGTTCCTGGCCAGAATGGGGCATGAGGTGGTGGTGCTGGAGCGCGCCAGCGGCGCGGCGAGGGAGACCAGCTTCGCCAATGGCGGCCAGTTATCGGTCAGCCAGTCAGAGCCGTGGGCGAATCCGCGGGCGCCGTGGCAGGTGCTGCGCTGGCTGTTTCGCGCCGACGCGCCGCTGCTGTTCCGGCCGCGGCTGGACCCGGCGCAATGGCGCTGGATGGCGGATTTTCTGCAGGAATGCCTGCCGGGGCGCGAGCGCCGCAATATGAAGCAAATGGTGGCGCTGGGCATGTATAGCCGCGACGCCATGCGGCAATTGCGCGAAGAAACAGGCATCACCTATCGCCGCCTCGCGCGCGGCATTTTGACCCTTCATTACGATGTCTGCCAGTTGCGGCATGCCGAGCGCGCCGCCGCCGCCATGCGCGGGCAGGGCGTCGACAAGCGGATGCTGACGCCGGGGCAGGTGCTGGAGCTGGAGCCCGCGCTGGGGCCCGCGCTGCCGCACCTCTGCGGCGCCAGTTGGTGTCCGGACGACGAATCTGGCGATGTGCACTTGTTTACCCGCAGCCTGTCGGAGTCCGCCGCGGGTCTGGGAGTCGAGTTCCGCTTCAATACCCGCATCAATGCTTTGGAAATGGCTGATGGCGCGGTGTCTGGCGTGTCGGTCACCGCCGAGGACGGCAGTTATCAGCGCGTGACCGCCGACGCGTATGTCCTGGCGCTGGGCAGCCATTCTCCATTGCTGACAGGGCCGCTGGGCCTGCGCTTGCCTATCTACCCCGCCAAGGGTTATTCGGCGACGGTTCCGGTGAAAAGCATTGCGGCCGCGCCCATGGTCAGCATTACCGACGAAGCGCACAAGGTGGTATTCAGCCGGCTGGGAGATGAACTGCGCATTGCCGGAACGGCGGAGCTGTCCGGCTATTCCTCCAGCCTGAACCAGGTCCGCTGCCAGGCTTTGATCCGGCGGGGACAGGCTTTGTTTCCCGATGCTTGCGATTGGGAGGCTGCCCGCTTTTGGAGCGGTTTGCGGCCGGCTACGCCGGGCAATGTGCCCTTGATCGGCAACAGCGGAATCGGACGCTTGTACCTGAACACCGGGCACGGCACCTTGGGCTGGACCGAGGGGGCGGGTTCGGGCAAGGCGCTGGCGGAGTTGATCAGCGGCAGGCGGCCGCAATTGGATTTCGCGTTCTACGGCGCTTGAGCCGTCGAGCGGATCACGCAAATACAGGCTGGCCGGAATGGCCGGCGTTTGGAGCAGAGAATTGAGCGAAGTGCAGGAAATGACGCCCTATCAGTTGATGGGCGGAGAAGGCGTGGTGCGTTGGTTGACGGACCGGTTTTACGACATCATGGATAGCGAACCGGCGGTGAAGGCGCTGCGCGATATGCATCCGGCGGACTTGTCCGGATCGCGGCAGAAGCTATTCATGTTCCTGTCCGGCTGGCTGGGCGGGCCGTCGCTGTATATGGAGGCTTTCGGCCATCCGCGTTTGCGCATGCGCCACATGCCGTTCGCGGTTGATGAAACGGCGCGCGACCAGTGGATGTTGTGCATGCGGCAGGCGGTGAGCGAACTGCTTGTGGAGGAGTGGCTGAAGGAGAAGCTGCTGGAGGCCTTTTACAATACTGCGGATTTCATGCGCAACCGCTAGCCGCCATAGACCGGCTTGACGCCGTCCCGCACTGGTCCATGATGAAAGTATCAGGACAGGGGACGGACATGAAGCTGGGTCTGTTGATATGGGCGCTATTGAGCGCGGGCTGCGCGGTGGCGGCGTGCATGCCCAGAGCCATCATGTGCGCCTCCCCCAGGGATGCGGAAGTCAAGCGGCAGGACTTGACCCCGCAAGGCATAGACTTGGGGCCATTCCGACTGGAGCAAGACCCGGAAAGCCATGCATTGCGGCTGGCCCCGGCGCTGGATCTGGGCAAGCACACCCATCTTTCGGTCAAGATGCACAACAAGGACGTGGGACTGAAACTGAAGTTCAATACCGATTAAGCGCCACGTCTGTCAGTGCGGGCGATGTCCTCGCTCGATCTGCACGCCTACCCTTTTTACGCCAGGCAGAATCCCCAGCTTGGTGACGGCCACCCTGACCCAGGGCGCGCCGAACTCTTCCCTCACCATTTTGGCGATATGCTCCGCCAGCGCCTCGATCAGCAAAAAGTGCTGTTCGGCCAGCGATTGGCGCAGCCTTTCCACCACCACGCCGTAATGGATGGTGTCGCCGATATTGTCGCTATGGCAGGGCGTGTCGCTGGGGATGCCGATTTCCAGGTCGATTTCTATGGTCTGGGCTGCCTTGCGTTCCCAGTCGTAGACACCGATTACGGTGTCGGCGCGCACTTCGCGCAGGAATATGATGTCCATCTTGTGTCTGGAGGTTGGGGTTTGCCGCCCGATACCGTAAAATCCGAAGCCTCCTATTCTAATCTAAACGGATACCGCATCACCATGACCACGACTGCATTCGCCTTCGTTCTGGCGGCCTATCTGATCGGCTCGCTGTCTTTCGCCGTGATCGTCAGTAAGGCGATGGGTATGGACGACCCGCGCAGCTACGGTTCGGGCAATCCCGGCGCCACCAATGTGCTGCGCACCGGCAAGAAGCTGGCTGCTGCCTTGACCTTGCTTGGCGATGGCGTCAAAGGCTGGGTCGCTGTGGCCTTGGCATCCTGGCTTGGGCCGCGCTTCGGCCTGGGCGAGCAGGGCATCGCGCTGTGCGCGCTAGCTGTGCTGTTTGGCCATATGTGGCCGGTGTTTTTCGGCTTCAAGGGCGGCAAGGGCGTGGCCACCGCCGTCGGCATTCTGTTCGGCATCAATGTCTGGCTGGCGCTGGCGGCTTTGGCTACCTGGCTGTTTGTGGCCTTTGTGCTGAAGATATCGTCGCTGTCCGCCATCATCGCCTGCTTGCTGGTGCCGGTATACGCCTTTTTCATCCTCGGGCCGCATAGCGTGTTCTTCGGCACCTGCGTCGTCATCGCCTTCGTGGTGGTGCATCGCCACAAGTCCAATTTGATCAAACTGATGAGCGGACAGGAAGACAAAATAGGCGGCAAAAGCGACGCCAGCTGACGCGTATGGTCCGCAAAACGAAAAAGCCGTTCTTGTTGAAGAACGGCTTTTTGTTTGGCTGGCGAGGCTCAGTGGAAGTCGCTGGCGAAGCGTTCCCAGCGGGGCATCCAGTCGGCGGTGATGTCGGCGGAGGCGATGACGCCGACCGCGCGGCCTATCAGCAGTTCGCGCGGCACCATGCCGATGTAGCGGGAGTCGGCGCTGTTGTCGCGATTGTCTCCCAGCATCATGTATTGCCCGGCCGGCACCTTGAGCGGGCCGAAGCTGCTGCGGGCCTTGACGCCATCCAGCCATTGCACGCGGTGCGGCGGCAGCACGCCGCTTTCTTGCAGCCGCAGCGCCGGCAGCGTCACGTTGTCCGCCACGGTTTCATTGAGCTGCTGCAGAGGCTGGTAATGCGCGGCGCGGCCATTGATGACCAGCTCCTCCTTGCGCATTTCCACGGTGTCGCCCGGTACTGCCACTAGCCGCTTGATCAGGTGCTTGCCGTCTTGCGGCGAGTAGAAGGTGACGATGTCGCCGCGTTGCGGCTCGCCGGTGCGATGCAGGATGACATTGGTCAGCGGTAGCTTCAGATCGTAGGCCAGCCGGTTCACCAGCACCACGTCGCCTTCCAGCAAGGTAGGGCGCATCGAGCCGGATGGAATTGGGTTCCAGTCCGCCACCGCGGTGCGAAATAGACCGAATACCAGCAGAAAGATCAGGAAACCGCGGTTGTTTTGCAGCCAGTTCTTCATCTTCGTCCTTTAACGAGGTGGCGCTCAGCCATCGGAAAGCACACGGATATGCGCGGCCACGCTGCGGCCCAGCGCCGATAAATCATAGCCGCCCTCCAGCACCGACACCACGCGGCCGGCGCAGTATTGATCGGCGATCTGCATCAGATGGCGGGTCACCCATTCGTAGTCGGACTCGGTCAGGCCCAGCGAGCCCATGTCTTCCTCGCGGTGGGCGTCGAAACCGGCCGAGATGAACAGAATCTGCGGCTGGAATTCGTGCAGCTGCGGCAGCCAGATGTTTTCCACCACCTCGCGGAATTCGCGTCCGCCGCTGCCGGCCTTCATCGGCACATTGTGCATGTTCGGCCCCATGGGCTCGTCGCCGCGGTAGGGGTAGAAGGGGTGCTGGAAGATGGACACCATCATCACCCGCGGGTCGTCGTGCAGGATTTCCTCGGTGCCGTTGCCGTGGTGGACGTCGAAATCGATCACCGCTACCCGCTCGAAGCGGTAATGCGCCAGCGCGTGGGTGACGCCGATGGCGACGTTGTTGAAGAAGCAAAAGCCCATGGCCTTGTCGCTTTCGGCGTGGTGGCCGGGCGGACGGATGGCGCAGAAGGCGTTGGGCGCCTTGTCTTCCGCCACCATCTCCACCGCCTTCACCACCGCGCCGGCGGCGCGCCGGGCGGCCTTGAGCGTGCCGGGCGACATGGCGGTGTCCGGGTCTACCCGGAAGGTGCCGACGCTGGGCGAGCAGGATTCCAGATATTCGACGTAGCGCGGCGGGTGCACGCGCGCCAGCTGCTCATAGCTGACTTCCGGCGCCTCCACCTGCTGCAGGCTGTCGAAGATTTGCGAGGCCATCAGTTGGTCGCGGATGGCGGTCAGCCGTTCGGGGCACTCCGGGTGCCCCACCCCCATATTGTGATGCAGACACTCGGTGTGAGTGACGTAGGCGGTCAGCCCGTTGCGCTGCAGCCGGTTTTTCAGCCAAGTGAACACGAACGCTCCCTGATGCTTACAATGGGATAGTGCTTATGTGATTTTGATAAATACTGCGCGCATGCGAGGTGAAATGCAATCCGTCGCTCTGGCTTACCGGCAGTTGAACACGCTGATACTAGGCAAACCGCAGGCGATTCGGCTGGCTTTCGCCTGCCTGATCGCTCGCGGGCATTTATTGATCGACGATCTGCCGGGCGTGGGCAAAACCACGCTGGCGCATGGCCTGGCCGCGGTGATGGGGCTGGAGTATCGCCGAGTGCAGTTCACCAGCGATCTGTTGCCGGCCGACATCGTCGGCGTCAGCATCTATCAGCGCGACAGCGGCCGCTTCGAGCTGCACAAGGGGCCGGTGTTCACCCAGGTGCTGCTGGCCGATGAGATCAATCGCGCCTCGCCCAAGGTGCAATCGGCCTTGCTGGAGGCCATGGAGGAGCGGCAGGTGTCGATAGACGGCGAGTCGCACGCGCTGCCTTCGCCGTTTTTCGTCATCGCCACCCAGAACCCGACCGAGCAGATGGGCACCTTTCCGCTGCCGGAATCGCAGCTGGATCGCTTCCTGATGCGGATCTCGCTCGGTTATCCGCCGCGCGAGGCCGAGCGCGCGCTGTTGATGGGCGAGGACAGGCGCAGCTTGCTGGAGCGGCTGAAGCCTGCCATGCAAGCGGGAGCCATGCTGGAGCTGCAAGGCAGGGCCACGGCGGTGATCGTCAGCCCGGCCTTGGCCGAGTATGTGCTGCTTCTGCTGGAGGCCACCCGCTCGCCGGGGCGATTTGTCGCCGGACTCAGTCCGCGCGCGGGCCAGGCGCTGATCGCCGCCGCCCGTGGCTGGGCCATGCTGAGCGGGCGCGATCATCTGTTGCCGGAGGATGTGAAGGCGATTTTCCTGCCGGTGGCGGCGCACAGGCTGCAATCCGCGGATGGTTCGGATGTCGCGTCCGCGCTGGAAAGGCTGCTGGCCAATGTTCCGGTTCCGTAAGCGGCTGGAGGGCTGGCTGCTGTCGCGCTTGCCGCAGGAGGCGCGCTGCGAGTTGTCGCAGCGGCGGATATATCTGTTGCCTACCCGCTTTGGCCTGTTGTTGACGGGCGTGGCCTGCGCCGTCTGGGTGGGGGCGCTCAATTACCAGGTCAGCCTCGCCTACGCACTGGCGTTCTGGATTGCCGGATTGCTGCTGGTGGCCGTATTGATGGCTTATCGCCAACTCTCGGGCTTGACGGTGGAGGCGGAGGCCGGCGCGGCGGTTTTCGCCGGCGACGAGTGCCGGTTCGGCTTGCGAGTGGAGAATCCTTCTTCTTTGCCCCGTCTGCTGCAATGGCATGCCTTGCCGGATCCCTTGGCGCGGCAAAGCCGGCTGATCCCCGCCCATGGAGACATTCGGCTGGAGTTGGCCTGGCCTTCCTCGAGCCGCGGCTGGCTGCCGCTGCCGGCCTGCGTGCTGGAGAGCGAGGCGCCGTTCGGCTTGATCCGCGCCTGGGCGGTGCTGCGCTTGAGCTGCCGCACGCTGGTCTATCCCGCCTTGTTGCCGGATGCGGAGCGCGGCGTTTCCTCCGGAGAGGAGGGCGCGGGGGGGCCTGCGTCGCCGGAAGGGGATGATTACTCCCATCTGGACGTCTATCGCCATGGCGACGCGCCGCGACAGATCGCCTGGAAAGTGCTGGCGCGGCGCGACCTGTTGACGAGCAAGCGTTTTGTCGGCGAGAGCGGCGCGCGGGAGCTCAGAATCAGCTGGCGCGATTATGGACCCGAGTGCGACCTGGAGCGCCGCTTGTCGCATCTGGCCTGGCGCGTGGAGATGTGCGAGCGGCGCGGGTGCCGTTATCGCTTGAGTCTGCCGGATGTCGAGATCGGTCCGACGCCGGGGCAGCGTGAGCAGGCGCTGGCGGCACTGGCCTTGTTTGGCGAGCGGCGATGAGCCTGGCGCCGGAAAGCCGCGGCTGGCCGATACTGCTGGCTTTGAGCTGGACGGTGCTGCCCTTGTTCTGGCATCTGCCGCCTTGGCTACCCGCGCTGGCGTTGTTGGCATTCGCGGCGAGAGCTTGGCTGGCGTTCCAGCACGCGGCCATGCCGGGACGCAAGCTGTTGCTGCCGGCGCTGCTGCTTGGCGGCGTCGGATTGTGGCTCAGCCTGGGCGTGCTGGTGGGGCGGGAGGGCGGCGTGGCGCTGCTGGTGTTGCTGATCGCGTTCAAAGGGTTTGAAACCGCCTCCTTGCGCGATTGGCGCGTGCTGCTGGCCTTGGGCTTTTTCCTGGCGGCCATGCCCCTGTTGTTCGATCAATCGCCGTTGATGGCCGTGTGGCTGGCGGTTTGCGTGCTGCTGCTGACCTGGGCCGCCGCAGTGCTGGCCGGATCGCCGCCCCGGGGCAGCTTGCGCAACGCGCTGCAGGCCTTGGCGCTGTCTCTGCCGCTGATGCTGATATTGTTTGTGTTCATGCCCCGGTTGCCTGAGCCGCTGTGGAGCATGCCCGGGAAAGACAATGTCGCGAGCAGCGGCCTGGGCGACGATATGGAGCCGGGCAGCATAGGCAGGATGATTTTGAACCGGGACCCCGCTTTCAGCGTGGTGTTTGCCGGCGAAGCGCCGCGTCAGGACCAGCTGTATTGGCGTGTGCTGCTGCTGGATGACTTCGATGGCCGCCGCTGGCTGAGCGTAGGCGGACACTGGGCCGAGAAGGCGACGATGGCAGGGGGGCGGCCGCTGCGCTACAGCCTGACTTTGCGGGCCGACAAAGGGAGGGTGCCGGTTCTGGATGTACCGTCCGTCGCGGCCGCCGACACGCATCTGGAGGCTGGAGCTTTGCTCAGGCAAGACCGCAAGCATGATGAGCTGAGCCGCTATCAGCCGATCAGCCTGGTGGGCGGGCATTACCTGGTCCAGTTGGGGCGGGAGGAGGCGTTTTATTTGCGCTTGCCGCCCGGCAATCCGCGCAGCCGCGAATTGGCCAGGCAACTGGCGATGCGATCGGGAGGCGGGGCGCGGCTGGTGGCGGAAATCCTGCAGTTTCTGCGGCTGGGCGGTTTCCGCTACACCTTGCAGCCGCCCGTGCTCGGCGATCAGCAGATCGATCAATTCCTGTTTTCCACCCGGCAGGGTTTTTGCGAACACTATGCTTCCGCCTTTGTATTCCTGGCGCGCGCCGGGGGATTGCCGGCGCGGGTGGTGGCCGGATATCAGGGCGGCGAGTTCAACCCGCTGGGGCAGTTTTGGCTGGTGCGCTCGTCCGACGCGCATGCCTGGGCCGAGATATGGCTGGATGGCCGCTGGCTGCGGGTGGACCCCACGGCGGCGGTGTCGCCGGACCGGGTGGAGCAGGGCGCGGATCAGGCTTTGCCGGCGCTGCGCGCCGAGGGCGTGGCCGGCATGGCCTTGCCGCCGGTTTGGCTGCGCGGTTTGCGCAATCGCTGGCAGGCGGCCAATTTCGCCTGGCAGCAATGGGTGGTCGGCTATGACGCGGACCGGCAGAAGGGGTTGTTTCGCCGCTTGAAACTAGGGGACAGGGTGGATGGCGGCAGCGTATTGCGCGGTTTATTGGCCGGACTGCTGTTATCCTCGCTGCCCATATTGTTCTGGTGGCGCGGGCGGACGAGAGTCGAGCCCTTGACTCAAGGCTGGCGGGCCTTGCGAAACACATTGCAAAAGCGCGGCGTGATCGCGTCGCCGTCGATGGGGCCGGTGGAGGTGTTGAAAGCGGCGCGCGGCTTGCCTAAGGATGACTACCGCCGCCTGCAGGCGTTGATCAGGGAATATATCGAACTGCGCTACCGCTGCGCGGAGGCAAACCCAGGCAAGGCCAGGGATTGGATGCGGCGGGCCAGGCGCTGGAAATAGAAAGGGCCCGGCGTTAGGGGTAACCGGACCCTCTCGTCAAAACGTCTTACAGCAAGAAATCGCGGGAGATGCCTTTGCGGCGCAAGATGCGGCGCAGCTGTTCCAACCCTTCGATCTGGATTTGGCGCACCCGCTCGCGGGTGAGGCTCAGCGAGGCGGCCAATTCTTCCAGCGTGCAGATCTCATAGCCATTGAGGCCGTAGCGGCGCTCGATCACCAGCCGCTGTTTTTCGTTCAGCTGGCTCAGCCAGTCGTGCACGAACATTTCCAGCTGGCTGTTGTGCAGTTGCAGCTCAGGCTCTTCGTGCTGCTCGTCGGGGATGGATTCGCCTATCGACAGCATAGGATCGATGTCCAGCGGCGCATCCAGCGAGGCCATGCGCTCGTTCAGGTTCAGCACCTTGCGCACATCCTCCACCGGCTTGCCGACCAGGTGGGCGATCTCTTCCACGCTGGGCTCGCGGCCGATCTGGCTTTCCAGGTGGCGCGAGGCGCGCAGATAGACGTTCAGCTCCTTGATCACGTGCACCGGCAGGCGGATGGTGCGCGACTGGTTCATGATCGCCCGCTCTATGCTCTGGCGTATCCACCAGGTGGCGTAGGTGGAGAAGCGGAAGCCGCGCTCCGGGTCGAACTTTTCCAGCGCGTGCATCAGGCCGATATTGCCTTCTTCGATCAGATCCAGCAGGGCCAGGCCGCGGTTGATGTAGTGCTTGGCGATGTTCACCACCAGGCGCAGATTGTGCTCGATCATTTTCTGACGAGCTTCAAACTCTCCCGCCACCACTCTGCGCGCCAGGGCCAGCTCTTCCTGAGGCGTCAGCAAGGCATTGTTGCCGATGTCGTTCAGGTAGATCTGGGTGACGTCGGCGACAACTTCCTCGGGTTGCGTCGAGCCGCTTTCCACGCTTTCATCGGTTTCGGCCTCGCTGGCGGTTTCCTCGCCAGCCTCCTCTTCGAGCATTTCATTCTCGTCCAGGATGTCGATTTCGTTGCTCATCTCTCTACCCCCGTCGCTGTCTGGTCCGGCGGGGGCGAGAACGCCTACCCGCTAGGACTTGTGTTCAAGATATTGCATCGGATCCACCGGTTTGCCGAAACGGCGGATCTCGAAGTGCAGCTTGACTTGGTCGGCATCGGTATTGCCCATTTCGGCAATCTTCTGCCCTTTCTTGACAGTCTGTCCCTCTTTTACCAGCAATTGGCTGTTATGAGCGTAAGCCGACAGGAAGGTCTTGTTGTGCTTGATGATGATCAGCTTGCCGTAGCCGCGAAGCCCGGCGCCGCTGTACACCACCTTGCCCTCTCCCGCCGCGAGCACCGGCTGGCCCATGCGCCCGCTGATTTCAATGCCTTTGTTGCTGTCCGAGTAGCCCTTGATGACCTTGCCTTCCGTCGGCCAGTTCCAGGCTACCGCATCTTCCTCCTGCTTGGCCGGCTCGCTGGCGGCCGGCTTGCTGCTTGGGGCCGCCGGCTGAGCTGCGCTGGCTTCTTGCTTCTTGGCCGGAGCGGGAGCAACCGTTTCCGCCGCCGGCGACTGCGTTTGAGCGTTGTTATGGTTCTGGCGTCCCTCGCTCTGAGCCGCCAGGTCTTTCGCCGCGTCGCTGCCGTAAGGCAGTTTCAGCGCCTTGGGGTACGTCTTGACCGTCGCCGCGCCGCCGGTATTGGCCGGCGCGCCGCTTGCCGCCGCTGCCTGGGCAGGTTTGGCTGCCGGGGCGGTTTCCGTCGCCGCCGGCGTCGAGTCCGAACCCGGCGGCGTGAGCCGCAGCACCTGTCCGACCTTGATGCCGGTGTCGGGCAGATTGTTCCAGGCCGCTACATCCTTGTACTTCAAGCCGTGGTTCAGCGAAATCCGGAACAGGTTGTCGCCGGGTTTCACCACATAAGTCTGTTCGCCTGGCGACGGCTGGCTATCGCCCAGGGGCTTGGCCTGCAGGTTGCCATGGCTTTGATAGGGCGTAGCCACGGTGGCGCCGCTGGGCTGGGCCGCTGCCGCTTGAGGCGCCGGCGCGGGCTGAGCCGGACGGCTCGCCGCGGCGCTTTCCACCGGAGCGGCTTGTTGAACCATGGAGCTGCAACCGGCCAGGCTCACGCCCAGCGAGGCGGCTAATATATACGCATAGCTGCAATGCATTTTTAGCATGTTTTTTTGTCGAAACTGTGAAGTCGGTGTTTTGCTTGATTGTTAGACAGGTGAACTGTTGCGTTTTCGCAGTTTTAACCGCGGCCATTCAATAAGGGCACAAACTTAACGGGGTCCAGCCTGCTCTTCTGAATACCTTGCGCGGTTTTCTCGATCAACCATAAATGTTGCTCGGACTCGCCCAGCGGCAGCACCAGCTTGCCGCCTTCGGCCAGCTGCTCTACCAGAGCGGCTGGCACGGCACGCGCCGCGGCGGCGATCAGTATGCCGTCGAAAGGCGCGGCTTCCGGCAGGCCGAGATAACCGTCGCCATGCACCAAGCGGGCATGCACCAGCTTGGCGGCGCGCAAATTCTTCCTTGCTTGGTCCAAAATGGCGCCCAAGCGTTCCATCGAGTAGACCTCCGCGCCGGTTTTGAGCAGCACGGCGGTTTGATAACCGCAGCCGGTGCCGATTTCCAGGATCTTGCCGGGCTGGCGGCCCTGAATCAGCAACTCGGTCATCCGCGCCACGGTCAGCGGCTGCGAGATGGTCTGGCCATGGCCTATGGGCAGCGACACATCGTCATAGGCGCGCGTGGCCAGCGCCTGGTCGACGAACAAGTGGCGCGGCACCTCGAACATGGCGGTCAGCACTCTTTCATCGCTGACGCCGTGTTGGCGCAAGCGCTCGGTCATGCGCCGGCGCGTGCGCTCGGAAAGCATGCCGTAGGCCTGGTCCTGAGGGGTCAGCGGCGCAGCCATGTGGAAATCCTGTCCAATTGCCCGTAGGCGGTCAAGTCCAGCATCAGCGGAGTGACGGAAACCTGTCCCGCCGCGACGCAGCCGAAGTCGGTGTCAGGCCCGGCATCCTGCACCGCGCCGACCGGCCCTACCCAGTATATCGTCTCGCCGCGCGGATTCTTGGATTGGATGACCGGCTGGGCCGCATGCCGCCGCCCCAGGCGGGTGACGCGGATGTCGCCCAGCGTTTCCGGCGGGGCGTCCGGCACATTGACGTTCAGCAGCACGGCTTGCGCAAACGGTTCCGCTTGGCAGCGCTCCACCAATTGCTCCACCACTTTGCCGGCGCTGGCGAAATGCCGGCCGCTGTGGCCCGCCAGAGAAACGGCGATGGACGGTATGCCCAGCATGAAGCCCTCGGTCGCCGCCGCCACGGTGCCGGAATACAAGGTGTCGTCGCCCATATTGGGACCGTGGTTGATGCCGGTGAAGATCATGTCCGGCTTGAAATCCAATAGGCCGGTCACCGCCAGGTGCACGCAGTCGGTGGGCGTGCCGTTGACGTAGTAAAAGCCGTTGGCCGCTTGGCGCGCGGTCAGCGGACGGTCCAGCGTCAGCGAGTTGCTGGCGCCGCTGCGGTCCTGTTCGGGCGCCACCACCACCACATCGCCGTAGCGCGCCAGCGTTTGCGCCAGCATGGCCAGGCCCGGCGCCGAATATCCGTCGTCATTGCTCAACAGAAACTTCATGTAAGGTCTTTCCCTCGATAGCCGGGTGATTGTAGCGCCGCCAGCGTGACAGCGAATAGGGCAATAGTTTCATAGGCCGTAAAAAAACCCGCGGGGGGCGGGTTTTCGGCCTATCGTCAGGCGTAGTAGCGTTTGCTGAACTCCAGCATGCGCTCGATCGGCACGCGGGCCGCGTCCATCTGCTCCGGGGTCAGATAGTCGATCTCCAGGCCCTGGCCTTGCTGGGCGCGTTTGACCGCCTCGATGGTGTTCATCTTCATGTACGGACAGGAGTTGCATTGGCAGCCGGCGTAGATCGGCGCCTGGCGCAGGTCGAGATCCGGACGGGCCAGCCCCATGTTGTACAGGATGCCGTCTTCGGTGGCGACGAAGATCACCGCCTTGGGATCGCCCTGGTAGGCCTTCACCCAATTGAGCATGCCGGAGGTGGAGCCGACGTAATCGGCCTTCTTCAATACCGGCAACGGGCTTTCCGGGTGGGCGATCAGGTATTTCCCGCCCTGGACGGCGGCGAAGGCTTCTTCCAGCGCCGCCTCATTGAACTTGTCGTGCACTTCGCACACGGCCGACCACAGCGGCATGTCGTAGCCGTATTGATCGTTCAGATAGCCGCCCATATTGCGGTCGGGCGAGAAGATCACCTTCTTACCTTCGGCGTACAGGTGGGCGATGATGTCGTCCACATTGCGGCTGGTGACGATCCAGTCGGACACGGCTTTGTGCTCGGCGCTGGAGTTGATGTAGGACACGTGCACATGGTCCGAGTAGCGCTTGCGCCACTGAATCAGCTCGGCGACGTTGGTCTGGGTGACCAGCGAGCAGGTGGAGCCGGCGTCAGGCAGGATGACCGTGGCCTCCGGATTGAGGATCTTGGCGGTTTCCGCCATGAAGCGGACGCCGGCGAACACGATGATGTCCGCCTGGGCCTCCTTGGCGTACAGCGACAATTCCAGGCTATCGCCCACTTTGTCCGCCATCTGCTGGATTTCAGGCTGGGTATAGTAATGGGCGAGGGTGACGACGCGTTTCGTCATGATCAGTTTGCTCCTGCCTGATTCGGGCGCGTTGCGCTCGGCGGCTTGCATGGTGCGGCGCAATAAACGTTTGTTGCGAAATAGTAAAGGTTAGCAATATTGTAAAGACTGCGCTACTGGCCAGCGAGGCGCGAGCGGGATTTCTTGGTCTGGTGCAGCGCAAAATGCACATGTCGCTTGTTTGTCGGAGGTCAAAATGACGTCCAGGTTCCATCTGCATGATGAGAGCGGCGCGGAAGATTGCGCGCACGACGACGAACATGACTTCAATCATGGCCATTTGCACCCGCATGCAGGGCCGAGCGCGCGGGCCGGCCGCCGGCTGAGCAGCCGCTCGCTGGCCCAGGTGACGGCGCTGACGCTGGTGTTCGCCGTGGTGGAGCTGCTGGGCGGCTGGTGGAGCGGGTCATTGGCGCTGCTGTCCGACGCCGGCCACATGTTGACTGATTCGCTGTCCTTATTATTGGCGTTGTGGGTGTCGCATATTGGCCACCGTCCGGCCAATGAGAGGCTGTCGTTCGGCCACGGCCGCGCCGAAGTGCTGGGCGCCTTGGTGAATAGCCTGCTGCTGTTCGGGCTGTCCATCGTCATCGTGATCGAGGCGGCGTCCAGGCTGGCGCGGCCGCATCCGGTCAACGGCTTGGGGTTGTTGTGGATCGCGGCGGCGGGCTTGGCGGTCAATGCGCTGGCCGCCTGGCTGCTTAGCCGCGGCGCGCACAGCCTGAACAGCCGCGCGGCGCTATGGCATGTGCTGGGCGATCTGCTGGGCTCGGTGGCTGCGATCGCATCAGGTGCGGTAATCTGGCGGACGGGATGGCTGATGGTGGATCCGCTGTTGTCCATCCTGGTGGCCCTGTTATTGCTTGCCGCGGCTTGGCGCTTGATTCGCCAGGCCGGGCTGGTGCTGATGGAGGGCGTGCCGCGGCATCTCGACTACAACCGGATAGGCGCGGCGCTGGCCGCCATCGCCGGCGTCCGCTCGGTGCATGATCTGCATGTCTGGACCATGTCGGCGGAGCGGGTGGCCTTGTCGGCGCATTTGCGGATTGCGGCCCCGCAGGATTGGCCGCGCATTCTGGCGGCGTGCCAGCGCATGCTGTCGCGCGATTTCAGCATCGATCACGTAACCTTGCAGGCGGAATGGCCGC
The DNA here is from genome assembly GCF_024207115.1 of Chromobacterium sp. IIBBL 290-4. NCBI lineage: Bacteria > Pseudomonadati > Pseudomonadota > Betaproteobacteria > Neisseriales > Chromobacteriaceae > Chromobacterium > Chromobacterium sp. IIBBL 290-4. Next base: position 2,759,745 of record NZ_CP100128.1, read on the forward strand.
CAGCCGCGCCGGCGGGCAAGCCGGTGCCTATTGATATCGTTTCCGAGGACAAGTATCCATGAGGCCGCATTATCTGACCCCGCTGTTTTCTCCTCGCCATGTCGCCGTGGTCGGCGCCAGCGACCGGCCCGGCTCCATCGGCCAGGCGGTGTTCGCCAATCTGCTGGCCAGCGCTTTCCAGGGCAAGCTGTTTCCGGTGAATCTGAACCATAAGGTGGTGGGCGGCATTCCAGCGGTGTCCTCGGTGCGGCAGATAGACGGGCCGGTGGACCTGGCGGTGGTGGTGACGGCGATCCGCAGCCTGCCGGCCATCGTCAAGGATTGCGGCAAGAAGGGCGTCAAGGCGGTGTTGCTGGCCAAGGAGTTTTCCGACAGCGAGCAGTTGGAGCAGGAGCTGATCAACGAGGCCTTGTCCATCGCCCGCCACTTCGGCATCCGCATCCTCGGCCCCAATGTGCTGGGCCTGATGCGGCCGGTGGCCGGCTTCAACGCCAGCAACTACAGCGGCAAGGTGAGGCCGGGCAATCTGGCGCTGGTGTCGGAGTCGTCCGCCTTGTGCGCGGCGATGCTGGACTGGGCGGACAGCAAGGAAATCGGCTTCTCCAGCGTGATCTCGCTGGGCGGCGCGCTGGATGTCGGTTTCGGCGAGATTCTGGATTACCTGGTGGCCGACAACGCCACCCAGGGCATTCTGTTGCATGTACACCACATTCACGATTCGCGCCGCTTTATGTCGGCGCTGCGCGCCGCCGCCCGCACCAAGCCGGTGGTGGTGATCAAGTCCGGCCGTTTCGAAAGCGATGACAACGGCCGCACCCATGCCGGCAATCTGGTGGCCAGCGGCGATGTGTTCGACGCCGCCTTGTCCCGCGCCGGCGTGCTGCGGGTGTCGTCCATCTCGCAGCTGTTCACCGCCGCCAAGGTGCTGGCCGCCAATTACCGGGTGGGCGGACGACGCTTGGCCATCGTCTCCAACGGCTTCGGTCCCGGGCTGCTGGCGGCGGACAGCGCGGTGGACAACGGCGTGGAGCTGGCCAAGCTCGGCGATGAAACCATGAAGCTGCTGGACAGCGTGCTGCCGCGCAACTGGTCGCATGCCAATCCCTTGGACATCATCGGCGACGCCAGCCCGATGCGTTTCCGCACCGCGGTGAAGGCCTGCGTCGACGATGCCGGCGTGGACGGCGTGATGGTGGTGTTCACGCCGCAGGCGGGTACTGATCATCTGACTACGGCGCAATTGATGATAGGGCTGCAGCGCGAGACCTCCAAGCCGCTGTTCCTGTCCTGGCTGGGCGACGCCAAGGTGTCGGAAAGCCGCGAGCTGTTCGACAAGGCCAAGTGCGCGCACTTCCGGGCGCCGGAGTACGGCATCGAGGTGTTCCGCCATCTGGCGGCCTATCAGCGCAATCAGCAGTTGCTGCTGCAGACGCCGGGTCCGCTGGAAGGCAAGCGCGACGAGGCCGACATCGGCGCCGCGCGCAAGGTGATAGACGCCGCGCTGGCCGAAGGCCGCACCATTTTGTCCGAGCGCGAATCCAAGCAGGTGCTGGCGGCCTTTCATATCCCGGTGAATCCGACCACGCTGGCGCGCACCGCCGACCAGGCGGCCCGCCAGGCGGAGAAGATAGGTTATCCGGTGGTGCTGAAGATAGACTCGCCCGACATCATCTATAAGTCGGATGTCGGCGGCGTTGAGCTGAATATCAGCAACGAAACGACGCTGCGCAGCGCCTTCGACGGCATCATTTCCCGCGCGAGGCATGCGCGGCCGGATGCGCGCATCGATGGCGTCTCGGTGCAGCCCATGCGCAAACGCCGCTTCGCCCGCGAGGTGATCGTCGGCGTGGCGCGCGACGCTGCCTTCGGTCCGGTGATCACCTTCGGCGCCGGCGGCATCGCGGTGGAGGTGATGCATGACCTGGCGCTGGCCTTGCCGCCGCTGAATGATTATCTGGTCGACAATATGATAGGCCAGACCCGCATCGGCCAGCTGCTCGGACCGTTCAAGAACCTGCCGCCGGTCGATATCGACGAATTGCGTCATGTGCTGCTGCAGGTATCGGAAATGGTGTGCGAGCTGCCGCAATTGCGAGAGATGGATATCAACCCGCTGGTGGCCGACGAACAGGGCGTCATCGCGCTGGACGCCCGCATCATCGTTGAGCCCGCGCGCCGCGACCTGAAGCGTTACGGCCACATGGCCATCATGCCTTACCCCAGCCATATGGTGATATGCGCCAAGCTGCATGACGGCACGCCGGTGATGATCCGGCCGATCCGGCCGGAAGACGCCGAGATGCAGCAGGCCTTCGTCCGCAATCTCTCGGAAGAAAGCCGATATAACCGCTACCTTTCCAGCATCAAGCAATTGTCGCAAAGCATGCTGGTCCGCTTCACCCAGCTCGACTACGACCGCGAGATGGCGTTGGCGATGACGCGCGAAGGCGACGGGGGCGAGGAGATGCTGGCGGTGGCGCGTTTCATCACCGATCCGGACAACGAAGCCTGCGAGTTCGCGCTGGAAGTGGCGGATAGTTGGCAGGGGCGCGGCATCGGCAATTTGCTGATGCAGGCGCTGTTCGACGCGGCGCGCGAGCAGGGCTTGAAGCTGATGCGCGGCGAAGTCCTGGCCGGCAACAAGGGCATGTTGAAACTGATGCATAAACTGGGGTTTAGCGTCGAGCCGCACCCTGAAGACAGGGCCTTGACGCTGGTGCTGAAGCCCTTGTAGGCGGCGGCTCTGACACAGTTTTGCATTAAGCGCTTGCAAGATAAGGGAAATCTGCCCTAAAATCGTGGGCTTTTCTATATCCAGTTTTTTTCAAGGACAATCGACAATGGTAGTGATTCGTCTGGCACGCGGCGGCGCCAAGAACCGTCCGTTCTACAACATCGTGGTGACCGATTCCCGCAACCGTCGTGACGGTCGCTTCATCGAGCGCGTTGGCTTCTACAACCCGGTAGCCAACGAAAAGCAAGAACGCGTCCGCTTCACCATGGACCGTCTGAACTACTGGGTAGGCGTTGGCGCTCAGCTGTCCGACTCCGTTGCCAAGCTGCTGAAAGAGCAGAAGGCCGTAGCCGCTTAATTCGGCTATCCAAACTCAAGACGGAATTGGGCGCATGCGCGACGAAGATCTGGTAGTGATGGGCTTTGTGCGCGGCGCCTTCGGCATCAAGGGCTGGGTGAAAATCCATGCCGATACCGAATACGCTGACAGTCTGTTCGATTACCCGACCTGGTGGTTGGGCAAGAACGGCAGCTGGAAGCCATATGCATTCGAAAACGGCGCGGTTCAGCCCAAGGCCCTGGCGGCCAAGCTGGAAGGCGTCGAAGATCGCGACGGCGCGGAAGCGTTGCGCGGCTCGCAGATCGCGATTCCGCGCAGCGAGTTGCCGGAGGCCGGCGACGACGAATATTACTGGGCCGACCTGATCGGCCTGGTCGTCGTCAACCAGCAAGGCGAAACGCTCGGCAAGGTGGACAACCTGCTTGAGACGGGCGCCAACGATGTGCTGGTGGTCAAGGGCGACGATGGTCAGCAAAGGCTGATCCCCTTCGTCGGACAGTATGTGCTGGACGTGGTGCGAGCCGAGGGCCGCATTCTGGTGGACTGGGGTCTGGATTACTGATGCAGATCGACGCGGTAACGCTGTTCCCGGAGATGTTCGATTCGATCGCCCGTTTTGGCGTCAGCCAGCGGGCGCTTGATTTGGGCCTGTGGCATTTCCATGCCTGGAATCCGCGTGATTTCACCCACGACAATTATCGTCGGGTGGATGACCGGCCTTATGGCGGCGGTCCCGGCATGGTGATGCAGATCGAGCCCTTGGAAAAGGCGCTCGCCGCCGCGCGAGCGCGTCAGCGCGAAGCCGGCGTGGAGCGTTCGCACGTGGTGTACCTGTCGCCGCAAGGCAAACAGTTAAGCCATGCCAAGGCGGAAGAGCTGTCGCAAAAGCCGGGCCTGATCCTGCTGTGCGGCCGCTACGAAGGCATAGACGAGCGCTTGATCGCCACCGAGGTCGACGAGGAAATCTCCATCGGCGACTATGTGCTGTCCGGCGGCGAGCTGGCGGCGATGGTGGTGACGGATGCTGTGGTCAGGCTGCTGCCGGGCGCGCTCAATGACGCGCAATCGGCGTACGAAGACTCATTTGTGGATGGTCTGTTGGACTGTCCGCATTATACCCGACCCGAAGAGTATCGAGGCATGCGGGTGCCGGACGTGCTGTTGTCCGGTAATCATGCCCTGATCGCCAAATGGCGGCTGAAGCAGTCGCTGGGGCGCACGTGGAAACGTCGTCCCGAGCTGCTGAAAGACCGCATTTTGACAAAACAGGAATCTCGGCTGCTGGCGGAGTACCAGCAGGAACAAGATATCCAGAACAAATCGGAGTAATCATGAATCTGATTCAAAAACTCGAGCAAGAAGAAATCGCACGCCTGGGCAAGACCCTGCCGGAATTCGCCCCGGGCGACACCGTAGTGGTGCAAGTTAAGGTAAAGGAAGGCAACCGCGAGCGTCTGCAGGCTTACGAAGGCGTGGTAATCGCCAAGCGTAACCGCGGCCTGAACAGCGCTTTCACCGTGCGCAAGATGTCCGCCGGCGAAGGTGTTGAGCGTACCTTCCAAACTTACTCCCCGCTGGTGGCTTCCGTTGAAGTGAAGCGTCGCGGTGACGTTCGTCGCGCCAAGCTGTACTACCTGCGCGGCCGCACCGGCAAGTCCGCACGCATCAAGGAAAAGCTGCCGGCTCGCAAGCAGGGTTAATCCTGTCGGCGACCGCCGCTATCATCAAAGCGCAAGGCCTGGCCTTGCGCTTTTTTCATTTCAAGGGGGTGCGATGGGTTTCAGCGCCGTGATCGCCGCGCCGTTCGGCCGGTTGGGCATGCAGTGCCGCGACGGTGAATTGATAAGGCTAGACTTCATGCCGGCGGACGCGCCGCTGGCGCCGCCCGCCTCAGGCAGCCTGGAGGCGGAGGTGGCGCGCCAGCTGGATGCATATTACGCCGACCCTCGCCATGTCTTCGCCTTGCCTTATCGCCTGCATGGCACGCCTTACCAGTTGAAGGTGTGGGAGCAAATCGCCGCCATTCCCTGCGGCGAGACGCGCCGCTATCTGGATATCTCGCAAACGCTGGCCTCTTCGCCGCGGGCCGTCGGCGGCGCTTGCGGACGCAATCCCATTCCCCTCATCGTGCCCTGCCACCGCGTGGTGGCGAGCGCCGGCCTGGGCGGCTTCAACCAGTCCAGCGGCGATGGCACGCTCAACATCAAGAAATGGCTGCTGCGGCATGAGCTCGGATAAAGACAGCATCGACGCCTTCCTGGACCAGCTATGGCTGTCCGATGGCTTGTCGCAGAATACGCTGGCGGCCTACCGGCGCGACTTGTCCAAGCTGGCGGCGCGGCTGGCCGAGCGGGGCGCGGCGCTGGAGAGCGCCGGACAGCAAGATCTGGAGCGCGCGCTGCTGCTGGGCGTGGACAGCGAAAAGCCGGCCACCCGGGCCCGGCTGACGTCGGCCTTGCGCCGCTACTATCAGCATCTGACGCAAAGCGGGATCCGGCAGGATGACCCCAGCGCCAGGCTGGTGTCTCCCAAGCAAGGGCAACGGCTGCCTAAATCGCTATCCGAGAAGGATGTGGAGGCGCTGCTGGATGCGCCGGATGTGTCCACGCCGCTGGGAATGCGCGATCGGGCCATGCTGGAAGTGCTGTACGCCAGCGGACTGCGGGTGTCGGAACTGGTGGGGCTGACGCTCAGCCAGCTGAATTTGCTGGATGGCGTGGTCAAGACCATAGGCAAGGGCAGCAAGGAGCGGCTGGTGCCCTTGGGCGAGATAGCCCAGGATTGGCTGCTGCGTTATTTCAAGGAGGCGAGGCCATTGCTATTGGCCGGACATCCCTGCGACGAGGTATTCGTCACCCAGCGCAAGGCCGGCATGACGCGGCAGATGGCTTGGCATTTGATCTCGCAATACGCCGGCCGCCTGGGCTTGGCCAAGGTCAGTCCGCACGTGCTGCGCCATGCCTTCGCCACCCATCTGGTCAATCACGGCGCGGATCTGCGGGTGGTGCAGCTGCTATTGGGCCACTCCGATATTTCCACCACGCAGATCTACACCCATGTCGCGCGCGAACGCTTGAAGCAGCTGCACGCCAAGCATCATCCGCGCGGCTGAGGCCGCAAAGAAAACGCCCGCTTGCGCGGGCGTCGTCGACTGGAGTTTAGGGATCAGGCCGGTTCGGTGGCCAGCGCGCCTTGGTCGAACTTCAGCTCCACCTTGTCGTCGATCACCGTCACCGTCACCTCGCCGCCGGATACCAGGCGGCCGAACAACAGCTCGTCCGCCAGCGCCTTGCGCAGCGTGTCCTGGATCAGCCGCGCCATCGGGCGGGCGCCCATCAGCGGGTCGAAGCCGTTCTTCGCCAGGTAGCGGCGCAGCTCGTCGGTGAAGTGGATGTCGACATGCTTCTCCGACAATTGCTGTTCCAGCTGCATCAGGAACTTGTCCACCACCTGCAGGATGATCTGCTCGTCCAGCATGCCGAACGGGATGATGGCGTCCAGACGGTTGCGGAACTCGGGGCTGAACATCTTCTTGATGTCGCCCATCTCGTCGCCGGCGGCCTTGGTCTGGGTGAAGCCCAGCGTCGGCTTGGACAGCGATTCCGCGCCCGCGTTGGTGGTCATGATCAGCACCACGTTGCGGAAATCCGCCTTGCGGCCGTTGTTGTCGGTCAGGGTGCCGTGGTCCATCACCTGCAGCAGCACGTTGTAGATGTCCGGATGCGCTTTTTCGATCTCATCCAGCAGCACCACCGCGTACGGATGCTTGTTGATGGCCTCGGTCAACTGGCCGCCCTGTTCGAAGCCGACATAGCCCGGAGGCGCGCCGATCAAGCGCGACACCGCATGGCGCTCCATATACTCGGACATGTCGAAGCGGATCAGCTCGACGCCGAGAATGTAGGCCAGTTGGCGCGCCAGCTCGGTTTTGCCGACGCCGGTCGGGCCGGAGAACAGGAAGGAGCCGATAGGCTTCTGCGGGTTGCCCAGGCCGGAGCGCGTCATCTTGATCGCGCTGGACAGGCCTTCGATCGCCTTCTCCTGGCCGAACACCACGTTCTTCAGATCGCGCTCCAGGTTCTTCAGCACGTTCTTGTCGTCGCTGGAGACCGTCTTGGGCGGAATGCGGGCGATCTTGGCGACGATCTCTTCGATCTCCGACTTGTTGATCACCTTCTTCTGCCTGGACTTGGGCAGGATCTTCTGCGCCGCGCCGGCTTCGTCGATCACGTCGATGGCCTTGTCCGGCAGATGGCGGTCGTTGATGTAGCGCGCCGACAGCTCTGCCGCGGTGGACAGCGCCGACTGCGTGTACTTGACGCCATGGTGGGCCTCGAAGCGGGATTTCAGGCCCTTGAGGATTTCCACCGTCTGCTCGACCGTCGGCTCGGTGACGTCTATCTTCTGGAAGCGGCGCGACAGCGCGTTGTCTTTTTCGAAGATGCCGCGGTATTCGTTGTACGTCGTGGCGCCTATGCAACGCAGGCTGCCGTTCGAAAGGGCAGGCTTGAGCAGGTTGGACGCGTCCAGCGTGCCGCCGGAGGCCGCACCGGCGCCGATCAGCGTGTGGATCTCGTCAATGAACAAGATCGCGTTGCTGTCGTCGGTGAGCTGCTTGATCACCGCCTTCAGCCGCTGCTCGAAATCGCCGCGGTACTTGGTGCCGGCCAGCAGGGCGCCCATGTCCAGCGCGTAGACGGTGGATTTGGACAGGATTTCCGGCACTTCTCCGCCCACGATGCGGCGCGCCAGGCCCTCCGCGATGGCGGTTTTGCCGACGCCTGCCTCGCCCACCAGCAGCGGGTTGTTCTTGCGGCGGCGGCACAGGATCTGCACCGTGCGTTCCAGCTCATGCTCGCGGCCGATCAAGGGGTCGATCTTGCCGTCGCGGGCCATCTGGTTGAGGTTCTGGGTGTAGTTCTCCAGCGCCCCGCCCGGACCGGTGGTCTGCTCCTCGCTCTCCGCGTCGTTGTTGCTGTTGTCGCGCGGCTCTTGCGGCGGCTGCTGCGACCGCTGCTTGGTGATGCCGTGCGAGATGAAGTTGACGACATCCAGCCGCGAAATGCCTTGCTGGTGCAGGTAATACACCGCGTGCGAGTCCTTTTCGCCGAAGATGGCGACCAGGATGTTGGCGCCGGACACTTCCTTCTTGCCCGACGACTGCACGTGGAGGATGGCGCGTTGAATCACGCGCTGGAAGCCAAGCGTAGGCTGGGTTTCGACTTCGGCCTCGCCGGGCACGGTGGGCGTGTGCTCGTCGATGAAGTCGGTCAGCTGCTTCTTGAGTTGGTCGATATTGGCGCCGCAGGCCCGCAGGACTTCTGCGGCCGACGGGTTGTCGGTCATCGCGAGCAGCAGATGCTCCACGCTGATGAACTCGTGGCGCTTGCGCCGTGCGTCCATGAACGCCATGTGCAGGCTTACTTCAAGCTCCTGGGCAATCATCAGTTTTCCTCCATTACGCACTGAAGCGGATGCTGATGCGCTTTCGCATATTGCAACACCTGCTCGACCTTCGTTGCAGCCACGTCTTTGGTATAAACGCCACACACGCCGTGACCTTGCGTGTGGACTTGCAGCATGATGTGGGTGGCCTTCTCTCGGTTCATGTGGAAGAACTGCTGGAGAACCTGCACCACGAAGTCCATCGGGGTAAAATCATCGTTCAATAACAACACCTTATACATCGGGGGTGGGTTTTCCCTAACCCGTGACGCCTCAAGCTGGGCATCGTCTTTGACCGAGGTGGACATGTCGACTTTCATGGAAACGGTGCCTTACTTCAATTTTGGTTCCCCCTGACTTTTTTTCAAGGGGGCGCAACAGACGGCAATCACTTGACGGCGCAGCCTGGTATGCGTAGAAATGCAGCTGGTGCTTGGCTTAAGCGGTTGGCATCTTTCGCTGAAACGGAATTGTCAAACTATATTAAGCTCTAAGTTGGTCGGCTTCACCAGCCTTTTTTCGCAAGGAAGTTACATGGCATTTGGTACCGTGAAGTGGTTCAATGACGCAAAAGGCTTCGGCTTTATTACTCCGGACGAAGGTGGCGAGGATCTGTTCGCTCACTTCTCGGCCATCAACATGCAAGGCTTCAAGACCCTGAAAGAGGGTCAGCGTGTAAGCTTTGAAGTGGTGTCCGGTCCGAAGGGCAAGCAAGCGTCTAATATCCAGAACGCTGCTTAAGCATTGTTCTGCTTCAGTCCCGCCGTGTGGTGGGCTGTTGGTCGCATTCCCAAAAAGCCCGCCTATGGCGGGCTTTTCATTTTCCGGCTTTAGGCGCGACTCAGATAATCGGCTTGAGTCAATTCAAAAACAAGCGAGGGTGGGCGGTCTTCCACGTCGCGCAGCTGCGCGATCTGTCGAAAGCCTTGCTTTTCCAGCACGTGGATTGACGCCAGGTTGGCAGGCCTGACCTTGCCATAGATTGAAGGCGCATTGAGCCGCTCGAAGGCGCAGTCCAAGGCGGCGCGGGCGGTTTCGCTGGCGTAACCTTTGCCCCAGGCTGCCGTGGCGAAACGATAGCCGAGGTTCAATTTGAGTTCGCCGTTGTAATCCATGTAAGACAGCCCGCCAAATCCGATGACCTCTGCAGGCGAGTCCAGTTTTGCAACAGCCCATTGGCCGATGCCGTCCTGATCCCATCCTTTTAGCCAGGCTGCCATTTTTTCTGCGGCATAGAGCCTTGAAGGGTAGGGGCCGTTGGGATTGTAGAGATTGGTCGCTGGATCGCCATAGATGGCGAACAGGCTGTCAATATCGTCAAGCGTCGGTCTGCGCAGCAGCAGCCTTGCGGTGGTCAAATGCGGCATGAGGGTCTTTCAGATGCGCGACAGCGCGGTTGCGGAAGATTCAGAAGGGCCGAGAAGCTGCGGTTTGAACACGGTTCGTAGACGCAGCAATGTGAGCGCGCCTATGGCCCCAAGCGCAAGCCATGGGAGCGAAGGGGCGGAGAGCGTATGGGCGAGGTCCGCCAAGGCTCCGCCTATCAGGTAGCCGCTGGCGCCGCCGATGGCCTGGCCCAGCCTGCCGGCGCCGATGTAGCGCGCGCGGGCGTGGGGTTTGGCCAAACTCATCAGCTGGCCCTCGCGGGCAGGCTCGACGGCCAGCGCGCCAAGCATGAACAAGGCGGCGCAGCTCAGCGTGGCGATGGCGCTATGCCAAAGCGGAATCAGCAGCAGGGACAAGGTGATCAAGGCCAGCCCGCCGCAGATGCACCGCTCCCGGCTCCAGCGGCGTTCCAAATAGCGGGTCAGCGGGTAGGCCAACAGCAGCATCATGGCGGTCTGCTCCGCGTACAGCCAGCCGGCCGCGCTCGCGCTGCCGGTTTGCTGCTGCAAGGACAGCGGGAGCAGCATCAGCATCTGCACCATCAGGATGTAATAGCCGCTATAGCTCAACACCAGGGCAAGAAATGCCCGATCGCGCCAGACCGAAGGGCCGGCCGCGGCGCTTTGCCGGGCAGGGCGGGTGGCGCGATACGCCGGCAGCAGCGCGGCGTTGGCCGCGCATGCCAGCATGAACGCGAGCATGCCGGCCATGCCTATTCAGTAAAAGCCCCAGTCCAGCAGCAAGCTGCCGGCCCAGGCGCCGCCGGCCGCGCTCAGGTTTTCTGTTGTCATCAGCCAGGCGAAGAAACGTTCGCGACGGCTGGGCGGCAACAGCCGCGCCAACAATGCGCCGCGGGCAGGTTCGAACAGCGCGCCGCCGACGCCGGCAAGCAGGCAGCTAGCTAACAAGGCGCCGATGTTTTCCGCATGGGCCAGCAGGGCGAAGCTGGCGGCCCGCAAGACCAGCCCGCTCAGTATGGCTGGTTTGGCGCCGAAGCGATCGGCCAGGCCGCCGCCCAGCCAACTCAAGCCTTGCTGGCAAAACTGGCGTCCGCCCAAGGCGCAGCCCACCCATAGCGCGGGCCAGTGCAATTGGCCGACGAAGTGGCTGCTGATCAGCGGAAAAGCCAGGTAGAAACCAAATGAAACCAGAGTATTGTCCAACAGCAGAATGCATTGGCCCATACGGCGGGCCTGGGTCATGTTTGTCATATCGCCTCCATCGCCGGGCGATTCTGATGCGGTTTTGATATTATCGAAACCGGCTATTGATTATTTTTGGTATCAGCAATTTTTATGTCTATTTCTCTGGATGATTTGTCCTTGCTATTGGATGCGGCGCAGCTGGGCAGTTTCAGCCAGGCGGCGGCCAAGCGCGGCTGGACTCAGCCGCAGGCCAGCCAGCGCATCGCGCAGCTGGAAACTTTATTGGGCGCGAAGCTGTTCAATCGCCACCGCCGCGGGGCCGAGCCCACTGCCGCTTGCCTGGCTTACTTGCCGGCGGCTCGGACCGCGCTGGAGGCCTTGGCCGAAGGGCGCGAGCGGATGCGGGTGGGGGAGGGTTTGCCTAAATTGAAGCTGGCGTCGCTGCCGTCCTTGGCCGGGGTGATTTTCGGCCCCTTATTGCGCAAGCTGGCCGCCGCGCCTCTGGAAATTCATTGCGATACCGACCATTCGCCGCAGATTCTGCAGCAAGTGCTGTCCGGCGCGCTGGACATCGGTTTTTTATTGCAAAGGCCCAGTACCGGCGGCATTGAGCAGGAAGTGCTGGGCGATGCGCCCATCGTGGCGGTGGCAGGCGCTTCGCATCCCCTGGCCGACGCGCGAGGCGTGACCTTGGCGCAGATTGCCGCCTATCCGTTGGCGCCGCAGCGCTGGGGCGAAGCGGCGGAGGATCTGGTCCGGCGTTTGCGGCCTTTGCGGCAATCGGCCAGCCCTATCCATTTATTGCAACCGGCGGCGGCGGCGCGGGATCTGGCGCTATGGCATGGCTATATCGCGTTTGTGCCGCGCTTGGCGGTAAGGGAAGAGCTGAGCCAGGGATTGCTCAAGGAGTTGGATCTGGCTGAGCCGGAGCTGGGCCGCTGGCGGGTGGTGATGGCCTGGCGCGGCGGCAAGCGGCGCGATGAAGCCAAGGGCAGGGTGCTGGAAGCGGCTAGGGAGCTGGCGCGGGAATGGCGTTGAATGGCTTGCCTCCACGGCAGGGCGGCGCAATGAAAAAAGCCTCCGGATCGCTCCGGAGGCTTTGTCCATGCCCGTCGACGCTTAGGCGCGCACGGCGGCGATGGCGGCGTTGAAGGTGGCGCTCGGGCGCATCACCGCGCTGCACTTGGCGGCGTCCGGCAGGTAGTAGCCGCCGATGTCGGCCGCCTTGCCCTGCACGGCCTTCAGTTCGGCCAGGATGGCCTGCTCGTTGTCGGCCAGTTGCTTGGCGACGGGGGCGAAGCGGGCTTGCAGTTCCTTGTCCTCGCTCTGCTCGGCCAGCGCCTGGGCCCAGTACTGCGACAGGTAGAACTGGCTGCCGCGGTTGTCCAGCTCGCCGGTGCGGCGCGATGGGGACTTGTTCTCGTCCAAGAGCTTGCCGGTGGCCAGGTCCAGCGTCTTGGCCAGGATCTTGGCCTTGGCGTTGCCGGTCTTGATGCCCAGGTCTTCCAGCGATACCGCCAGCGCCAGGAATTCGCCCAGGCTGTCCCAACGCAGGTGGTTTTCTTCCAGCAGCTGCTGCACGTGCTTGGGCGCGGAGCCGCCGGCGCCGGTTTCGTACATGCCGCCGCCCGCCATCAGCGGCACGATGGACAGCATCTTGGCCGAGGTGCCCAGTTCCATGATAGGGAACAGGTCGGTCAGGTAGTCGCGCAGGATGTTGCCGGTGACCGAGATGGTGTCCAGGCCGCGGGCCACGCGCTCCAGGGTGAAGCGCATCGCGCGCACTTGCGACATGATGTGGATGTCCAGGCCGCTGGTGTCGTAATCCTTCAGGTAGGTCTGCACCTTCTTGATCAGCTCGTTTTCATGCGGACGGTACGGGTCCAGCCAGAACACCGCCGGCATGCCGGAGTTGCGGGCGCGGGTTACGGCCAGCTTCACCCAGTCGCGGATCGGCGCGTCCTTGACCTGGCACATGCGCCAGATGTCGCCGGCTTCCACGTTCTGGCTCAGCAGCACTTCGCCGGTGGCGAGGTCAACGATGTTGGCGACGCCGTCTTCCTGGATTTCAAAAGTCTTGTCGTGCGAACCGTACTCTTCCGCCTTTTGCGCCATCAGGCCGACGTTGGGCACGGTGCCCATGGTTTTCGGATCGAAGTTGCCGTGCCATTTGCAGAAGTTGATCATCTCCTGGTAGATGCGGGCGAAGGTCGATTCCGGCATCACGGCCTTGCAGTCGTAAGGCTTGCCATCGGCGCCCCACATCTTGCCGCCAGCGCGGATCATCGCCGGCATCGAGGCGTCGACGATCACGTCGTTCGGCGAATGGAAGTTGGTGATGCCCTTGGCGGAGTCCACCATCGCCAGGCGCGGGCGGTGCTCCTGGCAGGCGTGCAGGTCGCGGATGATTTCTTCGCGCTTGGAGGCCGGCAGCGTTTCGATTTTTTCGTACAGCGTGGCCATGCCGTTGTTGACGTTGATGCCTAGCTCGTCAAACAGCTTGCCGTGCTTCTCGAACGCGTCCTTGTAGTAGATCTTGACGCAGTGGCCGAATACGATGGGGTGGGACACCTTCATCATGGTGGCCTTCACGTGCAGGGAGAACAGGATGCCGGATTCGCGGCAGTCTTCCATTTCCTGCTCGTAGAAGTCGCATAGCGCCTTCTTGCTCATGAACATCGAGTCGATGATCTCGCCGTCTTGCAGCGCGACCTTGGGCTTGAGCACGATGGTCTGGCCGCTCTTGGTGGTGAGCTCCATCTTGACGTCGCGGGCCTTGTCCAGCGTGATGGACTTTTCGCCGTGGTAGAAGTCGCCATGGTGCATGTGCGAACAGTGGGTCTGCGACCACTGCTTCCATTCGCCCATCGAGTGCGGATGCTTCTTGGCGTAGTTCTTCACCGCCAGCGGCGCGCGGCGGTCGGAGTTGCCTTCGCGCAGCACCGGGTTCACGGCGGAGCCCAGGCATTTGGCGTAGCGGTCCTTGATGGCCTTCTCGGCGTCGTTGGCCGGGTTTTCCGGGTAGTCCGGAATCGGGTAGCCCTTGGCTTGCAGTTCCTTGACGCAAGCGATCAGCTGAGCCACGGAGGCGCTGATATTGGGCAGCTTGATGATGTTGGCTTCCGGCTGCAGCGTCAGCTTGCCGAGTTCGGCCAGGGTGTTGGGGACTTTCTGCGCGTCGCTCAGATAGTCGGGAAATTCAGCCAGTACGCGGGAGGCTACGGAGATGTCGGCGGTGTCGACCGTGATGCCGGCGGAACCCGCGAAGGCCTGGACGATGGGCAGGAAGGAACTGGTGGCCAGCGCCGGCGCTTCATCGGTGAGGGTGTAGATGATTTTCGATTGTTCTGCAGGCATGACTCTATCTCCATGTTGATCTTGTGATGACAGAACGATTGCTCGGCCAGGCCCTGTCCGGGCAGACCGCTTCTCGCTGCTGACCGCAGTTGCGGGCGGCGGGAAGGGTTTGGGCGGGCGAAACCTCGCCGGCCCCGGCGGCTTGCTGGCAATTTTCAAATGCGAATTATACCTCTCCTCATTCGCCTGGATCGCATCGCAACTGAACTTTTTATGCGTTATAACTGTTTGATGCCGTTTCGGATGCGAATTATTCCGCTCGGCCCGCCAAGCAAAGCCTATTGATGGCATGCTCGCCGCGCCCCGGAGGCTGTAGATGATCGATTGTCCGACAGCCATCGCGCGGAAACATTTGCGATAGTAAGCCGTTTGCCGCGCAGCGTCCATCCGCAGGCAGGCGAGAAGACGCGGACTGAACGGGCCGCTCTTGCTATCATTCGCTTCATGACTTTTTCCGCAGCGCCCTCCATGTCCCAGCTCATCTTGCTCAACAAGCCCTATGGCGTGATCTGCCAGTTTTCCGACCATCCCACGCACCCGACGCTGAAGTCCTGCGTGTCTTTGCCAGGCGTTTATCCGGCTGGTCGCTTGGACACCGACAGCGAAGGTTTGTTGCTGTTGACCGGGGATGGGAACTTGCAGCACCGCATCGCCGATCCGCGTTGGAAGCTGCCCAAGACTTACTGGGTGCAGGTGGAGGGCGAGCCTAAGGAGGAGCAACTGGACATGCTGCGCCGCGGCGTGGACCTGGGCGATTTCACCACCTTGCCCGCCCAGGTGCGGCGCATAGAAACGCCGGCATTGTGGCCGCGCAATCCGCCGGTGCGGTTTCGAAAAACCGTGCCGGATTGCTGGCTGGAAATCATCATCAGCGAAGGCAAAAATCGCCAAGTGCGCAGGATGACGGCCAAGGCCGGCCTGCCCACCTTGCGGCTGGTGCGCGTGGCCATCGGGCCATGGACGCTGGATGGACTGCAGCCGGGCGAGTTGCGCCAATTGGAGGTGAGGCCGGAGGATTTGCCGCGGGTTTCGCCAGCGAAGCGTTCCGGCAAGCCTGCCAGTAGGCCGCAGCCGCAAGATCGCGCAGTGGGGGGCAAAGGCGGCAAGGCGCCGACGTTCCGCTTCGCGCGCAATAAAAAGGCTTAAAGCCGGGCGCGGAAATGATAAAGGGGAAGCCTAGGCTCCCCCCTGTTTTTGGCCGCCTGAGCGAGCCGATCCAAGATTCACGGAATGCGTTGGTTTAGTGTTGTTCCTCGAAATACGCGATCGGACCTGCGCTGGTCAGGCCGATATGGAAGTTCGAGCTTTCCGAAAACACCTCGCCGGCGCTTTCCGCCGCGCGCACCAGCTCGAACAAGACTTCCACTTCCTTGAACTTCCGGGCCAATATCAAATTGCCGTCCAGCCAGTTGTGGATTTCATCCGCATGCGGGTGCGCATTTTCCAGTTTGAGCTGGAAGTGTTCGCCGCTGATCAGGCTGATGGCAGGCGGCATGCTGATATCGAACTGTTGCAACTCCTTCTGCGCAAGCTCGGCGAAGCGGGAAAGCTCCTGGTTGGCCTTTTCGCGGATAGCTGAAAGGGCGATCGTTCCATCGTCCTCGAACTGGCCCAGCAACTGGCTCAGGCTCGTGGAGACGGAGGCGGTTTCAAGCGACATCATCTGCTCCTTTTCGAAAGTTACCATTTAGTAATAATAGGTAATGTTTCAGGATGAAGCTGATCAATCGGCCAGTTTTTTCAGTTCGAACAAAATTTCCAGCGCCTGGCGGGGGGTCAGCTCGTCGGGGTCGACCTCGCGTAGACGGTCGATGGCTGGATTAAGTTCCGCTTCGACAGTCTGCACTGGCTGGGCGAACAGGTCCGGCTGCACCCGCGCGGCCGACTGGTTTTCCAGATCCGCCAGATGGCGGCGCGCCTCGCGTATCACCTTGCCCGGCACGCCGGCCAACTGCGCCACCGCCAGACCGTAGCTCTGGCTGGCCGGGCCGTCCTCCACGTGGTGCAGGAACACGATGCGGTCCTTGTGCTCCACGGCAGACAGGTGCACGTTGGCCACCGCCGGATATTCGCCGGCCAGCGTGGTCAGCTCGAAATAGTGGGTGGCGAACAAAGTATAGGCGCGGTTCTTTTCAATCAAGGCGCGGGCGATGGCCCAGGCCAGCGCCAGGCCGTCGAAAGTGGACGTCCCGCGGCCTACTTCGTCCATCAGCACCAGCGAGTGCTCGCTGGCGTTGTTGAGGATGTTGGCGGTTTCGGTCATTTCCACCATGAAGGTGGAGCGGCCGCCGGCCAGGTCGTCA
Source organism: Chromobacterium sp. IIBBL 290-4 (assembly GCF_024207115.1). Taxonomy (NCBI): domain Bacteria; kingdom Pseudomonadati; phylum Pseudomonadota; class Betaproteobacteria; order Neisseriales; family Chromobacteriaceae; genus Chromobacterium; species Chromobacterium sp. IIBBL 290-4. The sequence goes on from NZ_CP100128.1 coordinate 2,776,455, forward strand.
GACGCGCCGATGCGGGTGAAGATGCGGTCGATCGGGCCGATCACCGCCGAGTCGGCCGGCACGAAGCTGCCGACGTGGGCCAGCAGCGTGATCAGCGCGTTCTGCCGCATATAAGTGGATTTACCGCCCATGTTCGGACCGGTGATCAAGAGCAGCTTGCGCTCGACGGACAGCTTGGTGTCGTTGGCGATGAAGCGCTCCACTTCCGCCTCCACCACCGGGTGGCGGCCGGCGACGATGTCGAGCTTGGGCTCGGGCACGAACTGCGGCTCGGCGTAATTGCCGATGGCGGCGCGCTGGGCGAAGGCGGACAGCACGTCGAGCGCAGCCACCGCCTGGGCGATCAGCTTCAGCTCGGCGATGTGCGGCGCCAGCTCGTCCAGCAGCGTCTCGTACAGCTGCTTTTCCAACGCCAGCGCGCGGTCCTGCGCGGTCAGCGCCTTGTCCTCGAATTCCTTCAGCTCCGGCGTGATGTAGCGCTCGGCGTTTTTCAGCGTCTGGCGGCGGCGGTAGTCGTCCGGCACTTTGTCCGACTGCGCCTTGGACACCTCGATGTAGAAGCCGTGCACGCGGTTGAATTCCACTTTCAGCGTGGTGATGCCGGTGCGCTCTTTCTCGCGCGCTTCCAGCTTCAGCAGGAAGTCGCCGCAGTCGGTTTGAATGGCGCGCAACTCATCCAGCGTCGGACTGAAACCGTTGTTGATCACGCCGCCGTCGCGCAGGAAGGTGGCCGGCTCCGGCAGGATGGACGCCGCCAACATCTTTTGCACCGGCGAGTCGACCGGCAGCACGCCGGCGAGCTCGTTCAGCAGCTCGGAATCCAGCGAGGCCGCCAGCGCCTTGACGCCGGCCAGCGCCGTCAGCGAGTCCCGCAGCGCCGACAGGTCGCGCGGGCGGGCCGAGCGCAGCGCCACCCGCGAGGTGATGCGTTCGATGTCGGACACCTGGTCCAGTTCCGCGTGCACGTCCTGGTAACGCGCCAGCAGCGCGCGCACCGCGCCGTGGCGGCGGGCCAGCTTGCCGTGGTTGCGCATCGGGTGGTGCAGCCAGTGGCCGAGCAGGCGGCTGCCCATGCTGGTGGCGCAGGTGTCGAGCAGCGACGCTAGCGTCGGCGAGGATTCGCCGCGTATGGTTTCGGTCAGCTCCAGATTGCGGCGGGTGGCGGCGTCCATGCGGATCAGCTCGCCGGCTTCCTCCACCGACAGCGCGGCGATGTGGGCCGGGTTCACGCCCTGGGTGGATTTCACGTACTCCAGCAGCGCGCCGGCCGCGCCGACGGCCACCGGCAGCGTGTCGGCGCCGAAGCCGGCCAGGTCGCGGGTGCCGAAGTGGCGGGTCAGCGCCAGCTTGGACGATTCGATGTCGAACTGCCACGGCGGCAGCTTTTTCTTCGGCATCGAGATGCCTTCAAAGGCGGCGAGGCCGGTGTCGTCCGGGATCACCAGCTCGGCCGGCTTCAGCCGCTCCAGCTCGCTGGACAGATCCTCCACATCGGCCTGCATCACCTTGAATTCGCCGCTGGCCAAGGACAGCCAGGCCAGGCCCAGCACGCCTTTCACCATATTGACGGCCAGCACCAGGTTGTCGCGCTTGTCGTCCAGCAGCGCCGCGTCGGTCAGCGTGCCCGGCGTGACGATGCGCACCACCTTGCGTTCCACCGGGCCCTTGGCCAGGGCGGGGTCGCCGATCTGCTCGGCGATGGCCACCGACTCGCCCATCTTCACCAGCCGCGCCAGATAGCCCTCGGCGGCGTGGTAGGGGATGCCGGCCATCTTGATCGGCACGCCGGCGCTGGCGCCGCGCGCGGTCAGGGTGATGTCCAAGAGGCGAGCCGCCTTTTCCGCATCCTCGTAGAACAGCTCATAGAAGTCGCCCATGCGATAGAACAGCAGTTTGTCTGCGTGGTCGCGCTTGAGGGCGAAATATTGGGCCATCATCGGAGTATGTTGGGGCGTGCTCATCGGGTATCGGGCTCTGCTTTTGGTCTGTACTGGAAAAATGCGTAACGCCCCGTGGGCGGGGCGTTGGAATCGCCGCCATTCTAACGCGCGGCAACGGGGGTGTCAGCCGCCGCGCGCTGCTGCACAATGAAATGAAAACCACAAGGAGAAGACCATGTCCCGACTGTCGCCGCAGCAGGTATTGCGCCGTTTGTTCGATGTCGCAGTGGAAAGCGTCAAGCCCGAGCGTTTGCTGGACCATTTGCCGCCGCCGCCCCAAGGCCGTACCGTGGTCATCGGCGCTGGCAAGGCCGCGGCGGAGATGGCGCGGGTGCTGGAGGAGGGTTGGGCTGGCGACTTGTCCGGCGTGGTGGTGACGCGCTATGGCCACGCGGCGCCGACACGGCGCGTGGAGGTGCTGGAGGCTTCGCATCCGGTGCCGGACGAGGCCGGCTGCCAAGCGGCCAAACGCATTCTGCAGGCGGTTCAGGGGCTGAGCGAAGACGATCTGGTGATCTGTCTGCTGTCCGGCGGCGGCTCGGCTCTGCTGGCACTGCCGGCCGCTGGAATCAGCCTGGCGGACAAGCAGGAGCTCAGCCGGCAGTTGCTGGCCTGCGGCGCCGGCATTGATGAGATGAACACGGTGCGCAAGCATCTGTCCGCGATCAAGGGCGGGCGGCTGGCGTTGGCTTGCGCGCCGGCCAAACTGGTCACGCTGGCCATTTCCGATGTAGTGGGCGACGATCCGGCGGTGATCGCCTCTGGTCCGACGGTAGCGGACCCAAGCAGCTATGCCGACGCGCGCGCGGTGATCGCCAAGTATGGTTTGACCTTGCCGCCGGCGGTGGCGGCGCTGTTGGCGGCCGAGCGGGATGAAACGCCCAAGCCGGGCGACGCCAGGCTCGCTCATGCGGAGTACACCCTCATCGCCACGCCGCAACTGGCTTTGCGCGCGGCGGAGACGGAGGCGCGGAGGCTGGGCTACGACGTGTTGCTGCTGGGCGACAGCATAGAAGGCGAGGCGCGCGAGGTGGCCAAGGTTCATGCCGGCATCGCCCGGCAGATCGCCATGCATGACAGCCCGGTCGCCCGGCCGGCGGTGATTCTGTCCGGCGGCGAAACCACGGTCACGTTGAAAGGGCGGGGCAGGGGCGGCCGCAACAGCGAGTTTCTGCTGGCGCTGGCCATCGCCCTGAATGGCTTGCAGGGCGCTTACGCCTTGGCGGCCGACACCGATGGCATCGACGGCAGCGAGGATAACGCCGGGGCCTTTATCGCGCCGGACACCCTGGCGCGCGCGCTGGCCTTGGGCGTGCGCGCGTCGGAGCGCTTGGCCGATAACGACGGCCACGGGTTTTTTTCAGCTTTGGGCGATCTCTTGGTCACCGGGCCGACGCAGACCAACGTCAACGATTTCCGGGCCATCCTGTTGCTCTGAGCCGGGGCGTCTCCCATCTTCATAAGCCACGCTGCCGCGTGGCTTTTTTCATGCCGATTTTGCTATGACTAAAGGGTCAAGCAACCAGATCAAAACCTGTCCGTATTGACTGGGGAAAGATGATCAACTTATGATTCATATCAAACTTTCAGAAATTACTGAAAATTGAGAAGATCATGAACACACCACCGTTAGTCCAGGCCTTTGTGCTCCATTTCGGCGAGATGGGCAGCCGCTGGGGCATCAATCGCACCGTCGGCCAGATCTACGCCTTGCTTTACGTTTCCCCCAAACCGCTCAACGCCGACGAGATCGGCGAAGCCATAGGCTGTTCCCGCTCCAATGTCAGCATGGGTTTGAAAGAGCTGCAGTCGTGGCGCTTGGTCAAGCTGCAGCACTTCCCGGGCGATCGCCGCGAGTACTTCTCCACGCCGGAAGATGTCTGGCAAATCTTCAAAACCCTGGCCGAAGAGCGCAAGAAGCGCGAGGTGGAGCCCACGCTGACCATGCTGCGCGGCGCCATCATGGAGAACCCGGCCAGCGAGGAGGAGCGCCACGCCCAGGAGCGGATGAAGCAGATGTACCAGCTGATCGAGCTGGTCACCACCTGGTTTTCCGATATTCAGCATATGGACGTGGAAACCTTGCAGCGGCTGATGAAGCTGGGCTCCCAGGTGCAGAAAGTGCTGCAGTTCACCCAGTCGCTGTCGCGGCTGGGCCATCGCGAAGAAGAAAAGGAGTAAGCCATGGAGCTCGATCCCGTCACGCTGGCGCGCATCCAGTTCGCCACCAATATTTCCTTCCACATCCTGTTCCCCACCATCAATATCGCCATGGCCTGGGTGCTGCTGTTCTTCAAGCTGCGCTTCCGCCAGACCGGCGAGCAGGGCTGGATGGACGCCTATATGTTCTGGGTGAAGATCTTCGCGCTGTCCTTCGCGCTGGGCGTGGTGTCCGGCGTGACCATGAGCTTCCAGTTCGGCACCAACTGGCCGGGCTATATGCAGACGGTGGGCAATATCGCCGGCCCGCTGCTGGCCTATGAAATCCTGACCGCGTTTTTCCTAGAGGCGGGCTTTCTCGGCATCATGCTGTTCGGCCGTTCGCGGGTGCCGGAAAAGGTGCATACGCTGGCGACCTTGCTGGTGGCCGGTGGCAACACCTTGTCGGCGTTCTGGATCATCGCGCTGAATTCCTGGATGCAGACGCCGACCGGTTTCGTGATGCGCGACGGCCGCGCCCATGTGCTCAGCTGGCTGGAGGTGATCTTCAATCCGTCCATGCCCTATCGGCTGACTCATATGCTGCTGGCCTCCGGCCTGACGGTGGCCTTCCTGATCGCCGGCTTGTCCGCCTATCGCTATCTGCGCGGAGAGCGCGGCCGCGGCGTGATGGCGGCATTGAAGACCGGCGTGTTCCTGGCGGCGCTGCTGATCCCGCTACAGATGTTCGTCGGCGATATGCATGGCCTCAATACCTTGAAGCATCAGCCGGCCAAACTGGCGGCGATAGAAGGCATCTGGCATACCGAGAAGGATGTGCCGCTGCTGCTGTTCGCGCTGCCCAACGCCGAAACCCGCAGCAACGATTACGCCATCGGCGTGCCGCAGCTGGGCAGCCTGATCCTCACTCACCAGTGGGGCGGCGAGATCAAGGGTTTGAACGAGTTTGCGCAGCATCCGCCGGTGGCCAAGGTGTTCTGGAGTTTCCGCGTGATGGTGGGCATGGGCATGCTGATGCTGCTGGCCTCCTGGCTGGGCGCCTGGCAGTTGAAGAAGCGCGGCGAGCTGCATCCCATGCTGGCGCGTTTGCTGTTGTGGATGACCTTTTCCGGCTGGATCGCCACTTTGGCGGGCTGGTTTGTCACCGAGATCGGCCGCCAGCCCTGGCTGGTGACCGGGGTGCTGACCACCGCCCAGGCGGCGGGACGGGCGACCGGGCCGATGTTGTTCACCTCTTTGACGACCTATCTGGCCTTGTACGCTTTCTTGCTGGCGGCTTATATCTCGGTGTTGTTCCATCTCGCCCGCAAGGCGCGCGCGCATGACGCGGCGAGCGCAACCCAATTGAAGGAGAAACTGGCATGAGCGAAGCATTCTACCTGCCGGCGATTTTCGCCGGGCTGATGGCGCTGGCGATGCTGGTGTATGTGATCCTGGATGGCTTCGACCTTGGCGTCGGCATTTTGCTGCCCTTGGCCGGCGAGGAAGAGAAGGACCTGATGGTGAGTTCGATCGGGCCATTCTGGGACGCCAACGAAACCTGGCTGGTGCTGGGCGCCGGCTTGCTGCTGGTGGCTTTCCCGGTGGCGCATGGCGTGGTGTTCGGCGCGCTGTATCTGCCGGTGCTGGCCATGTTGGTGGGCTTGATCCTGCGCGGCGTGGCTTTCGACTTCCGCGTCAAGGCGCAGGATCCGCACAAGCCGTGGTGGAACGCGGCTTTCGCCGGCGGCTCGATGTTGGCGGCCTTGGCGCAGGGCGTGATGCTGGGCCGCTTTCTGACCGGCTTCGCCGAAGGCGGGCTGGCCTGGGGCTTCGCGCTGGTGGTCGGCGCCGGTCTGGCCTTGGCTTATGCGCTGCTGGGCGCTTGCTGGCTGGTGATGAAAACCCATGGCGCGCTGCAGGCCAAAGCTATCGTTTGGGCGGAGTATGCCTTGTACGGCGCGGGCATGGCGGTACTGGCGGTGTCGGTGGTGACGCCGCTGGCCAATCCCGGCATCGCCGCCAAGTGGTTCGCGCTGCCGCAGTTCTTGCTGCTGCTGCCTTTGCCCCTGGGTTCGCTCGCCATGTTTGGCTTGCTGTGGCTGAGCCTGCCGCGGCTGGCGCGCAGGCAGGCGACGGGCAACGACGCCTTCTGCTGGCTGCCGTTCGCGCTCAGCTGCGGCATTGTGCTGCTGGCTTTCTGGGGCTTGGCGTACAGCGTGTTTCCGGAAATGGTGATTGGCCGCATGACCATCTGGCAGGCGGCGGCGGATCCGGAGGCCTTGTGGGTGATTCTGTGGGGCGCGGTGGTGGTGCTGCCTTGCATCATCGCTTATACAGCGTTTGCTTATCGAGTGTTTTGGGGCAAAGCGGACAAGCTAAGCTACCAATAGTTTGATATCAAAGTAAAAAAAGCGCGCCGATTCGGCGCGTTTTTTTTGCTTAGTTTTTCCATTTGGCATCTTGATGCAAATTTTACGTCATATTATTGTAACGATCTTGTCATGTAGCGCGGCCAAAATCCGCCGCGTGAATGCAAGCCGCCATAACGATAATTGGAGAAGCCGATGTCCCGCGCCCTGTCTCGCGCCACCCGCCGCGCAGCCGCTCTTGTCCCCCTGATGCTGACCATGAGCCTGTCGGCTCAGGCCGCCACCGAAATCCAGTTCTGGCACTCCATGGACGGCGCGCTGGGAGATCGCGTCAACGCCATCGCCGCCCAGTTCAACGCCAGTCAGAAAGATTACAAGATCACGCCGGTGTACAAAGGCCAATACGATGAATCGCTGGCCGCCGCCATCGCCGCTTATCGCAGCGGCAACGCGCCGGCCATCGTGCAGGTGTTCGAAGTGGGCACCGCCACGATGATCCAGGCCAAGAAGGCGATCAAGCCGGTGTATCAAGTGATGGCGGACGCCGGCGAGAAGCTGGACGAGAAGGCCTTCATCCCGGCCGTGGCCAGCTACTACTCCGACGCCAAGACCGGACACCTGCTGTCCTTGCCGTTCAACAGCTCCACCCCGGTGCTGTACTACAACAAGGATGCCTTCAAGAAAGCTGGCCTGGCGGACGCGCCGCCCAAGACCTGGCCGGAACTGGCCGCCGCCGCCGCCAAGCTGAAAGCCTCCGGCATGCGCTGCGGCTACAGCACCGGCTGGCAAGGCTGGGTGCAGCTGGAAAACTACAGCGCCTGGCATAGCCTGCCGTTCGCCAGCCTGGACAACGGCTTCGGCGGCACCGGCGCCACGCTGCAGTTCAACGGCCCGACCCAGGTCAAGCACATCGAGTTCCTGGCCAAGATGGCCAAGGACGGCACTTTCAGCTACGCCGGCCGCAAGGACGAGGCCACGCTGAAGTTCTACAGCGGCGAATGCGGCATCATGACCGGCAGCTCCGGCTCGCTGGCCAACATCCGCAAGAACGCCAAGTTCAACTTCGGCATGGGCATGATGCCTTATGACCCGGCAGTGAAGGGCGCGCCGCAAAACGCCTTGATCGGCGGCGCCAGCCTGTGGGTGATGGGCGGCAAGAGCCCGGCCGAATACAAGGGCGTGGCCAAGTTCTTCAAAATGGTGACGAGCCCCGAGGTGATGGCCAAGTGGCACCAGGACACCGGCTACCTGCCGGTGGTGACCGCCGCCTACGAGCTGTCGCGCAAGCAGGGTTTTTATGACAAGAATCCGGGCGCGGACATCGCCACCAAGCAAATGCAGAACAAACCGCCCAAGTCTTACACCCGCGGCCTGCGTCTGGGCTATATGCCGCAAATCCGCGGCGTGATGGACGAGGAGCTGGAAGAAGTGTGGAGCGGCAAGAAAACCGCCAAGCAGGCGCTGGACAATGCCGTGCTGCGCGGCAACGATTTGCTGCGCCGCTTCGAAAAAACCGCCAACTGATTCTGAACTGCGAACGGGCAAGCCATCTGGCCGCCCTTCCTTCTGCGGCAAGGTGCTTCTCGCCTTCTTGAAGGCGAGGCTCCCTTGCCGGGCAAGGACGGGGGCTAATGGAAAGGCTGCGGGCGCGGCTGTTTATCTGAAGAGGCCCGGCTTGGCCGGGCCCTGTGGAACGGCCCCATTTGCTTAGCCTGCAGCCTGATTCCAGCCCGTTTTGTTTCTCTAGAGCGCACGCATGCAAAACCGGATTCATTTTTCCCAGCGCTGGCTGGGCCTGGCCTTGATGGCGCCGCAATTGGCCATCACGCTGGTGTTCTTTTTGTGGCCGGCGCTGGAAGCCTTGTGGCAATCGTTTCAGCAGCAAGACCCGTTCGGCCTGGGCAGCCAGTTCGTCGGCCTGGCCAATTTCAGCCAGCTGTTCCACGATCCGTTCTATCTGGGCACGGTACAGACTACGCTGCTGTTCAGCGCCTTGGTGACGCTGCTGGGCACCGGCAGCGCGCTGATCCTGGCGGTGATGGCCAACCAGATCACGCGCGGCCGCCGCGTCTACCAGACCATTCTGATCGCGCCATACGCCATCGCGCCGTCGGTGGTGGCGGTGCTGTGGCTGTTCCTGTTCAACCCCAGTCTGGGCTGGATCAGCTATTTGCTGCGCGGCATGGGCTATGAGTGGAACCACGCGCTCAACGGCGGCCAGGCCTTGCTGCTGGTGGTGCTGGCCTCGGCCTGGAAGCAGATCAGCTACAACTTCCTGTTCTTCTACGCCGGCCTGCAGGCGATACCGGCATCGTTGATCGAAGCGGCGGCGATAGACGGCGCCGGGCCGCTGCGCCGCTTCCGCGACCTGGTGTTTCCGCTGCTGTCGCCGACCAGTTTCTTCCTGCTGGTGGTCAACCTGGTGTACGCCTTCTTCGACACCTTCGCGGTGATAGACGCCGCCACCGGCGGCGGACCGGGCAAGTCCACCGAAACCATGATCCTCAAAGTGTATCTGGAAGGCTTCAAGGGCCTGGACCTGGGCAGCTCGGCCGCGCAGTCGGTGGTGCTGATGCTCGTGGTCGGCTTGCTGACGCTGATCCAGTTCCGTTACGTGGAAAGAAAGGTGCAGTACTGATGGTGGAGAATCGCAAAGGCCTGGACCTGTTCTGCCACGCGATGCTGATCGCGGGCGCGCTGGTGGTGGCCTTCCCCTTGTATCTGATGTTCGTCGCGGCCAGCCAGGACGCGGATCAAGTGACGCGCGTGCCGCTGTCGCTGCTGCCGGGCAGCCAGCTGTGGGCCAACCTTTCCACGGTGCTGTGGAGCGTCGGCGGCGGCTTGGCCGTGCCGCTGGCCACCACCTTGTGGAACAGTTTCGTGATGGCGATGCTGATCGCGGTCGGCAAGATTTTCATCTCCTTCCTGTCCGCCTACGCCATCGTTTATTTCCGCTTTCCCTTCCGTAAAACCGGCTTCGCGCTGATTTTCGCCACCTTGATGCTGCCGGTGGAAGTGCGGATTTTCCCGACGGTGGAAGTGGTGACCCAGATGGGGCTGATCAACAGCTATACCGGCCTGACCCTGCCCTTGATCGCCTCCGCCACCGCCACCTTTTTGCTGCGCCAGTTCTTCATGACCCTGCCCAAGGAGCTGATGGAGGCGGCGCGGGTGGACGGCGCCGGGCCGATCCGCTTCATGATCGATGTGGTGCTGCCCTTGTCGCGCACCAATCTCGCGGCCTTGTTCGTGATCACCTTCATCTATGGCTGGAACCAATATCTGTGGCCGCTGCTGGTGACCCACGATTCCGGCATGTCCACAGCGGTGATCGCGATCAAGGGCATGCTGGGCGAGGGCGCGGTGCAATGGCATCTGGTGATGGCGGCCGCCTTGCTGACCCTGCTGCCGCCGCTGGCGGTGGTGATAGGCATGCAGCGCTGGTTCGTCAAGGGCCTGGTGGACAACGAGAAATAAGAAAGAGCGCCAAATGGCCAAGCTGACTTTAAGCAATATCCGCAAGCAATATCCGGGTGGCGAACGCCGGGTATTGGAAGACATTTCGGTAGACATCGCCGACGGCGAGTTCGTGGTCATCGTCGGCCCGTCCGGCTGCGGCAAGTCCACCTTGCTGCGCATGGTGGCCGGGCTGGAAAGCACCGAGGAGGGCGAGATCCGCATCGGCGAGCGCCTGGTCAACCTGCTGGAAGCCAAGGATCGAGACATCGCCATGGTGTTCCAGAACTATGCCCTCTATCCGCACATGACGGTGGCGGAGAACATGGGCTACGCGCTCAAGCTCAAAGGCTTGAGCAAGGCCGAGATCATGGAGCGGGTGCTGAAAGTGGCCACGGTGCTGGAGCTGGACAAGCTGCTGTCCCGCACGCCGCGCGAGCTGTCCGGCGGCCAGCGCCAGCGCGTGGCCATGGGCCGCGCCATCGTGCGCGAGCCGGCGGTGTTCCTGTTCGACGAGCCGCTGTCCAATCTGGACGCCAAGCTGCGCGGCCAGATGCGGCTGGAAATCCAGCGCCTGCATCGCCGCCTGGCCACCACCAGCCTGTACGTCACCCACGACCAGGTGGAGGCGATGACGCTGGCCGACCGCGTCATCGTGCTGAACAAGGGCCATGTGGAGCAGATAGGCGCGCCGGACGAGATTTACGACCGGCCAGCCACCACCTTCGTCGCCACCTTCATGGGCTCGCCGGGGATGAATCTGTTCGACGCCGCCGTGGATGGTGAGGGCAGCCGCCTGCAACTGGGCGACGGCGTGTCTTTGCCATTGGCCGCGGCGAATCCGGCGCTGGCCGGCCGCAAACTGACAGTGGGCATCCGCCCCGAGCATCTGCGCCTGGCCGGCGATGGCGAAGCGTCGTTGAGCCTGCGGGTGGACAGCATAGAGATGCTGGGCGCCGATAATTATGTCTACGGCCTGCTGGCCGGGCAGAATGTGGTGGCGCGGCTGGCCCATGGCCACCGGCCCGAGCCGGGCAGCCGGCTGGAAGTGACGGTGCGGCCGGAGTGGCTGCACCTGTTTGACGCGGAAACACAAGGGAGAATCGCATATGCCGCAGCAGAATAAGCAAGCCTGGCCGTATCCAGAGGCGGTCGCCCACCGCGGCGGCGGCACGCTGGCGCCGGAAAACACCATCGCCGGCTTCCGCGAAGGCGTGCGTTACGGCTATCGCGGAGCCGAGTGCGACGTCAAGCTGTCGGCCGACAATGTCTGCTTCCTGCTGCACGACGACACCGTGGACCGCACCAGCAACGGCAAGGGCGAGGCCAAGCTGAAAACCATGGCCGAGCTGTCGCAACTGGACGCCGGCGGCTGGAAAGGCGCGGCCTATGCCGGCGAAGCGCTGCCGACGCTGGACAATGTGGCGGCCTATTGCCGGGCGCAGAACATGCTGCTGAATATCGAAATCAAGCCCTGCCCGGGACGTTTCGAGGAGACCGGCCGCATCGTCGCGCAGGAAACGGCGCGGCTGTGGCAGGGCGCGCTTGTGCTGCCGCTGCTGTCTTCGTTCGAGATAGACGCGCTGCGCGCCGCCAAGGCCGCCGTGCCGGCGCTGCCGCGCGCCTTCCTGTGCGAGGAGCTTCCGGCCGATTGGCGCGCCATTCTGGAGGAGCTGGACTGCGTGGCCTTGCACTGCGACCATAAAACGCTGACCGAGGCGCTGGCGCGCGAGGTCAAGCAGGCTGGCTATCAGCTGCTGTGCTACACCGTCAACGAGCTGGCGCGCGCCAAGACGCTGCGCGAGTGGGGCGTGGACAGCGTCTGCACCGACCGCGTCGATCTGTTGGCGCCGCAGCGACCCTTATTGGAGCAATAAGCGAAACAATATGAATGGGCAAATGATTGAATGGCTGGGCCTGCTGGCGGGCTGTCTGACTACGATCTCTTTCTTGCCGCAGGTGCTGCGGGTGTGGCGCACGCGGTCGGTGGACGACATCTCGCTGGGCATGTATCTGCTGTTCGTCGCCGGCGTCGCCTTGTGGCTGACTTATGGTTTGCTGTCGCACGCGCTGCCGGTGATCGTCGCCAATGGCGTGACGCTGGTGTTGTCCGGCTCGGTGCTGGCGATGAAGCTGCGTTACCGCCGGCGGGGCTAGCCAAGCCGGCTGATGGAATGCAAAATCCGCTGCGAGCCAGCGGGTTTTGTTTTGTCGAGCGGGCGCTCAGACGGTGAAGCGGGTAGCCACGCCCATCAGCCGTTGCGAGATCGACTGCAGCTCGCTGGCGGTGGCGACGCTGTCCTTTACCGCCTGGGTGTTCTGCTCGGACATTCTCGACACCTGCTCCACATTCTGCGCCAGCAATTGGCTGGCCGAGCTTTGCTCCTGCAGCGAGGTCATGATCTGGGTGATGCTGCTGGTCACATCCTCCACGCAATGGCGGATATTGTGCATGCTGTCGCCGGCCGCCTGGGTGCGTTGCTGCCCGGCCATGATGGCTTGCATGCCCACTTGCATGCTGCTGGTGCCTTTCTGCGCCGCGTTCTGGATGGCGCAGACGATGGTGCTGATCTCGGTGGTGGACAAGGCGGTGCGCTCCGCCAGTTTTCTCACCTCGTCGGCCACCACGGCGAAGCCGCGGCCCATTTCGCCGGCGCGGGCCGCTTCGATGGCGGCGTTCAGCGCCAAGAGATTGGTCTGGTCGGCCACGTCGCGGATCACATCGACGATGCCGGCGATGGTTTGCGATTGCTGGCTCAAATCGTTGATGGTGTCCGATACCGACGACACGTCGCGGACGATGCCGTCCATGCTGGCCGAGGTGGCGTCTATCACCTTGTCGCCGTCGTCGGACTGGTCCGCGGCGTTGCGCGACAGCTTGCGGGCATGCTCGGACTGTTCGGCGCTGACCGACAGGCTGGTGCTCAGCTCTTCTATCGAAGCCGCCATGCTGGAGGCCGCCTCATGCTGCCGGGCGCTGCTGTCGGCTATGCTTTGCGAGCTCTGCGCCATCTCGTCCGCGGCCTGGTTCACTTCGCGCGCGGTTTCCACCATTTGCGAGACGGTGTCCCTGAGCTGGCTGCGCATCTGGCTGATCGTGGCCAGCAAGCTGCTTTCATCCCTGTCGCGCAGCTCTATCCGCGTGTCCAGCCGCCCGGAGGCGATTTGCGCCACCACTTCCTGCACATAGAAGGGCTCGCCGCCCAGCTGCAGGGTGATGGACAGATACAGCTGATGGAACAGGAAGATGGCGGCCAGCATGGCGATGACGCCGATGACGATATAGCGGTTGCGCTGTCCGGCGATGCGGTCTATCCGCTCCTGCAAGAGCTGGTCCAGCTGCTTCAGGCCGACGGCGATATAGGCGGAAACGGCTTGCGCGCTTTGCGCGCTATGGCCGGAAATTTTCAGGCCGCTGGCGCCGGTTTTGCCGGCTACGGCGTCATCGATGGATGCGCCGTGGCTTTTCTGGATGTCGGCCAACTGCGCGCCAAGCGGCGCCAGCTCATTCTTCAAGGCGCTGTTGTAAGCCACCGCTTTGCCGATGTCGCTGGCCAGGCCGTCGCTCATCTCCGCTATCAGCGGCCGCAGCTCGACCAGGCGGTCGCGCTGGGCGGGATCCAGGGCTTGGTTGGCCGAAGGCAGCGCGGCGATGGCGTTGGCTTCGCCTATGTGCGAGATCAGCGTGGTGAGCTTGCTGGTGGCGGCATCCATCAAATAATAGCTGTCGATGTCGGGGTCCAGCGTCAGGTTGGAGTTGTCGCTGATCACGCCGATCAGATTGTTCAGCTTGTCGCTGAAGTCGCCGTAGGCGGCGATGCGTTGCGCCGCTTTCTGGGCGCCGCCCTGCCGCAGTTTGTCCCATGAGGCGCTGGCGTCTTTCCAGGCGCTGTCGCTGGCGAGGTCGGCGCCGATCTTGTCATTGGCCGCTTTCAGCGCCTGCCATTGCGATTCCAGCTGCTGGGCCGCGGCCGGCAGGGCGCTTTTGGCCTGGGCGTCGCCCAGCGCGGCCAGCACGGCGGTTTCCTGAGTTTGCTGGTTTTGCGCCAGCAGGCCGGTCAGGGGCTGCATATAAGCCACGCCGACCCTTTCCTTGGCGGTGGACTCGATATTGTCCTGATTGCTGCGATACAGGCCGTATACCAGATAAAGCAGCGCGATGGCGATAACCAGGCCGATCAGGGCGAAACGCTTGGGGTAGCTAAGGCGCTGCATCAGGCGGACGATGGGGGTGGTCATGGCAGGCTCCTTCCAGCGGCTAGTCCTTCGCCGCAACCGGAATGATGCGAAGCAAGGTGATTCGCTATTCACTGTATGAGTGAATTTGCTTAAGGCAAGAGAAAATCATATCGCGCCGGATAATGGCGAATTTTTGCCATATTCCGGTAGAACGCGCGCGGAGCGGCCAAGTGAAGGCGGGAAGGCGCCAGCCGGCGGGAAGGCCGGCTGGCTGGGGAGGCTTAGATCGTTTTGGAGTAGCGCGCGTGGGTTTGGCGCTCGCGCAGATGGCGATCGAATAGCATGGCGATATTGCGGATCAGGAAGCGGCCTTTGGGCATCACCATCAGGAAGTCGCCGTCGAAGTCGAGCAGGCCTTCTTGCTGGAATTCGCGGATCTTGGGCATCTCGGCGGCGAAGTACTGCGCGAAATTGATGCCGTGGATTTCCTCAAGCGCCTCCACCGACAAGGCGAACCGGCACATCAGGCTCTGGATGATGGTTCTGCGCAACACATCGTCGCTATCCAGCGTCAGGCCCCTGGCCACCGGCAAACGGCCTTGGTCGAGCGCGGCGTAATAGTCTTCCAGCGTTTTTTCATTCTGGCTGTAACAGGAGCCGACCTTGCCGATGGAGGACACGCCGAAACCCAGCATGTCGCAGTCGGCATGCGTGGAGTAGCCCTGGAAATTGCGCTGCAGCCGGCCCTGGCGGAGCGCTACGGCCAATTCGTCGTCCGGTTTGGCGAAGTGATCCATGCCGATGAAGACATAGCCGGCATCGGTCAGCATCTTCACCGCGTCTTGCAGGATATCCAGCTTGACCGAGGTAGAGGGCAGCTCCGACTCATTGATGCGCCGCTGCGGCATGAACACGGTGGGCAAGTGAGCGTAGTTGTACAGCGCCAGGCGATCCGGAGAGAGGTTGAGCGCGGTTTCCAAGGTCTGCAGCATGCTGTCGCGGGTTTGCAGCGGCAAGCCGTAAATCAGGTCCAGGCTGACCGATTTGATCCCGGCTTCGCGGCCCGCTTCAATCACCTGGCGGGTCTCTTCCTCGCTTTGCACCCGGTTCACAGCCAGCTGCACTTCGGGGTTGAAATCCTGCACGCCGACGCTGATTCGGTTGAAGCCATATTCTGCCAGCCGGAACATGGTTTCACGTTCTACCTTGCGCGGATCTATCTCAATGGAATATTCTCCGTCACTCATGAATTCGAAATGGGTCTTCAGAATGCCCATTAGTCTTTCGAGCTGAGCGTCGGACAAAAAGGTGGGCGTGCCGCCGCCAAAGTGCAGCTGGATGGCCTTTTCCCTGCCGCCCAGTTGTTCGGCGACCAGCGAGATTTCCTTCTCCAGGTAGTCCAGGTAGCGGTCGGCTTTGGACTTGTCTTTGGTGATGATTTTGTTGCAGGCGCAGTAGTAACAAACGGTGTTGCAAAATGGTATATGAGCGTATAGTGATACGGGTCGGCGGTTAGCGCCAATCTGTCTCTGTTTCAGCTTGTTTTGATAATCGTCAGGGGTAAAACCCGGCAGAAATCGATCCGCAGTCGGGTAGGACGTGTATCGTGGCCCCGATCCTTCGAGACGCTCGATCAGTTGTCGATCGAACTCGAAATGCGCGGGAGAAAAAGGATGGGTGGTTTTCATGTCGTTTTCAGATGGAAAAACTTCTGGTGGACTGGTAAATTTGCGGAAAACTTGTGAATTCCGTATTGATAAGGGTCAAGCTTCACCAGCTTGCAGCAACCAAAGCATGTCAGAACACAATCATTCCACTTTGCAAACGCTGAAAATTTCCTGCTCCAGCTGCAGCTTGCGCGAGCTCTGCTTGCCGGTAGGCTTGAACCGCGAGGAAATGAGTCAGCTCGATACCGTCATCCGCCAGAGCCGCAGGCTCAAGCGCGGCGAATACCTGTTCCGCAGCGGCGAAGGCTTCAAATCGCTGTTCGCCATCCGCACCGGCTTCTTCAAAACCTGCGTGGCGAGCCAGGACGGCCGCGAGCAGGTGACGGGTTTCCTGATGTCCGGCGAGCTGATGGGTCTGGATGGCATTTCCACCAGCAACCACAGCTGCGACGCCATCGCGCTGGAGGACAGCGAAGTCTGCGAGCTGCCGTTCAGCCGCATGGAAAACCTGAGCCGGGACATCCCCAGCCTGCAGCACCATTTCTATCGCCTGATGAGCCGCGAGATCGTCCGCGATCAAAACGTGATGCTTCTGCTCGGCAACATGAAGGCGGAAGAGCGCATCGCCGCCTTCCTGCTCAATCTGTCGCAGCGCTTGTCTACCCGAGGTTTCGCCGCCAACGATTTCATCCTGCGCATGAGCCGGGAAGAGATCGGCAGCTTCCTCGGCCTGAAGCTGGAAACGGTCAGCCGCACGCTGTCCAAGTTCCAGCAGCAGGGCTGGATCACTGTCGACCACAAGCACATCCAGCTGGTCAAGGTGGACGATCTGAAGAACCTGATCTCCGGCTGCATGCACGCGGGCGGGCACTAAACGCCCGATTGGCCGTGTAGCCAGGAAAAGCAGGCTGAGAAGCCTGCTTTTTTTACGTCTGGCTCAGGCGAGGGCGGCGTCGATGCGGGCCTGCAGCGCGGCCAAGCGCGAGGGATCGGGCCAGCCGGGCGGCGTGATGAAGCCGCGCGCGACTTCTTCCCATTGGCCGTCCGCGCGCTCACGCAGCTCCGCGACCAATTGCGGCGCGGCTTGCTCGGCCAGCATGCGGCGCAGTGTGGCCTGATCCTGGGTTTGCTGCGCGGGCAACAAGGCGGGCGAGAGCCAGCGCAGCTTGGGCAGCCAGGCCCAGCGGGCCTCAGGCTGGTTCTGAGGCCAGGCGGTGTCCAGCGGCGCATGCCAGCCGGTCGGGCCTTGGCGGGCAAGGCGGGGCGTGTCGCTGGGATGGAAAGTCCAGCCGGTGAGGCGGGCCATCGACGCGCAGTCCGCAAAGCCTGCCGGCAGCGTGGTTTTGCCATCCGGCTGGCGAGCCAATGCCAACTGTGTGGTTATTTTGGTCGCTTTCATGGCCCAGGCGTCATGCAGGCTGGGGCCGACGCGGGAGGCGGGCGACTCATCCAGTTGCAGGTAGAATTTGCTGGCGGTTTCCAGGTGCAGCGCTTCGCCGTCCAGCCGCAGCAGGAAGTCGAATTCGCCTAGGGTGCGCCGCTCTCTGGATATGACTTTCAGATTTTCGGCGACCCATTCGATGTGCGGCGTCAGGCGAAACCAGAAGGAAAAAAGCTGCTCGGCATATTTTCCCAGGCGGGTGGCGGGCCGGGCGGCCAGCCAGGTTTCCAGTTCGAGCGGATTGTCATCCAGCCGCCTCAGCAAATCCACGCCGTTTGGACCAAGCAGGCGGGCGGGCTCGATGTCCGCGCCGCAGCGCCAGGGGGAGGGCGAGGCGAGCAGGAAAGCCAAATCGCGCACCGCAGGGCGCGCGAAGTCGGCCAGGTCTAGCAGATCAGTTTTCATCCTTTTTCAGGCTGCCGTCCGCCGTTCTTTGAACTTGCTTGTAGAAGCCGCGCAGGATGTCGATTTCCTCGCGCAGCACGCCGGCGCGGTTGAACAGCGCGCGCATGCGGCGCATCAGCCGCTCGCTGTTGCGGCGCTTGAAGTAGCCGATGTCTTCCATGGCCTGGCCCAGGTGGCCGCACATGCCTTCCACCTCGCTTTGGGTGGCCGCTTCGCCCTCGGCGCGCAGGTATTCCACGTCCACCTCGGTATGGCTGAACAGCTCATAGGTCATCACCTGCACCGCCATCGCCAGGTTCAGCGAGAAGTAGTCAGGGTTGCCGGGGATGGTCACCAGGCGGTTGCATTGTTCCACTTCCTCGATCGACAGGCCGAAGGTTTCGTTGCCGAACACCAGGGCCACCTGTTCGCCTTCGTGGGCGCGGGCGATCAGTTCCGGCGTGGTTTGGCGCGGGGTGGACAGCGGCGTGGTCAGTTCGCGGCGGCGGCTGGTCAGCGCGCAGGCGACGGTGACGTCGGCCAATGCCTCTTGCAGCGAGCCGACCACGGTGGCGCGCTCCAGCAGGTCCACCGCGCCGGAGGCCAGGGCATTGGCTTCGTCGCTGGGAAACGCCTTGGGTTCAACCAGATACAGGCGGCTCAAACCCATGGTTTTCATGGCGCGGGCGGCCGATCCGATATTGCCCGGATGGTTGGGTCTGGCCAGCACCACGCGGATGTTTTTCAGAAAATCAGGTACTTGGGGTTTATTCATTGGCGTTTTCACATTAAAATAGCGGGCAAATACCAAAAGCCCGCGCCCAAGCGTCGGGTTTTTTTGTTCCTTAACCCAAATTGTTACCGGCGGGTGTCGCGTCATCGACGGACGCCCGCCCATTGTTCAAGTGTAGAGGCCGTCAATGCATCCGATGCTCAATGTCGCGGTTAAAGCCGCTCGTCGCGCTGGCAACGTTATCCAGCGCGCGTCGCTTAACCTCGATACCATTCGCGTAGAGAAGAAAAAGCACAATGACTTTGTGACCGAGGTGGATCGCGCTGCCGAAGAAGCGATCATCAACACCATTCTCGAAGCCTATCCGAAGCACGCGATTCTAGCAGAAGAGTCCGGCGCCAAAGGCATCGGTTCTTCCGAATACGAATGGATCATCGATCCCATCGACGGCACCACCAACTTCCTGCACGGCCACCAGCAGTACGGCATCTCCATCGCGCTGGCGCACAAAGGCCAGGTTCAGCAAGCCGTGGTGTATGACCCGAGCCGCAACGACCTGTTCACCGCCTCGCGCGGCGTGGGCTCCTTCCTCAACGACCGCCGCATCCGCGTGTCCAAGCGCTTCATGATGAACGAGTGCGTGATCTCCACCGGTTTCCCGGTGTCCGATCAGAGCTATATCGATCAATACCTGGGCATGCTGAAAGACGTGATCGGCAAGACCGCCGGCGTGCGTCGCGAAGGCGCCGCCGCGCTGGACCTGTGCAATGTGGCTTGCGGCCGCGTGGAAGGTTTCTTCGAATTGAACCTGAAGCCGTGGGACATCGCGGCCGGCAGCCTGATCGTTCAGGAAGCGGGCGGCATCGTCACCGACTTCACCGGCGAGCAAGGCTGGCTGGAATCCGGCGACATCGTGGCCGCCAGCCCGAAGGTGCTGGCTCAGCTGCTGCAGCTGCTGGCGCCGCACGTTTCCAAGTAAACGGCAAACCTCTAAAAAACGGCATGTCCATATGGGCATGCCGTTTTTTTTGGTCTCGCGTAGGCAAATGACGGAACTGTTGCGCGCGGCGGCGCTCTAGGTTCAGTATACCCATAAGGGGTATCTTAATGGAGCGTGAAATGCAACGTCGTCGATTGATGCAATGGGGCGCCGCGCTGGCGCTGTCTCCTTGGCTGGTCCGGTCTGCGCAGGCTTCAGCTGCGCACGCGATGCAGGCCGACGCGGCGGCGGATATGCCGCAGGCTGCTGCGCTGGGGCTGCCGCGCGGCGGCGAGCTGCCGGAGCTGGTTTCGCTGCCCTTGGAGCTCAAGGATGGCGCGCTGAATGGCTGCCTGGCCGCCGCGCCGCTCAATCTGCCCTTATTGCCCGGCGGCAAGGCGACGACATTCTGGGCTTACAACGATTCGGTGCCGGGGCCGGCGATCGCGTTGCGCGAAGGAGACAATTTGCGCATCCGTTTCGACAACCATTTGCCGCAGCCGACCACGGTGCACTGGCATGGCCTGCCCATACCGGCCGATCAGGACGGCAATCCGCATGACGCGGTGGCGCCGGGCGCCAGCCGCGAGTATCGCTTCGATCTGCCAAAAGGCAGCGCCGGCACGTATTGGTATCACCCGCATCCGCATGGCCATACGGCAGAGCAAGTCTATCGAGGCTTGGCCGGCGTGTTCGTGGTGAGGAGTCTGGATGATCCGCTGGCGCATCTGCCGGAGCGCTGGCTGGTGCTGTCCGACCTGAAGCTGGACGCGCAAGGCCAGATCGCGGGCAATAGCGACGCGGATAAGATGGATGGCCGCGAGGGGCAGTTCGTGCTGGTCAACGGCGCTTGGCAGCCGAAGTTGACCCTGGGAGTGGGGGAGAGGCAGCGCTGGCGGATCTGGAACGCGACCAGCGCCCGCGTGTTGAAGCTGGCCTTGCCTGCACATGAAGTGTGGCTGGTGGGGACGGATGGCGGCTTGATCGAAAAGCCGCGCCGCATCGACTACCTGCTGTTGCCGCCCGGCGCCCGCGCCGAGCTGGCGGTGACCGGCCGCTTTGCCGCGGGCAAGCCGGCGGGCTTGCTGGCTTTGCCGTATGCGCGCGGCAAGATGATGGGGCCGGAGCAGGATGCAAGCTTGCCTATCCTGGATATCGCGCCCTCTGCAGCGCTCAAGACCGCCGCGTTGCCGGCCAGGCTGCGCAAGATCGCGCCGCTGGGCAAGCCCGCGGCGCGGCGGCTGGTGGTGTTCAGCGAAGACATGGCCAATCCGGCGGCGATGTTCCTGATCAACGGCAAAACCTTCGACATGGATCGGATGGATTTCATAGGCCGGGTCGGGGCGGTGGAAGAGTGGGAAATCGATAACCGCGCCGACATGGATCATCCCTTCCATCTGCATGGCACGCAGTTTCAGGTGACGGCGCGGCACGACGGCAAAGGCTGGAAGCAGGAACCGTATCTTGCCTGGCGCGATGTGGTGAATGTGCCGCCGGAGCAGAAGGTGAGGCTGCGCTTCCGGCAGGATCTGCCGGGGCCGCGCATGTTCCACTGCCACATTCTGGAACATGAAGACGCCGGGATGATGGGCACGCTGGATGTCCGTGCCTAGGCTGGCCGAATCGACGATAATGCCTGGATTGTTCTTACGGATGCCATCATGAGCGAAAACCGCGACTCGACCCAAGAGTGTTGCCACGAGCCCCTGCCCGCCGAGCGCACCGTGGTGCAGCCCGGCAAGGCGGCCTTGCTGAAGCGCCTGGCGCGGATCGAGGGCCAGGTGCGCGGCATCAGCGGCATGATCGAATCCGACCGCTACTGCGTGGACGTGCTGACCCAGGTGGCGGCGGTCAAGTCGGCGATGGACGCCGTGGCGCTGCAGTTGCTGGAAAATCACATGAAAGGCTGCGTGGCCCGCGCCATGCAGCAGGGCGACGCCACCGGCATGGTGACGGAATTGATCGATGTGGTGAAAAAGGTGCGATAGACATGAGAACGATGAAGTTCTTGCTGCTGGCCGGCGCGCTGCTGGCCGGCGCCGCGCAAGCCGCGCCCATTCCGTTCGAGGTGTTCATCCGGCTGCACAAGGGCATGCAGGAGGCCGAGGTGTTGGCCAAGGCCGGCGCGCCGGATGTCACGAGCGACGGCGCGCAAACGCGCAGCCAGAGCAACAACGGCACGGTGACGGTGAGTGCCTCGCGCGTGTTGACCTGGCAGGCGGGCGGCGATGTGCCCTACACCACGACGGTGACGCTGCAAAACGGCGTGGTCACCGACATCAAACGCAGCAAGAAGTTGTAAATTCGCCGCGGCCAAGACGCGGCGGCGGCGATACCCGCAAAATACATGGCGTAAAGTTTGCCTAAGCCTGGCAAAGTGCGTAGAATGCTGCGGTTTACTACCTTGCCTTTTGCAACCGCATGGCAAAAGGCTACGAATAGCCAAAAGGAGTTCACATGCGCCATTACGAAATCGTGTTCATCGTGCACCCGGACCAGTCCGAACAGGTCCCGGCCATGATCGAACGCTACAAGGGTATGGTTCTGGCCGCCGAAGGCAAGATCCACCGTCTGGAAGACTGGGGCCGCCGTCAACTGGCTTACCCGATCCAGAAGCTGCACAAAGCTCACTACGTTCTGATGAACGTTGAGTGCCAGTCGGAAACCCTGGCTGAGATCGAGCACGCCTTCAAGTTCAACGACGCTGTTCTGCGTCACCTCAGCATCAAGCTGGACCGCGCCATCACCGACGCGTCCCCGATGATGAAGGACGAAAAGGCCAAGAACCTGCTGGACGCCCAGCCGGCTGCTGAGGTTGAAGCTTCCGCCTAATCGGCGAAGTTTGAATCTTGCAGAACCGCCTAGTACTG
The DNA here is from genome assembly GCF_024207115.1 of Chromobacterium sp. IIBBL 290-4. Classification (NCBI taxonomy): domain Bacteria; kingdom Pseudomonadati; phylum Pseudomonadota; class Betaproteobacteria; order Neisseriales; family Chromobacteriaceae; genus Chromobacterium; species Chromobacterium sp. IIBBL 290-4. Next base: position 2,798,615 of record NZ_CP100128.1, read on the forward strand.
ACCGTCACGGTCGATCGCGTTGATGCGCTGAGATACACGCCCGCCGGCTTGCCGGTGCTGGAAATGTGGCTCAAGCATCAATCCCGGCAAAGCGCCGGGGGCTTCGAGCGTGATGTGGCCTGCGATATCCAGGCCGTGTGGGTGGGTGAGGATGCCCGAAAAAACGCCGGGAAACTGGCGGGGCAGGTGATGAATGTCACCGGATTCCTGGCTCAGCGCAGTTTGCGCAATCCGCGCTTGGTACTGAACATAGAATACGTTGAATTTGTAAAAGGTTAGTCAAAATGGCTCGTCAACTCTTCAAGCGCAAGAAGTTCTGCCGCTTCACGGCAGAAGGCATCAAGGAAATCGACTACAAGTCCGTTGATCTCCTGAAAGATTTCATCGCCGAAAACGGCAAAATCATCCCGGCTCGCATTACCGGCACCAAGGCTCGTTACCAGCGTCAGCTGACCACCGCTATCAAGCGTGCTCGCTTCCTGGCTTTCCTGCCGTACACCGACCAGCACTAAACCGGGAAAGGAACTAGAGATGCAAATCATCCTGCTCGAAAAAGTTGCCAACCTGGGTCAACTGGGTGACGTGGTGAACGTGAAGAACGGCTTCGCCCGCAACTTCCTGATCCCGCAAGGCAAAGCCAAGCGCGCTACTGAAGCCAACCTGAAAGAGTTCGACGCTCGCCGCGCCGAACTGGAAGCCAAGCAAGCCGAAATCCTGGCCGACGCCAAGGTTCGCGCTGAGAAGCTGAACGAAGCTGTGATCACCATCGCTCAAAAGGCGGGTGTTGACGGTCGTCTGTTCGGCTCCGTGACCAACGTTGACGTCGCTGAAGCGGTTACCGCTTTCGGCGTTGAAGTCAAGCGTCACGAAGTTCGCCTGCCGAACGGCCCGTTCAAGGCCATCGGCGAATACGACATCGAGATCGCCCTGCACCACGACGTGGTTGCTCCGATCAAGGTTGTTGTGGTCGGCGAAGCTTAATTCCTGCTTCAGGAATCTTCGAGAAAAAGCCCGCTTCGGCGGGCTTTTTCTTTGGCTGCGACGGAGTGGATGGGTTGGGTTCTACTGGACCCGGCGCAACCGGACCTTGCGGGCGCTGGCTGTTTCGGCAGCCTTGCCATGGATCCCCAATCCGCCGCCCCTGCCTTGGAGAAGGCGAGAGGGAATGCGTCTGCAGTCCAAGAAAGGCCCGCTTTCGCGGGCTTTTTCGCGTTCATCGTCAATTCAGTTGCGATGCGCAACCATCTGCGATATGGTTGCGTATCGCAACTGAATGACAAGCAGCCATGAATGAACGCGAATTGCGCGCGCTGTCGCGCGATATGGTCCGAGAACTGGGCATGCTGTCCAGCCATTGCGGCGCGGTGGAGCTGACGCCGGTTGAGGCGCATCTGCTGATCGAGTTGGAGAGCGGCCCGGCCAGCAATCAGCAATTGGCGGACCGCCTGCGAGTGGACAAATCCAATAGCAGCCGGCCGCTGCAGCGTTTGTACGAGCGCGGCTTGGTGGTCTGGCGCGCCGATCCGGCCGATGGCCGCAGCAAGCTGGCGGCCTTGACCGAGGAGGGATGCAGTTGGCTGAGGTGGCTGCATGCGGCCATGGACGCCGATATGGCCAGAGTGCTGGCGCAACTGGACGAGGCGGAGCGGCTGAGGCTGGAGGATGGGCTGAGCTTGTTCCGCCGCGCCCTGCGCCATGCGGATAGCCAGCAGGGTTACACCATCCGCCCGCTGGCCTTGGCGGACAATGGCCCTTTGGCGGCGCTGATTCGCAAAGTGTCGGCCGAGTATCGCCTGGGCGAAGGCTGCAGCGTCCATGATCCGCAATTGGACGCGCTGTTCCAGGTCTACAACCGGGTCGATTCCCGTTATCTGGCCATCATCGCGCCGGATGGCCGGCTGCTGGGCGGCGGCGGCATCGCGCCCTTGGCGGGCGGCGGCAAGGGCGTGTGCGAGCTGCAGAAAATGTATTTTGATCCCGACTTGCGCGGCAAGGGCTTGGGGCGGCGCGTGTTGCGGCTGCTGCTGGCCAAGGCCAGGGCGCTGGGCTACCGGCAGTGTTATCTGGAAACCACGTCGGCCTTGGCTGAGGCGACGGCGCTGTACCGGGCGGAAGGCTTTGTCCAATTGGATGCGCGCTGGGGCGCTACCGGCCATGGCGGCTGCGAAATCTGCATGGCGCGCGATCTTTAGCGCGCCACGGCGTCTATGGGCTGGGGCGTGGGAGGGACTTTGCCTGCGGTGGATAACGCATAAGCAGCTGCTGATCTTGGACAACTCCGCGGCTGGCCAATACTGAGACAATCAAGCTCAGACATATTGGGAGCCGCATCATGGTTTACCTGCAACTTTTAGTGGTGCTGGGCGCCATTTTTCTCGGCGTGCGGATGGGCGGCATAGGCTTGGGCGTCACCGGCGGCGCCGGGCTGTTCATCCTGACTTTCGTCTTCGGCCTCAAACCCGGCCACGCGCCTATCGACGTGATCCTGATCATCATCTCGGTGATCACCGCCTCGGCGGCGCTGCAATCGGCCAAGGGGCTGGATTATATGGTGGATGTGGCGGCGCGCTTCTTGCGGCGCAATCCGCGCCATATCGTGCTGCTGGCCCCCTTGGTGGGCTGGCTGTCCACCTTCCTGGCCGGCACCGGCTTCATCGCGCTGGCGCTGATGCCCATCGTGGTGGAGGTGGCGGAGAAGACCGGCATCCGGCCGGAGCGGCCGCTGGCCGGGCTGACGGTGGCATCGCAAAACGCCATCGTCGCCTGCCCGGTCTCGGCCGCCACAGTGGCGCTGGCCACGGTATTGGCGCCGCATGGCGTGGCGCTGACCGACATCATCATGATCAGCATTCCCGCCACGCTGATAGGCGCGCTGGCCGGCAGCCTGGTGATGATGCGCTACGGCCGCGAGCTGGCCGATGATCCGGTCTATCAACAACGACTGGCTTCGGGCAGCATCGCGCGTCCGCAAGCTTCATCCGCCGCCGATTTGCCGCGCGCGGCGGCTTGGTCGGTGTATGGCTTTCTGTTCACCGTGGGCTTGATCGTGCTGCTGGCGGCCATGCCGCAACTGCGTCCGGCCTGGCAAGGCGCCAAGGGCATGGAGCCGGTAGCGATGGTGGATGTGATCCAGATGTGCATGCTGAGCTATTCCGCGCTGGCGGTGCTGCTGTGCAAGGCGGATCTGCAGGCCATGGTATCCGGCAGCATGTTCCGCTCCGGCGCGGTGGCGGCGGTCACCATCCTGGGCGCGGCCTGGATGAGCGATACCTTCATCCAAGCCAATTTGCCGCTGTTCCAGCACAATATCGTCAGCATCATCCATCAGGCGCCGTGGCTGTTCGCCTTCGCCGTGTTCACCATGGCGGTGATCCTGTTCAGCCAGGGCGCCACCACCAAGGTGATGATGCCGCTGGGCGTGTCGCTGGGGCTGGCGGCGCCAACCTTGATCGCTATCTATCCGGCGGTAGTGGGCGTGTATGTGCTGCCTAGCTATCCCAGTTTGATCGCGGCGGTGGAGATGGATTACACCGGCACCACCCGCATCGGCCGCTGGGTGTTCAATCACAGCTTCATCCTGCCGGGGCTGGTGACCACATCGGTCTCCATCGCCGCCGGTTTCGCGCTGATGGCCTTGCGCTGAGTTTAGTCTTCGCTGCTTAGCACCACGCGGGCGCGCAGTCCGGGCGCGCCTTGCTCGGCGATGGCGAGCAGGCGGTCGATATTGGGATGGCTGCCGGGATGGGCGCGGGCCGCGGCGGTGTGCTCGGCGAACAGTTCCAGGCCTTCGCGCGCGGCTTTGCGGTCGATATGGCCGTGGCGTTTCACCAGCGCATGGTAAACGCGCAAGGAACCGGCAGTGCCGGGACGGTTTTCCAGCCGGTGCAGCGCTTCGCCTTCCGCGCTGAGCAGCACGATGGCGTCTATGCCGTCGGTGGCGGGCAAAATGGACAGCTGATCCTGGAACGAAGTCATGAACATTCTCCTTGTTATGGGTTTGCCAGCATTAGAATAAGGGCGAAACATGACAGTTCCAGTATCAATCTTTCAGTTGGGTCACAGGAAAGATTAATTTCTGTTTCAAACTGGTGCAGATTTTATGAAAACGCACCATATTGGTGCGTTTCTGATTAAGATTATCGAATCGAACGTTTGAAAAATAAGGGTTTTCCCTTGCTGCAGAACTGGCACGCTGTTTGCTTTATATGAGTCAAGCTAGTGAGCAGGGTCGCAAGACTCGCGCGCCAGTCTGCAAAGGAGAGGAAGAGAGCGGCACAGCCGCCTTTGGACGGGGTTGTCGAAGAGGTAAGCTTCGACAGCCCCGCTTCATTTTCCGCCGCCGCTTACGGTTGCTCTCCCAGGAGATAACGCTGGCTCATCTGCTTGAAGTGCTCGCCGCCTGATTTTTCCAGCAATTCGAACAACACCATTTCGCGGCTGACGATGACCGCGCCGGCCGCGCGCATTCTGGCAATCGCCAGTTCGATATCCTGCGGCTTGCGGCTGGAGATCGCATCCGCGACGACGAAAACCTGCTTGCCGCGCGCCAGCAAACCCAGCACCGTTTGCAGCACGCAGACGTGCGCCTCCATGCCGCAGACGATGATCTGCTTTTTCTCGGTCAGCGCAGTCGGCAGGCAATCGGCGTCGACGCAAGAGAAATGCAGCTTATCCACCGTCAAGGCTTGCGGAGCGGCTTCGCGCAGCTCGGCCGCGGTGCCGCCCAGGCCCTTGGGGTATTGCTCGGAAAACACGATGGGCAATTCGTGGTCGCGCGCCACGCCGGTCAGCCATAGGCTGCGCGCCAGCAGCCCGGCGGCGTCGTGCACCGCCGGCAGCAGCTTGTCCTGGATGTCCACCACCAGCAGCCCGGCATCCTGTCTGCGCATCAACATGGATTTCTCTCCCAGCTCAAAAAACTCAGCTTAACGGCAAAGCGGCGCGCAAGCACGCCGGTCAATGTATTTGGCATGAGTCTGTGGCATTTGCCGTGAAACCGCTGCGGAATTCATTTCAATTAAAAATATATTGCAATGCAAAATAATTATTTGGCATGATGGTCTGCCGGGCCTAGCGGCGATCCCGCCCGCGCCCACCAACTCTGGAGAGCATCATGTCCCAAGCCCATTCCTACGCCATCCGCGCCTGCGAGCCTTCCGACGCCGCCGCCGTCCACCGCATCAAGACCCAAGCCGGCGTGTATCCCGGCACCTTGCAGCTGCCCTACCAGCCGCTATCCGCCACCGAAAAGCAGCTATTGGAGCAGCCCGCGAATGTTCATGCGTTGGTCGCCTGTAATGAGGCGGGCGAAGTGGTGGGCTGGGGCGGTCTGGTGGGCAATGACAGGCCGCGCACCCGCCATGCGGCCAGCTTGTTCATGCTGGTGGATCAGGATTGGCAGGGCAGGGGCGTGGGTTCCGCCTTGTTGCGGGCGGTGATCGATCTGGCCGACAACTGGCTGGGGCTGATCCGCATCGAATTGAAAGTGGTGCATGACAATCACCCGGCCATCGCGCTGTACGAAAAATTCGGCTTCGAGTACGAAGGGCGGCTCAAGGCCGAAACGCTGCGCGCCGGCAAGCTGGAGGATGTGCTGATGATGTCGCGTCTGCATTGGCCAAGGAGGGCGGAATCATGAACGGCATCTCCATACGCCATGCCGAAGCGGAAGATGCCGAGGCCATCCATGCAATGATGAGCGATGTCCGCACCTTCGGCGACATGCTGGGTTTGCCTTACCCCTCTTTGCATGCCCGGCGGCAAAAGATGGCTAAGCGCGATGCCTCGCGCATCGACTTGCTGGCGATCTCGCCGACAGGCGAGCTGGCGGGCTTGGTGATGCTGTTGCCGTATGGCAAGCCCAGACTGCCGGGCGCGGCGGAGCTGGGAGTCGGCGTGTCCGCCAAGTGGCAGAGCCAAGGCATAGGCAAGCTGTTGATGAAAGAGGCGCTGGCCATGGCCGATAACTGGCTGGGCTTGCGCCGGCTTGAGCTGACCGTGTTCGCCGATAACCATCGCGCGCAGGTTTTATACCGCCAATTCGGTTTCGAGGAAGAAGCCAGGCTGCGCGCCTACGCCCTGCGCGACGGCGAGTATCGCGATGTGTTGGCGATGGCGCGGCTGCGGCCGGAAGGGGGCGCGGCATGAAAGACTTCCGAATCCGCAATGTGGAGGCCAGCGATGCGGCCGCTTTGCGCGAGCTGATGGCTGATGAGGGAGTGGTGCGCAATACCCTGCAATTGCCGAATCCCTCGCTGCGCCATTGGCAGAAAAACATACAGCATTTGCTGGCCGAAGGCTGTCATCAACTGGCGTGTGTGGATGCGGCAGGCCGCTTGTTAGGCCATGGCGGCTTGAGCCGCTTTCCCGAAGCGGGCAAGCGGCATTGCCTCGCCCTGGGCATGGCGGTGGGCAAAGAGCATCGCGGCCAAGGGGTGGGCAGCGCGCTGATGGTGGCCTTGATGGACCTGGCGGACAACTGGCTGGGCGCGCGGCGCATCGAACTGACGGTCTACCCCGACAATGCGGCAGGCATCGCCTTGTATCGCAAGTTCGGATTTGAGCTGGAAGGCCGGCTGCGCGCCGTGGCGCTGCGCGACGGCGAGTACCAGGATGTGTTGGCGATGGCGCGGCTGAAGGAGGGCTGGGCATGAACGATTATCTGATCCGGCATGCCGAGCCCGGCGATGCGGCCGCCTTGCGCGAGCTGATGGCCGACCCGCTCAGCTACGGCAATACCTTGCAGCTGCCCTATCCATCGTTGCGGCATTGGGAGAAAGAGGCGCAGCGCCAGCCTAGCGACGATAGCTGTCAATTGGTGTGCGAAACCCGCGCAGGCGAGCTGTTGGGCAGCGCCGGTTTATGGCGTTTCGAGGGGGCGCGCAAGCGGCATGGCGCGGCCCTGGCCATCACGGTGCAGCGCGGATATCGGGGCCAGGGCGTCGGCACCGCCTTGATGGCGGCGCTGCTGGATACGGCCGATAACTGGATGGGTCTGCTGCGGATCGAGCTGTGGGTGTATCCGGACAATGCCGCCGCCATCGCGCTGTATCGCAAGTTTGGTTTTGAGATGGAGGGCCGGCTCCGCGGCTATGCCTTGCGCGACGGCGCTTATCACGACGCTTTGGCGATGGCGCGGCTGAAGGAGGGGCTGGCATGAGCGGCTATCTGACCCGGCATGCCGAGCTTGCCGATGCGGCGGAGCTGCGCGAGCTGATGGCCGACCCACTCAGCTACGGCAACACTTTGCAGCTGCCCTACGCGTCCTTGCATTTCTGGACAGGGGAAACGCAACGCCGGCAAGGCCATGGCCGGTGCCAGCTGGTATGCGAATCCCGCGCTGGCGAGCTGTTGGGCCATGCCGGCTTGTGGCGTTTCGAAGGCGCGCGCCGGCAGCATGGCGCGGGCCTGGGCATCACGGTGAAACGCGAATGCCGCGGCCAGGGCGTCGGCACCGCCTTGATGGCGGCGCTGCTGGATCTGGCGGACAACTGGATGGGGCTGCAGCGCATCGAGTTGGGCGTGTATCCGGACAACGCCGCCGCCATCGCGCTCTACCGCAAGTTCGGTTTCGAGACCGAGGCCAGGCTGCGCGCCCATTCTCTGCGCAACGGCGAGTATTGGGACAGCCTGATCATGGCGCGGAGGGTGGGGGCATGATAGCGGGCCGCATCCGCCATTTGGCGCTGGGCGATGCGGCCGCGCTGCATGCCATCATCGCCGATGAGAGCGTGTATCGCGACACCTTGCTATTGCCCTATCCCTCCCTGGCAAGGCTGCGGGACAATTTGCCCAAGTTGTTGCAAGCCGACGACTGCCACCTGATTTACGAATCGGCGAGCGGCCAAGTGCTGGGACGCGCCGGATTGGGCCTTGCCGCCAAGTCTTCACATTGGAATCAGGCTGAGCTGTCCATCATCGTGCATCCGGATTGGCAGGGGCGCGGCATCGGCAGCCGGCTGGTGGCGGAGCTGATGGACGTGGCAGACAGCTGGATGGGTTTGCGGAGGATTGTCCTGAAGGTTTATGCCGACAACCATCGCGCCATCGCGCTTTACCGCAAGTTCGGTTTTGTCGAAGAGGCGCGCTTGCGGGCGGCGTCGTTTCGCGATGGCGCGTATTGCGATGAGTTGATCATGGCGAGGGTGAGAGCAGTTTAAGCTTGAGTTGTTCTGCGCTGCCTTAGGCTGGCTAGGCCCCCGGCATTGGGCGCTGGCAGGCAATGAAAAAGCCGCGCGTTCCTGCTGGAGCGCGCGGCTTTTCATTGGCCGGAGGCGATTACTTCTGCGCCGGCGCCGATTGGGTTTGCAGCTGGGCGTTCATGCGGTCGCGCATGGACTTCATATTGTCGTAGCCGTCGCTGCCGGCCAGGGCGGCGGCGGATACCAGGCTCAGGAACAGGGCGGCGATGGTGGTCTTCTTCAGCATTTCAAACTTCCTTTCGGTGTGTGGGCAGGCATCAAAAATGTTGATATTCATTTGTCTTGATGCACTGCGCTGTTGATGGAATGCATTCTATTTCGATTACTTTGGCGATAAAATCGGAAAGATACGAGCAATTCATTCAATAAAATTGAATAAGGAGTGAGCGTGAAGCTGACGCTGGAGGCATTGCAGGCGCTGGACGCCATCGATCAGCACGGCAGTTTCGCCGCGGCGGCGGAGGCGTTGTACAAAGTGCCTTCGGCGCTGACCTATACCATCCAGAAGCTGGAGCAGGGGCTGGGCGTGGCGATTTTCGACCGCAGCGGCCACAGGGCCCGGCTTACGCCGGCCGGCGAGCGCTTGCTGAAAGACGGGCGCCATTTGCTGGACGCGGCCCGTCAGTTGGAGCTGCGCGTCAGCAAGCAGGCGCAAGGTTGGGAGGACACGCTGCGCATCGTGGTGGGGGACTTGATCGACTTCGAGCAGCTGCTGCCCTGCATCGCCGACTTTGATCAGACCGAATCGGCGACGCGCTTGTATTTCATCCGCGAGAGCTTTGGCGGCATCTGGGACGCTTTGTATGACGACCGAGCCGATCTGGTGATAGGCGCGCCCAATCAGCCGCCGCCGGGCGATTATTTCACTCGCAATATCGGCGACTACCATTTCGTGCTGGTCACCTCGCCGCGCCATCCATTGTCTCAGGCGGCGGAGCCGGTGCCGCCGCATGTGCTGCGCCGCTATCGCGCGGTGGCGGTGGGGGATACTTCCAGACGTTTGCCGGCGCGCACCGGCGGCTTGCTGGAAGGCCAGCAGGTGCTGACTGTGCACAGCAGCCGCGCCAAACTGCAAGCGATTCTGGCGGGTCTGGGCAGCGGCCATCTGCCGCGGGCGATAGTGCGGCCTTATCTGGAAAGCGGCGAACTGGTGGCGAAGGAAGAGGAAGAGGGTGGCAGTTTTCCGCCCATGTGTTTTGCCTGGAAGCAGGAGCAGCCGGGGCGCGCCTTGCAGTGGTTCATCCAGCGTCTGGAACGGGCGGTGGCGGAGGGAGAACTGACGGTTTAGCCGCGCGTCCGCCGCGATGGGCCGCAGGCGCGCGGTCCGATCCGCTACATGGAGGGCATGGAATTGACTTGCGGCACCATGGGCGCGGCTTGTTGATGCAGTTGGGCGTTCATTCTTCCCCGCATCGCCCACATATTGGTCAGGCCGTCGCTGCCGGCGCTGGCCGCGGCGGAGAGGAAGAGCAGAATGAGTGTGCTGGCAATGATGGGTTTCAACATGGCTTTTTCCTTATCGCAAGTCTGGAAATAGGCCGCGTCAAGCCGCTGTGGGCAGATGAAGCTGGGTTGGGCAGCAGTTTGGCTCCGGTCGATCGGCGCCGCGCCGGGAGGCATGGCGCTGATAGACAGTGTAGGACGTGTCAGGCGGGTTGACAGGGAGACATTGTAAATGATTTTGAAAATCAACCCGCCTGCGGTTTAGATGTCCTGGCCTTCGACTATGCCTTCATGGCCGCCGGCATGGCGCGGCAGGATCAGGTTCAGGATGATGGCCAGCAAGGAGCACAGGCCCACGCCGGACAGCGCGAAATCGCCCAGCTTCAGCGTCAGGCCGCCGATGCCGGCGGTCAGCACCACCGAGATGATCACCAGATTGCGCGGCAGCATCAGATCCACCTTGGCCTCGATCAGCGTTTTCAGGCCGATGGAGGCGATGGTGCCGAACAACAGCACCATGATGCCGCCCATCACCGGCATCGGGATCGATTGCAGCAGCGCGTTGAATTTGCCGAAGAAGGCCATGCAGATGGCGAACGCCGCCGCCCAGGTCATCGTCACCGGATTGAAGTTGCGGGTGATCATCACCGCGCCGGTCACTTCGGCGTAAGTGGTCACCGGCGGGCCGCCGATCAGGCCGGCCACGCACACGCCCAGGCCGTCGCCGGCCAGCGTGCGGTGCAGGCCCGGCGTTTTGGTGTAATCCTTGCCGGTTACGCCGCCTATCGCCATCACGCCGCCGATGTGCTCGATGGCCGGGGCGATGGCCACCGGCAGCATGAAAGCGGCCGCGGCCCAGTTGATTTCCGGGCTATGGAAAGCGGGCGCGGCGAACCACGGCGCGGCGGCCAGCTTGGCGAAATCCACCACGCCCAGGAAGGCTGCGGCGACATAGCCGACGATGACGCCGGCCAGAATCGGCACCAGCTTGAACATGCCGCGGGCGTAGATGGAAACGATGATGGTGGTGGCCAGCGAAATCGCCGCCAGGATCAGCGAGGTCTCATAGGGCAGCACCTGCTTGCCGCCAGCCTGGCCCATGGCCATGCCGGAGGCGGCGGTGGCGACCGACAGGCCGATGATCATGATCACCGGGCCGATCACAACCGGCGGCAGCAGCTTGTTCACCAACTCCATGCCGCGCCAGCGCACGATGGCGGCGAACACGAAATACATGAAGCCGGCGGCGAATAGGCCGAACATGGTCGCGCCCTGGCCCCAGGTGTGGATGGAATAGATGATGGGGCCGATGAAGGCGAAGGACGAGCCGAGGAAGATCGGCACCTGGCGGCCGGTGCAGATCTGGAACAGCAGGGTGCCGATGCCGGCGCCCAGCAGCGCCATCGCCGGGTTCAGGCCAGTGAGCAGCGGCACCAGCACCAGCGCGCCGAAGGCGACGAACAGGATCTGGGCGCCGGACACCGCCAGCTTCAGTTGTTGCATCATGATGGTTGTTTCCTTGTGGTGATTCTATTTCAAACTGTTTCGCAGATTTTGAGCGCGACATCGCGGCGGGGCGGCTGGCGTATCCCCTCTCCCCCGGCCCCTCTCCCGGGGGAGAGGGGGGGGATGAATCGCATGGAAGCGCTTGCCTGGCGCCCTGCGGCGCCCTTATCCTTTCTGCTTCTGCTTCTGCTTCTGCTTCTGCTTCTGCTTCTGCTTCTGCTTCTGCTTCTGCTTCTGCTTCTGCTTCTGCTTCTGCTTCTGCTTCTGCTTCTGCTTCTGCTTCTGCTTCTGCTTCTGCTTCTTCTGCTTCTGCTTCTGCTTCTGCTTCCGCCTCAAAGCCCCTCTCCCCTCGTGGGAGAAGGGTTGGGGAGAGGGGGCTGCGCCGAGCAATGCGCCACCGTCAGAGTCAGTGTGTCGCGTATGTCATCCGACATACTGGTGGCGGTAGACGCTTGTTGCGCGGGTTGGCGCCATGCGCCGCAGCCGCGGAACCATATCGTTCATCATCAACGTCCCGGATGACTCCTTAACGCCTTTCTCCCCTTGCGGCGGAGCGAGGGGCTGCTACACCGTGCAATACATCACTGCCTGCGCCAGCACATTGTCCACGTCGGCCGCCACGCTGCTGTGGCGGCGGAAGTCCAGCACCATGTCCTGCACCGCGCGGTAGCATTCGTAGTTGGGCCGGGATTGGTAATGCAGCTCCACGCCCAGCCGCGCCGCCACCTTTTTCACCGTTGTCGGCTTGATGCAGACATGGGCCTGCGGATCGAAGCAGGCCAGGAAGCAGCTGACGATGGGCCATTTGGCCGCATTGGCCTTGGGATCCATCCGCGCCATCGCCAGCGTGTCCACATAGGCGGCGAAGCTGTCCGGACCAAAATCGTGCAAGACATCGCGCAGCGCCTGCACGAAGGGCAGGTTCAGGTCGCGGTTGTCCATGTAGTTGCGGAAGGCGATTTTCTCGAAGGTGCTGACCGTGGTAGCCAGCGAGATGATCTGGCGGCAGGCGTGGGTGGTATCGGCCAGCTTGCCGCTGGCGAGGGCGGCATCCAGCTTGTCGCGGGTCAGCTCGCTCTGGCACAGCGCCTCGGCTTTGGCGTAGCTTTTGTGTTTGCGCGCCAAAGCCTGCCAATCCGGATCCTGGAAACCGCCGGGAAAGCGGATGAGAAAGTCGGCGTCTATCGCGGCGTAACGGTCCATCACTGCGCGTCTCCTGTCAGCGGTTTGCTCATGATCTGCGATTGAGGGGTCAGGCCTTGGCGGAGGTACAGGGCATGGGCGCCCTGGTTGAAATCCATGACTTCCAGCCTCAGCTCGTCGGCATGCTGCTGACGGCCCCAGTCTTCAGCGGCCGATATCAGCCGCGAACCTAGGCCCTGGCGTTGATGAGCCTCGTCCACCACGATGGTGCCGAGACGGCAAATGCGCCTGGCTTGCAAGAATGGCATGGGCGGCGGCATCTGCAGCGTCAGCGTGGCAAACGCCAGTATCTGGCCTTCCCGCTCCGCCAGCAGCATCACGCGATCCTCGCCCTCCATCCTGTCGCGCCAGAACGCGAGCTCGGCTTCGGCGTCCACATCGCCGCGGAACAGTTCCGGCATGGCCAAGTGATGCTGGCGGTTGATCTGCGCCGCCAGCCTGCAGACGGCGTCCAGGTCTTGCTCGTCGGCCTTGCGTATCAGCATGGGGCTATCCTTGGTTTGCAAAAAAGCCGCCGGCTGCGTAAGCAACGGGCGGCTGATCGGGATGCATGGCGCTTAGGCCTGCTTGGTGCCGAAGATTTTGTCGCCGGCGTCGCCGAGGCCGGGGATGATGTAGCCGTGCTCGTTCAGATGGCTGTCCAGCGAAGCGGCGTAGATCTGCACGTCCGGGTGGGCGTCATTGACGATCTTCACGCCTTCCGGCGCGGCCACCATCACCACGGCCTTGATGGTTTTGCAGCCATTGCGCTTGAGCAGGTCGATGGTGGCGACCAGCGAGCCGCCGGTGGCCAGCATCGGGTCGATGATGATGGCGATGCGCTCGTCCAGGTTGCCGACGAATTTTTCAAAGTAGGACACCGGCTCCAGCGTTTCCTCGTTGCGGGCCAGGCCCACCACGCTGATCTTGGCCGACGGCACCAGATCCAACACGCCGTCCAGCATGCCGATGCCGGCGCGCAGAATGGGAACGACGGTGACTTTCTTGCCCTTGATCTGCTTGACGTCGATCTTGCCGCACCAGCCATCGATGGTGACGCTTTCCAGTTCGAAATCGCGGGTGGCTTCGTAGGCGAGCAGGCGCGCCAGCTCCTGAGTCAACTGGCGGAACTTCATGGTGCTGGTGTCGGCTTCGCGCAACAGGCCCAGTTTGTGCTGTACCAGCGGGTGATCAACGATGGTGATGTTCAATTTCGGCTCCCTACCTTGGCAAAAAGCTGCTTGCCGGGGGCGGCAAACAGCTTTCATCTACATATGACAGCGGCAGCCGCAAGGCTGCCGATGGGCGGTATGGGGCGGTATTCTAACGCGTCCCGGCGTGCAAAATCCACCACGAAAATCTCCATGTGGACAAAAATGCCGCTGGCTTGGCCATTTGGGCTGTCGCTTCTGCGGCAAAAAGCCCAGCGCTGGGCTGGGCTTGGGGTGCTTACAGGTCTTTCAGCAGATCCTGCAGTTCGCCGTTCTGGAACATCTCGTACATGATGTCCGAACCGCCGACGAACTCGCCCTTCACGTACAGCTGCGGAATGGTCGGCCAGTTGGAGAAATCCTTGATGCCCTGGCGGATGTCCGGATCGCGCAGCACGTCCACGGTCAGGAAGTTTTCCACGCCGCAGGCTTTCAGGATTTGCACCGCGCGGGAGGAGAAGCCGCACTGCGGGAACTGGGCGGAGCCCTTCATGAACAGCACAACCGGATTTTCGGTGACGGTTTGCTGGAGATCTTGCTGAATCGACATGTCTTGCAATCCTATGGTTGGGCCGGCGGTCAGCCCGCCGCGAATACCCGATGTTTTCAATAGGTTATTTTACGTGCGGCTAGTTGACTGGTCAATTTGCTCCATCCTGGCGCGCCATTGCGGCAAAAACAGTTTGACCTGGCCCTCATACAAGGCGCGGCGCGTTACCAGCCGCGACACCGAGGCGGCCAGCAGCGCGGTGGCCATCAGCGGAATCAGCATCGCCGACGAATCGGTCATTTCCATCACGATGACGAAGCCGGTCATAGGCGCGCGCGTCATGCCGGCGAAGAAACCCACCATGCCCAGCAGCACCACCATGGCCTGCGGCAAAAAGGGCAGCAGCTGGGACATATTGAGGCCGAAGCCGGCGCCCACTGCCAGCGAGGGCGCGAACATGCCGCCGGGCACCGCGCTGATGTGGCTGATGAACATGGTGATCAGCTTGAGCACGCCGTAATCCTGCAAGCCGGCGCCATGGCCTTCGATGATGTCGCGGGCGCGGAAATAGCCGGTGCCGAAAGTGCTGCCGTCGCCGAGGATGCCTATCACCGCCAGCGCCAGGCCGCAGCCGGCGGCGAAGCGTATCGGGTAGCGGCCGCGCCAGCCGTGCAGCGGGCCGGGCAGCCGCTTGGACAGCCTGAGCATCAAGCGGCAGGCCAGGCCGCCGATGATGCCGCCGATGACGCCGCACAAGGGCACCGCCAGCCAGGCTTGCTTGCTCTCCATCGCCACATGCACCACGCCGAAATAGCTGTAGTTGCCGTTGATGGCGAAAGTGGTGAGACCGGCGACGATGACTGACAGCAGAATGGTGGAGCCGGCGCGCATGTCGAAGATGCGGCCCATTTCTTCGATGGCGAACATGATGCCGGCTAGCGGCGCGTTGAAGGCCGCGGCCACGCCGGCGGCCGCGCCTGCCAGGATGAAGCTGCGCGCCGCGCCCTCGTGCCGCTGGGCGGCCTTGCGGTTGAGCGAGTATTTGATCGCCGCGCCTACCTGGACGATGGGGCCTTCATAGCCGAAGGTGGCGCCGGAGCCGATGCCTATCAGCGTCAGCACGATCTTGCCGACGGCTGCGCGCAGGGTGAAGCAGTATTCGCGCAGTTTTTCCATGCCCGGCTCCAGCGCGGCGATGGATTGCGGAATGCCGCCGCCGGCGGAGCCGGGGAAGAAGCGCTGCATGATCCAGATCGCCAGCGCGAGGCCGGCCGGGGTGATCAGCAGGCTCCAGTAGGGCGAGGCGTCATAGGCCTTGAAAAACAGGTCATGCGACCAATGGCTGCCCAGCGCGAACACATAAGCCACCAGGCCGATCAGGATGGCCGCGATCCACACCGGCACCTGCCGTCGCCATTGCGCGGCCGAAAGGTAGAAATAGCGGAGTTGGCGCTGCATGCGCAGCCGCTTGGCGTGGAAGGGGAGATAGTCCTGCATCGGCGCGAGCTTTCCGGGTCACGGCTCCATCGGAGCTTTGTATTAATTACTGCTAATATACAGAAAATGACCGCGGAATGCGAGCGCGGCCCGTCGCCGATGGCGAACGGGCCGCTGCGCTGATGCTGTCTGGATTAGCCGGCGCTGCGTTCCAGCACGGCGGCGAAGAAGCCGTCGGTGTTGTGCAGATGCGGTTTCATCTCCAGATAGTCGCCGCACTGCAGCGGAATCTTCTGCTCGGCCAGCACCTCATCCATCTTCACCAGGCGGAAATCGGCGTGCTCGGCCAGGAAAGCCTGGACGATGGCCTGATTTTCCTGCGGCAGCAGGCTGCAGGTGGCGTACACCAGACGGCCGCCGCTCTTCACCAGCCGCGAGGCGGAGGCGAGGATGGAGGCTTGCTTGGCGTTCAGCTCGGCCACGCTGTCCGGGCTTTGGCGGAATTTCAGGTCCGGGTTGCGGCGCAGCGTGCCCAGGCCGGAGCAGGGCGCGTCCACCAGCACGCGGTCGGCCTTGCCAGCCAGGCGTTTCACTTTGGCGTCGTTCTCGTGCGCCAGCAATTGCGGGTGCACATTGGACAGGCCGGAGCGGGCTTGGCGCGGCTTGAAGTTGGCGAGGCGCTTTTCAGATACATCAAACGCATACAGGCGGCCGCTGGATGACATCATCGCGCCCAACAGCAGCGTTTTGCCGCCGGCGCCGGCGCAGAAGTCCACCACCATTTCGCCGCGGCGGGCGCCGGTGATCAGGCCGAGCAACTGGCTGCCTTCGTCTTGCACTTCAAAGACGCCGGCCTTGAACAGCTCGTGGCGGGACAGCGCCGGCTTGTCTTTCAGGCGGATGCCGATCGGCGAGTAAGGCGTCGGCGAGCAGGCGATGCCTTCGGCGTTGAGGCGGTCCAGCAGCTCTTCGCGCTTCATCTTCAGCGTGTTGACGCGCAGGTCCAGCGGCGCCATCGACATCAGGCCCTGGCCCAGCGCTTCCACCTCTGCCGGCGCTTGCTCGCCCAGGCGCTCGATCACCCATTGCGGCAGCTCGGCACGGATTTCCAGGCTGTCTTCCAGCGACTTGCCCTTGATGGTGCCCAGCCACTCGCGCTCGCCGGCGCTGGTGGAATCGGACAGCTCTTTGACGTTCATTTTGTTGAACTTCATCAGCGCCACCAGCGCCAGGCGGCGCGGCGTGGCCTTGTCCGGCGCGATCAGGGCACGCAGCTGGATCAGCCGGCGCAGCGCGCCGAAAGCGGTTTCGGCGATCAGGTGGCGGTCGGCGCTGCCCAGTTTGTTGTGCTCGCGGAAATAGGCCGACAGCACCGCGTCGGCGGGGCGGTCGAAGCGGGTCATCTGGCCGATGACGGTTTCCAGGTGTTTCAGTTGGCTATGGCTAATGTGCATTCTTGTTCCGTATCGTCGGTTGCGGCGGCAGTTCCCACTGCCGCTTGCCGTTTACTTCCACGCGGATCGCTTTCAGTTCGATCCGCTTGTCCTTGTCGGCGCGCAGGATGCGCACCGGCAGATTGGCGAAATCCGGCGCCAGCCAGAACTCGGTGACGTCGCCGTCGCCTTCCGCTCTGAACACGATGACGCGCATTTTGCCGTCGCCGGTGTCGTAATCGAAAGCGCCCGCGGGCGCCATCGGGTATTGGTAAATCTTTTTGGCCGTGGTGATCTGCACCGGCGCGCGGCCCAGATCGCCGCCTTTCAGCGCCAGCTGGAAGGCCAGGCTGAACGCGTCTTGCGCGCCCGGCTTCAGCGGCTCTTGTTTGCTGGCGCCGCCGCCGTAACGCAGCAGCCCGGCGGCGTAGTCGAAGCGGGCTTCCTCTTTCAGATCGCCGCCGCGGAACGATTCCAGGCTGTCCGGCTTCAGGCCGCTTTTGTCTATCTGACCTTGTGAAAGATAGCGCAGCTTGGGGCCGATGAAAGGATTGACTGAAATATCCAGCCGGTACTGCCCAGCCTCGCGCTGCCAATTCAGATCGCCGAAGCCCACCATGGCGCTGTTCCAGTAGCCCTGGTAACGGATTTTCGCCGTGGCCGGGAAGCTGCTCAGCGCGGCGTCCGGGTGGACAAAGCCTTTGTCCGCCTCATGGTCGGCGGGCGCTTGCGGCGCCGGCGCGCTGGCTTCCGGATGGCGGCGCATCGCTTGTGCCGGGGCCGAAGCGATTTCCGCCGCCGGCTCGGAACTGGCCTTGGCTGGCTGGGCCGCGGTTTCTTCCACAGGGGCGGAGGCGGCTTGTTTTTCCTCCGCCGGCTGCGAGGCGGCGGCCTTGCGCTTGGGCTTAGGTTTGGCCGTCGGCTTGGCCTGGGTTTCGGACACCGGCACCAGGTTGACGCCGGCGCTGGCCGGCGGCGCTTTATGCGCCGGCTCGTCCAGCTTCAAGGCCTGCATCTTGACGTCGATCTTTTCCAGCTTGGGTTCTTCGGCCGGCTGCAGGCTGATTTCAGGCAGCACGTCGGAGCCCAGCAGCGCGAGGTGCAGGGCTAGCGACAGAAACAGCGTGATCAACAGCAGACGGCGTCGAGACATTTAAACCTTGTTGGATGGCGCGGGAGACAGCAGGGCGCGGGCGGCATCGGGGCCGCTGGCCACCTTGCCGTCCACAATGGCGATTTCGCCGGCGGCGAAGCGGCGCACCGCTTCGGGATAAAGCTGATGTTCCAGCTTCAGCACGCGTTCGGCCAGGCTGTCCGGGGTATCGTCGTCCAACACGTTGACTACGCCTTGGGCGACGATGGGGCCGTGGTCCAGCTCGGCAGTGACGAAGTGTACCGTGCATCCGGCCAATTTGCAGCCCATTTCCAGCGCGCGCTCATGGGTATGCAGGCCGGGGAAGGCCGGCAGCAGCGAGGGGTGGATGTTGAGCATGCGGCCCTCGTAGCGGCGGGTGAAGCCGGGGGTGAGGATGCGCATGAAGCCGGCCAGCACCACCAGGTCGGGCTGATGCGCTTCTATGGCTTCGGCCAGCGCGGCGTCGAAAGCCTCGCGGCTGGCATAGGCCTTGTGGTCCAGCGCCACGGCGGCGATGCCGCGTTCGGCCGCCCAGGCGAGGCCGGCTGCGTCCGGGCGGTTGGCGATCACCGCGGCGACGCGCGCGCCGGGAATGGCGGCGTTCACGATGGCCTGCATATTGGAGCCGCGGCCGGAAATCAGGATGACGATGTTTTTCATATGCCGATGTTTATCGATATTCGCTTTGGCATGCGCCAAAAAACAAGCGCCGCCGGCGGGGCCAGCGGCGCGTTCAGCTTGCTGCGGCTCAGCCTCAGGCGATCTGGGTCTGGTGCTCGTCGCCGACGCGGGCGCGCACCTGGCCGATGCGGTACACCGCTTCGCCGGCTTCGCGCAGCAGTTCGGCCGCTTGTTCAGCGTGCTCCGGCGCCACCACCACCACCATGCCGATGCCGCAGTTGAAGGTGCGGTACATCTCCTGGATGTCCACATTGCCTTCGCGCTGCAGCCATTGGAACAGCTTGGGCAGCGGCCAGCTGGAAGCGTCGATCTGCGCCACCGTGCCTTCCGGCAGCACGCGCGGCGTGTTCTCGGTGATGCCGCCGCCGGTGATGTGGGCCATGCCCTTGACCGGCAGCGTTTCGATCAGCTTGAGCAGCGGCTTCACATAAATGCGGGTCGGGGCGATGACGGCGTCGCGCAGCGATTTGTCGCCTTCGAACGGCGCGTCCAGATCCGGCTGGGCGCGTTCGATGATCTTGCGCACCAGGCTGTAGCCGTTGGAGTGCGCGCCGTTGGAGCCCAGGCCCAGCACGACGTCGCCGGGGACGATGCCGCGGCCGCTGATGACCTTGCTCTTCTCCACCACGCCGACGGCGAAGCCCGCCAGGTCGTATTCGCCCGGCACATACATGCCCGGCATTTCGGCGGTTTCGCCGCCTGTCAGCGCGCAGCCGGCTTGTTCGCAGCCGGCTGCGATGCCCTTGATCACCTCGGTGGCCTGCGCCACGTCCAGCTTGCCGCAGGCGAAGTAGTCGAGGAAAAACAGCGGCTCGGCGCCTTGCACCAGGATGTCGTTGACGCTCATGGCGACCAGGTCGATGCCCACGGTGTCGTGGCGGTTCCAGTCGAAAGCCAGCTTGAGCTTGGTGCCCACTCCGTCGGTGCCGGAAACCAGCACCGGCTCCTGGTACTTCTTGGAGATTTCCACCAGTGCGCCGAAACCGCCTATGCCGCCGAGCACTTCCGGGCGCATGGTGCGCTTGGCATAAGGCTTGATGTTTTCGACCAGCGCGTCGCCGGCGTCGATGTCTACGCCGGCATCACGGTAACTGAGGGACGTGGTGTTCAAGATATTCTCGCTTTCTGCAAACTTGAAATATTTTTACATCAAGCTTTCGCCGGTGCGAAAGCACTGTATTTTAACTGAAAAATGGCAAAAAGGCTGCGGAATCGGACGGCTTGCGGCAATGGAAATCCGACAATTCCAAAGTCATGAATATTGTTGGGAAAAAAGGCGGTTTCATCATCGCCTCGTATCGGCGTAAAATCGGGATATTGATGTCAGAACACAGCGCAGCACCGTAAACTTGGACCAGCTCGTACTCGATCTCACGCCTACGCCGCTGCCGGCCTTCGATAATTTCCTGGCCGAGCGCAATCGCGAGGTGATCACCGCCCTGACCGCCACCGAAGGCGAACGCTTCATTTATCTATGGGGCGAGCCCGGCTGCGGCAAAACGCACCTGCTGCAGGCGTGGATCGCCCACGCCGAGCGCTTGGGGCGCGCCGCCATCTACCTGGACGGCAAGGACGGCCATCTGCCGGACTTCGCGCGCGAAGCCAGCTTCATCGCGGTCGATCACGTGGACGACCTGGCGCCGGACGACCAGATCATGCTGTTCTCCTTCTACAACTCCCTGAAGGAGGGCGGCGAGGGAAGGCTGCTGATGGCCGGCCGCAAGCCGCCGGTGGCCCTGTCGGTGCGCGACGACTTGCGCACCCGCCTGGGCTGGGGCCTGGTGCTGGAGGTGAAAGCCTTGTCCGACGACGACAAGCTGGCCGCCTTGCGCAGCCACGCCGCCAACCGCCAGCTGTCGATTCCCGACGATGTGTACCGCTACCTGCTGACGCACTGGCGGCGAGACCTGTCCAGCCTGATCAGCATGATAGACATGCTGGACCGCTATTCGCTGGCGCTGCGGCGCCCGATCACCGTGCCGCTGGTGAAAAACATTTTGCAAACCGCCCCCTCGGAATCATGAGCACATCCACCGCCAAACGCAGGCTCGCCCTGTTCGACCTCGACCACACCCTGATCGCCGGCGACTCCGACTTCGAATGGCCGCGCTTTCTGATCAAGCGCGGCATTCTGGACGCCGCCGAATACGACGCGCGCAACACCTATTTCTACAGCCAGTACCAGAACGGCACGCTGGACATGAACGAGTATCTGGCGTTCATCCTGGCGCCGCTGACGCGTTTCTCGCGCCCTGAGCTGGACGAGCTGCACGCGGATTACCTGGCCAACCACATCAAGCCGCTGATCCCGAACAAGGCGCGCGAGCGCCTGGCCGCCCACCGCGCCGAGGGCGACGAGATCGTCATCATCACTGCGACCAACCGCTTCATCACCGGCCCGATCGCCCGCGAACTGGGCGTGGAGCACCTGATTGCCATCGAGTTGGAAGAAGACGGCGCAGGAAACTTCACAGGCCGTCCGACCGGCGTGCTGAGCTTCAAGGAAGGCAAGATCACCCGCATCGAGCAGTGGCTGGCCGAACGCGGCGAGAGCTGGGACAGTTATGCCGAGAGCTTCTTCTACAGCGACTCGCACAATGACCTGCCCTTGATGAAGCTGGTGGACCATCCGGTGGCGGTGGACGCCGACGACAAGCTGCGCGCCTATGCCGAAGAGCACGGCTGGCCGGTGATCTCGCTGCGCGACTGAGCTTTTCCGGCTGTTTGTAAAGCGTAGGGCGGGCAGGCCACTGGCCTTGCCCGCGCTTTTTTTATGAGCAAGCCCGCGGTGGAGGCGTCTCGCCCCCGCTGTTATCGATGATGCGGGCAAGGCCTTCCGCCTGCCCGCCCTACAGAACTGCGGAAGGAGAGGTCAAATGGATGCCCTACAGGATTTCTTGCGCCGCGCCGAGGCGGCGCTGGCCCGGATCGAACCGATGCTGCCGCCGCCGCGGCGCGAGCCGGACTGGAGCGCCCAGGCTTTCCGCTGGCATCGCCAGGGCTTGGCCGGCTGGCTGTAGGCGGTGCGCGAGCCGCACGCGGTGGACATGGACAAGCTGGCCTGCGTGGACGCGCAGCGCGATCAACTGCTGGCCAATACCCGCCAGTTCGTCGCCGGCTTGCCGGCCAATAATGCCTTGTTGACCGGCGCGCGCGGCACCGGCAAGTCCTCGCTGGTGAAGGCCTTGCTGCCTTTGTTCGGCCAGCAGGGCTTGCGGCTGATCGAGATAGACCGCGAGCATCTGGCCGACCTGCCGCAATTGGTGGAGTTGCTGGCCGGCCGCAAGGAGCGCTTCATCCTGTATTGCGACGATTTGTCTTTCGAGCAAGGCGACGCCGGCTACAAAGCCTTGAAGAGCGCCTTGGATGGCGGCCTCTCGCGCCGCTGCGACAATCTGCTGGTGTATGCCACTTCCAATCGCCGCCATTTATTGCCCGAGCAGATGAGCGAAAACCGCGAAGGCCGGCTCCACGATGGCGAAATCCATCCCGGCGAAGCGGTGGAAGAGAAAATCTCGCTATCCGACCGCTTCGGCCTGTGGCTGTCGTTCTATCCCTTCGATCAAGATGCCTATCTGGCGGCGGTGAAAGCATGGCTTGGGCATTTCGGCATCAAATACGGCGGCAAGGCGGAGCGCGCGGCGCTGCAGTGGAGCTTGTCGCGCGGCAGCCGTTCCGGCCGGGTGGCCTGGCAGTTCGCCTGCCAATGGGCCGGCAGCGAGGGGCTGGCTAAGCTTGCGAAAAAGAAGTAGTTCGAGTTTTTGATATGGCAGAGAGGTTTACTTCTGGCAGGCGCGCTGTTTTTACTCAAGTGTGACGGCAAAATGCGATGAAACCTTGTGTTAAGCTCGTTGTCATATTTGTTTGGGCGAAAGTTAAGTCATATGAAGCGTTTAGCGCTCATCATCACGCTGAGTATTCCTTTTTCCGCTCAGGCTGCCTGCGATTGGCAAGGCATAGGCCGGCAGCTGCGCGATACGGTGGCGACGGATCAGGGCAAGCGCACCGAGATGATGCGATACGAGGAAGCGGCGCGCGCCAAAGGCGCCAAACCGGATCCCGCCAAGCTTGAGGCAATGTGGAAGGAGCAGGAGGCGTCCGATCAGGCTAACCAGCGCATGTTGGATGAGGTGACGGCGCGTTGCGGCTGGCCCAGGACGCCGGATGTCGACAAGCCCGCGGTGCATGCCGCGTTCATGATCTTGCAGCACGCCAGCACGGATCCCAAAGATATCGAATATCGCCGCCGTTATTGGCCCATGCTGCAGGAGTCGCAGCGTCGCGGCGATCTGGATGCTTCCGTGCTGGCCTTGTTCGAAGACCGCATGCTGCTGCAAGAGGGCAAGCCGCAGAAATACGGCACTCAGGTGGATGCGCATGAGGGCGTGACGGTGAGCCAGCCTTTGCAGGACCCGGCGAGGCTGGACGAGCGGCGCAAAGCCGTCGGTTTGCCGCCCATCTGCCAATACCTGCAACTTTTCACGGCGCTGGGCGGCGCGATCCGCTATCCAGCCTGTTCGCAAGCCGGCGCTTCATCCAGGCCTTGAGCGCCAGGCTGGCTGCGCGGCCGGCAAACTGATATGGTTGCCGCCTGCGCAAACCGAAACAGATTGGCATGAGCGACAAGATCATCGAAGTGGTGGCCGGCGCCTTGATGCGGCCGAATGGCGAATTCATGCTGGGCAGCCGCCCGGCGGGCAAACCCTATGCCGGCTACTGGGAGTTTCCCGGCGGCAAGGTGGAGCCGGGCGAGACGCCCTGGCAGGCGTTGCAGCGGGAATTCGCCGAGGAAATGGGCATCGTGCTGACAGCCGCCACGCCCTGGCTGACCAAAACCCACCATTACGAGCACGCCTCGGTGCATTTGCGCTTTTTCCGCATCTGGGCCTGGGAGGGCGAGCCGCAGCCGCACGAAGGGCAAGCTTTCGCCTGGCAGCAGCCGGGAAGCTATACGGTCGAGCCCATGTTGCCTGCCAATTTTCCCATTCTCAAGTCGCTGGAGCTGCCGGATGTCTATGCGATCAGCTGCGCGCACGAGATAGGCGAAGCGGCGCAGCTGGAGGCCTTGGCGAGTAAGAAACCCCCGCTGGTGCAGGTGCGCGAGCCGGCGATGAGCCGCGAACAATTGGCGGAGTTTGTGTCCCGCGCGGCAGCCATCGTGCATGGCTACGGCGGCAAGCTGGTGGTCAACGCCGATCCGGCCTGGCTAAGCGGCTGGTCGGTGGATGGCGTGCACCTGAGCGGCGCGCGGCTGCATGCCTTGAGCGAGCGGCCCGATTTCGCCTGGGTGGGCGCGTCCGCTCACCAGGCGGCCGATTTGGCCAAGGCAGGCGAAATGGGGCTGGATTACGCTTTGCTTGGCCATGTGGCCGCCACCGCCAGCCATCCCGGCGAAGCGCCGCTGGGCTGGGCGGGTTTCGCCGCCATGCTGGCGGGCGAGGTGCCGCTGCCGGTTTACGCCCTGGGCGGCATGAGCCTGGCCGATCTGCAAACGGCGCGAGAGCATGGCGCGCATGGCGTGGCCCTGATGCGGGGGGCTTGGCGGTGACTAAGCAACAGCGCAAGTGGCTGCTCATCGCGGTGGCTTTGCTGGTGTTCGGCGCCATCAAGTTCGGCCTGATTTACTGGTATCTGCGGCACAAGCCCAAAGCGCCGGCGGCGCAGACCTTGTCCTGCGACATCGTCAAGACCGCTTGCGTTTTGCCCGGCGGCGGCCGTTTGAGCTTTGTCTCCGCGCCGGCGCATGGGCAGCCGTTCGAGGTGCGTCTGAACGGCGTGGAGGCGCTTGAGGCGCCAACGGCTGACTTTTCTATGCCGGACATGGACATGGGTTTCAACCGCTACACCTTCATCAAGGATGGCGACGGCTGGAAAGCCAAGGTCACCTTGCCGATGTGCGTCAGCGGCAGCCGCGCCTGGCGGCTGGAGCTGAAGTCCGGCGCTGGCCATTATCAGGTGCCGTTCTCGGTCGTCCGCTGATAGCGGCCGCATGAAAAAAGCTCCCGGACGGGAGCTTTTTTTCGCTGGCTGGCGCCGGCTTACTTGGCGGCGGAAGCGGCCTTGTGGTGCTTCTGCTTTTCATGCGCGGCGCCGGAAGCGTGCTTCTTGTGCGATTTCTTGTGATGCTGCTTCTTGTGCTCGGCCTTGTGTTCAACCTTCTTTTCAGCGGCCGGAGCGGAAGCGGCCGGGGCAGCGAAGGCGGAAGTGGCGAAAGCGGCAGCGATCAGAGCGGTCAGCAGTTTTTTCATGATGTTCACCTTCCTGTGTGACTTTTTGGTATAAGCGCGCCAGGGCGCGGTCGGGGGTAGCCCAACCCTGTTAAGAGCAGGGTCGGCGGCGAAGGTTCATGAAAAATCGCTGAAAAATGAGTAATTTATTGTAAATGTCATGCGCAGCCGTTTACACCAGATAGCTCAGCGCCACGCCGGCGAACACCACCGCGCCGACGCGGTTGTTGTCCAGAAAGGCCTTGAAGCACAGCGCGCGATCGCGGTTCTTGATGTCGCGGTATTGCAGGCCGATCAACGCCACGGCAATGGCCAGTCCTGCGTAGTAGGGCCAGGCCAGCGCCAGGTGGACGCCGATGGCGGCCATCATGGCCAGAAACAGGCCATGGCAGATCATCACGCCGGCCACATCGTAGTCGCCCATGGTGATGGCCGAGGTTTTGATGCCCAGTTTCAGGTCATCCGGCTTGTCGCTGATGGCGTAGGCGGTGTCGTAGGCGACCACCCAGCACAGATTGGCCAGCAGCAGGACCCAGGCCAGCAGCGGGACCTGCCCGGTTTCGGCGGCGAAGCCCATGGGGATGCCGAAGGAGAAGGCAATGCCCAGCACCGCTTGCGGCATCGGGAAAAAGCGCTTGGTGAAGGGGTAGCTGGCCGCTACCAGCAGCGCCGGCACGCTCAGCAGCTTGGTCAGCAGGTTCAGCGGCAGCACCAGCAGGAAAGACAGAACGGCGAGGAAGGCCGCCAGCAGAAGCGCTTCCTTTTGGCTGACCGCGCCGCGGGCGAAGGGACGCTGCTTGGTGCGGTCTACGTGGGCGTCGAAGTCGCGGTCGGCGTAATCGTTGATCACGCAGCCGGCCGAGCGCATCAGGAAGGTGCCCAGGCAGAAGATGGCGATGACCGGCAGATGCGGCTTGCCGCCGGTGGCCATCCACAGCGCCCACAGCGTGGGCCATAGCAGCAGCAGGGTGCCGATGGGCTTGTCCCAGCGCATCAGCTGCTGGTAGTTGTCGTAGCGGTCGCGGAGCGTGGCGAGCGAAATCACAGGAAATCCTTCAGCGCGGGCAAAAACAGTTCGGTCAGCAATAGCGGGGCGTCATTGAGCAGAAAGCGGCAACGGCGCGCCGGATACGCCGCGCCGGCCTCGATGGCGGCGGCGGAGCGGGCCAGCGGGTGGCCGCTTGCCAGCATTTGGTATAGCAGCGGCTCGCGGCGCAATTCAGGCAGCTCGCCAAACAGGGTCAGCCCCAGGGAGCGGCTGCCGCGCGCCAACACAGGCAGCCAGGCGGGGCAGTCGCGATGGATGGCGCTGCGGGCGTACACCACCGGCACGTCGTTCAGCGTCAGCGCCACATGGCGGGCATACACCGGCGCGCCGGCAGGCAGGCCCAGCAGGACGGCTTCGTCGGGCTGGGTTTGGCTCGCGCCTTGCTCCAGCACCTGGACGGCGAAGCGGTGGCCGCCGGCTTGCAGCCGCAAGCTCAGCGAGGCGGGTTCGGTCAGGCAGTCCAGAACGGAGGCGGGCAGATCGGGCGGCGCGGCGCGCCAGGGGGCTTTGTTAACCATGGCGCGCATTATGCCAAAAGCGGGCGGCGCTTGTCGCCTGCGCCGTATCGCCGAAGGTGTCTTGACGTTATCATGATGCGGTGCGCGATGGCGGGGGATGGCATGCTGGACCTGATGTTGTGGCTGCTGGGATATCAATTGCTGGGCGAGGTTGTGGTGCGGCTGTTGGGCTGGCCCTTGCCGGGGCCGGTGCTGGGCTTGCTGCTGCTGTTCGCCACGCTGTGGCTGCGCCGCTCGGTGCCGGCCACCTTGCAGCGCGAGACGCCGCGCTTCCTCGGCCATATGTCGCTGCTGTTCATTCCGGCCGGCGGCGCGCTGATGGCCTACGGGCCGCTGCTGCGCTCGCATGGCTGGCAGTTGGCGCTGATCCTGCTGGCTTCCACGCTCGCCACCTTGCTGATCACGGCCCTGGCGCTCAAGCTGCTGCTGCGCGGGAGGCATAAATGAACCCTGCCATTGTCAAAGCGGTGCTGGATTCGCCCTTGAGCGGCGTGTTCGTCACGCTGCTGGCCTATCGTCTCGCCTTGGCGGCCAATCGCCGCTGCCATGGCCATCCGTTATCCAATCCGGTGTTGATCGGCGTGCTGCTGGTATTGCTGTGGCTGTGGCTCAGCGGCAGCAGCTATGCGCAATACATGAATGGCGCGCGTTTTATCCAATTGATGCTGGGACCGGCCACGGTGGCGCTGGCGGTGCCGTTGTACGGCAATCTGGCCCGGCTGAAACGGGCGGCGCTGCCCCTGCTGCTCAGCATCGGGATAGGCGGCGCGGCGGGCATGGTCAGCGCGGCGGGTTTGGGCTGGTGGCTGGGCCTGGAGCAGCCGGTGCTGGTGTCGCTGGCCACCCGGGCGGTGACCACGCCCATCGCCATGAGCCTGGCCGGCGGCCTGGGCGGCGTGCCGGAGCTGGCGGCGATGTTCGTCATCGTGTCCGGCATTCTGGGCGCGGTGCTGGCGCCGCCTTTGTTCAGGCTGATCGGCTGGCACGACGACATGCTGCTGGGCGTGGCCACCGGCGTGACCGCGCATGGCATAGGCACGGCGCGGGTGTTCCATCTGTCGGAAACCGCCGGCGCTTTCGCCGGATTGGCGATGGGGCTGAACGGCGTTTTCACCGCCATGCTGCTGCCATGGCTGGTGCGCGCGCTTGGCCTCGGTTAGCATGCGGGGTCGCGGCGGTTTTGAGGTGAAGACAATCCGCCGCAGCGTAACAAGGAGAACGATATGGATTTGATTTTATGGCGCCACGCCGAAGCCGAGGACGGCGCGGATGATTTGGCACGCGCGCTGACCCGGCGCGGACAGCAACACGCCAGCCGCATGGCGTCCTGGCTGCGCGACCGGCTGCCGGACAATTATGTTTTGCTGGCTTCGGAAGCCAAGCGCTCGCAGCAGACGGCGGCCTATCTGGCCAAGAGTTACACCGTGCTGCCGGAGTTGAACCCCGGCGCGGCCGTGGAAGAGGTGCTGGAGGCGGTGGCTTGGCCCCATGCCGACAAGACGGTGGTCCTGGTGGGGCATCAGCCTTATATCGGCTGGCTGGCGGCGCGCTTGCTGGCGGAGCAGCAGCAGATGTGGAGCGTGAAGAAGGGCTCGGTATGGTGGCTGAACCATAGAGAGCGCCATGGTTATGAACAGGTCAGGCTAAAGCTGATGCTGACGCCGGGGATGCTGGAACCGTGAGCCCAGACCCCGCCCCTTATCCCAGTCCGACGCCCCGCCTTGCCGGGGCGTCTTCTTTTTGCGCTGTGGGCAGCGTGTCGCGCCAATGCCCTCGCCATCCCTCAATCCGCTCGGGCTTCGCCTCCTGCCGGGCCGGCAATGTCTGCGCCCCATGCCCTGATATCGATTGCGTCGTCCTGCTGGCATCGCTGCGAATGGACATAGTCGCTGCCGGCAAGTTCGCATGCGACGGCGTCGCGGCCCTGTTCCAGACCTCGCTTCAGCGTGCGCAGCTCGTTCAGCTTTTGCACCGAGAACGCGAGCCGGTTTTTCAGATCCTGGTCCAGCGCGGTTTCCGCCGCGGCGTCGAAAGGACTGTGCAGCAGCGAGCAGCTGGATGATAGCCACAGTCTATCGCCCAGCGGTTTGGCCAAGGTCTGCAATTGCGCAAGCCTGGCCGACAGATCGGCGCGCCAGATATTGCGGCCGTCGATGACGCCGGCGGAAAGCACCTTGTCCGCCGGATAATCGGGCAGGAAGGCGGCGATCTGCACCGGCGCGCGGACCAGATCCAGGTGCAGGCCGGCCACCGGCAGCGCCTTCAGCAGCGCGGCGCGCCCGGACACGTCGCCGAAATAGCTCGCCAGCAGCAATTTGGGCGCGTCCTGGGCCAGTTGAGCGTAAGTCGGCGCGAAGGCGTCCAGCCAGTCGGGCTCCAGGTCCTGGGCCAGGATGGGGTCATCTATCTGCGCCCACGCCACGCCGGCCTGGCGCAGCGCTGCCAGTAGATCGCGATAGGCGGCGACCAGGCCCGGCAGCAGCGCGAGCGCATCGAAGGCCTCGCCCTTGGCCTTGCCCAGCCGCAGCAGGCTGAGCGGGCCCAACAACACCGGCTTGGCGGCGATGCCCAGCGCCTGCGCTTCTTTGCACTGCGCCAGCAGCCGTTGCGGCTGGGCCGCAAAAGCCGTGCCGGCATGCCACTCCGGCACCAGATAGCGGTAGTCGGTGTCGAACCATTGCGCCGTCTCCAGCGCCGGTTGTCGCGTGTTGCCGCGCGCCAGCTCGAAATACTGCGCGGTGGTCAGCGCGGCGGCGTCAAAACCGAAGCGGGCCGGCGCGGCGCCGACTAGCAGCTGGGCATCCAGCACGTGGTCGTACAGCGAAAAATCGCCGACCGGGCTCAAGTCTATGCCCGCGCCTTTTTGCAGCAGCCAATGCTTTTGGCGCAGTTCTTTGGCGCCTTGCAGCAGCGCGGCTTCATCGATTTCGCCTTGCCAGTAGTTTTCTTGCAGCGTTTGCAGCTCGCGTTTGGCGCCGATACGGGGAAAACCAGGCAGGTGGGTGAGGTGGGGCATGTCGCAGATTCCTGTCTGTTCGGGATGGAACAAGCATCCGTCATCATGGTGTATGATTCAAACTCATTATTTTGCCGTTCAACATGAATGAAATCGATGATGTCGACTTTGGAATTGCGGCATTTAAGAAGCCTGCTGGCCTTGGCTGACAGCGGCAGCGTGTCGCAGGCGGCGCAACGCTTGTTCCTGACGCAATCGGCGCTGTCGCATCAGCTCAAGCAGCTGGAGGCCGGGTATGGCCTGGCCCTGTTCGAACGCAAAACCCAGCCCTTGCGCTTTACGCCGGCGGGGGAGCGGCTGTTGTCGCTCGCCCGCGAGCTGACGGCCAAGGTGGCGGCGGCCGAGCGCGATCTGGCTAGGCTGCGTCAGGGCGAGGCCGGCGAGATCCGGGTGGCGGTGGAATGCCATACCTGTTTCGACTGGCTGATGCCGGCGATGGACGCCTTCCGGCAAAATTGGCCGGCGGTGGAGCTGGACATCGTATCGGGTTTTCATGCCGATCCGGTGGGGCTGCTGATCAGCGGCCGCGCCGACCTGGCCATCGTGTCCGAGGCCGAAGTGCAGGACGGCGTCGTCCACCTGCCCTTGTTCGCTTACGAGATGGTGGCCATCGCCGCGCGCGACCACCCCTTGGCGGCCAAGCCGGTGTGGCAGGCGCAGGACTTCGCCGCTGAAACGCTGATCCATTACCCGGTGGCGGACGAAATGCTGGACCTGCTGCGCAAGGTGCTGAAGCCGGCAGGGGTGGACCCGGCGCGGCGCACCGCAGAGTTGACCATCGCCATCATCCAGCTGGTGGCCAGCCGGCGCGGGGTGGCGGCGCTGCCATATTGGACGGTGCAGCCTTATCTGGAGCGCGGCTATGTGGTGGCGCGCCAAGTGGGCGATCCCGGCCTGCGCAGCGAGCTGTATGCCGCGATACGCGTCGACGATGCCGAGCGCGCCTACATGCTGGATTTCGCGCAGACGGTGCGGGACAGCAGCTTCGCCACCTTGCCCGGCCTGTCAGCGCTGACTGGCTGAGGGGGCTGGCGCAGCGGGGCGGTATTCATTCAGAATATCGCCTCCGGCGAATGGGAGGGGGAATGGAACACACGACGCTGGCGGATGTGCTGGAGCAGGTCCGCCGCCAGGCTTTGCCCGTGGACGACCGCGAATACTGCGTCGCGCTGCATGATTTCGTGCGCGAACGCATCCAGTTCGGCTTTACCAGCGGATTCGAAACGGTGACGCCGCTGCGCACCTTGGCCTTGGGCCGCGGCCATTGCAACGCTCAGGCCGATTTATTGTGCGCCTTGCTGCGCGAGGCGGGTTTCGAGGCGGCCCTGCGTTTTGTCGCGCTGGACAAGCGGGTGTTGCGCCACGCGGTGCCGCTGCCGGTGTGGCTATGTCTGCCGCAGCGGCTGTTTCATGCGGTGACGCGCTTGCGCCTGGATGGCGGCTGGCGGCATATCGACAGCTATATTTTCGATCGTCGCGGTTTCGAGCGGCAGCGGCAGCGCTTGTTCCTGGCCGGTTTGCCCCAGGGTTATGGCCTGGGGCGGGCGGCGGTCTGCGAATGGGATGGCCGCGGCGACGCGTTTTCCCAGGCCATCGCCGCCGATCTGCGGCCGGACGATCCGGTCTACGCCGCCTTGGCGGAGGCTGTGGCGGCCAAGGCCGGCAACAACCGCTTGCTGGGCATCCATTTCAACCATTGGCTAAGTCTGGCCCCAGCGCGAGCGAAACGCTGGGGCGAAGGATATCTGAACCGCTGCCTGGAGGCGTGAGCCGCCAGCGCGGCGTTTGCGTAGAGGAATCAAGATGGGCATCAAGAGATTGAACCATGCCGTGCTGTATGTCAGCGATGTGGCTGAGAGCGCGGCGTTTTACCGCGATGTGCTGGGTTTTCGGCCCAAGGAGGGCATGGTGTCGGAGCGGGCGGTATTCGCCCAGGCCGCGCATTCGGACAATGATCACGATCTGGCGCTGTTCAGCGTCAATTTGGGCCAGCAGCGTTCCGGGCCGTTCAGCCCGCGCGGCGAGGCGCCGGATCCGCATCAGCCCAAGGCCGGGCTTTACCATCTGGCCTGGGAGGTGGATACGCTGCTGGAGCTGAAGCGCATCCGCGACGAGCTGGCCAGCCAGGGGCGATTGGGCATGGAGGAGGATCACGGCGCGCACAAGAGCGTGTACGGCAACGATCCGGACGGCCTGCTGTTTGAAGTGGCGTGGTTTCCGCCCGAAGGCTGGCATGCAGACGGCCATGCGCCGGCAGAGGATGGCGCGCTGGATTGGGATAAGGAATTGGCCCGCGACGCGGCCTGGTCAAGGTGAGGAGGCGCGCTCCGGCAGGTAGCGTTCTCTAAGCTTGGGAAGCTGCCGCCACAAACAGGCGGTGGTTTCCGGATGGCGCGCGGCGAAGTCGCGGCTGAACACCCAGTAATAGGTCTTGCCTTTCAAGGGCGGAGACAGGCGGCGGATTTTCAATTCCGGGTGGTGGCGCAGATACAGGTCGCCCGCCAGCTGATGCAGCGCGTAGGCGTCGATGCGGCCGGCTTGCAGTTTGGCGAAGTTGTCCGGGATGCCGTGGCTTTCCTCCACCGGCAGGCCCCGCGCCAGCAGGTCCTGGCCTATGGACCAGCCTTGGTTGATGCCCACCGCGGTTTGCAGGCCGCTCAGATAATGGCCGTCCCAGCGCAGCGGCGAATCCTTGCGCACATAGAAGGCGTAATCGAAGGTGGCCATGCGGTAGGCGGGGTCGGCCTGGCCCTTGCGCAAGGGATAGGCCATCCGATCGGCGCGCTCGGCTTTGTAGGAGAGCAGCAGCGCGCTGTCTATCCGGCCCAGGCTCAAGTTTTGCACGATGCGCTCGCCGGGCAGCCGTTGGAAATCGCCTGCTTGACCGCAATGCGCCAGCGACTGCCGCGCCAGCTCGATCGCCCGGCCGCGCGGAGGCGCGTCGGGCGAGGGGTCTTCAATCACATAGGGGCTGGTGAGCGCATCGCTGACGGCGATTCTCAGTGGAGGCGCGGCCAGCGCCGACATGGGGCTCAGCCAAGCCAGCGCAAGCAACAATCGCGGCATCGATGGCAGGTAGAAGGCGGCAATGGCGCGCATTCTATCAGCATCTAATTAAAATAACGGTCTTATATAGAATTGATTGGTTAATAATTGTCGAGCGCCGCGCCGGTCTCCAGTCCCAATTCCTGAATTTTGCGCGTCAGCGTATTGCGGCCCCAGCCTAGCAGATGGGCGGCCTCCACTTTGCGGCCGCCGGTATGCGCCAGGCTGGAGCGGATGCAGGCGCTTTCAAAGCGGCGTGTCAGATCATCGGCGATGCCGGTTTCGCCGGCGCGCAGGCGGCGGCTGATCTCTTCCATCAAGGGCATTTCCCAATCCAGCTCGTCCAGGCCCGCAGTCAGGATGGACGGACCCTCGCGCAGCTCCGGCGGCAGATCGGCGATTTCCACCGTCTGCCCCGGCGCCATCACGCAAATCCATTGGCACAGGTTTTCCAGTTCGCGCACATTGCCGGTGAAGGCGCTGCGCTGGATCAGCGACATCGCCGCCTCGGACAGCCGCTTGGGCTCCACGCCCAGCTGGGAGGCGCTCTTGGCCAGGAAGTGCTTGGCCAGCAAGGGGATGTCCTCGCGCCTTTCCCGCAACGGCGGCAGCCGCAGCCGGATCACGTTCAGGCGGTGGAACAAGTCTTCGCGGAACAGGCCGTCGCGGACCCGCTGTTCCAGATTCTGATGGGTGGCGGCGATCACCCGCACATTGGCCTTGATCGGCGTATGGCCGCCGACGCGGTAGAACTGGCCGTCCGACAGCACGCGCAGCAGCCGGGTTTGCAGCTCGGTGGGCATGTCGCCGATTTCATCCAGGAACAGCGTGCCGCCCTCGGCTTCTTCAAAACGGCCGCGCCGGGTGGCCAGCGCGCCGGTGAAGGCACCTTTCTCGTGGCCGAACAGTTCCGATTCCAGCAGGTCCTTGGGAATGGCGGCGGTGTTGAGCGCGATGAAAGGCTTGCCGGCGCGCACCGAATGGCGGTGCAGCGCCTCGGCCACGCGCTCCTTGCCGGTGCCGGATTCGCCAGTGATCAGCACGGTGACGTTGGATTGCGCCAGCCGGCCGATGGCGCGGAACACGTCCTGCATCGCCGGGGCCTGGCCCAGCAGCACCGGTATCGCTTCCAGACTGTCGCCGCCTTCGGCCTGCGGCTGGTTTTCCGCCAGCGCGCGTTCGATCAGCAGCACCGCCTGATCGATGTCGAAGGGCTTGGGCAGGTATTCGAAGGCGCCGCCCTGGAAGGCCGACACGGCTGAGTCCAGGTCGGAGTGGGCGGTCATGATGATGACCGGCAGCTGCGGGTGCTCTTGCTTGACCTTGGCCAGGAACTTCAAGCCGTCGGTGCCAGGCATGCGGATGTCGGAGATGATGGCTTGCGGAATGTCGTCGTACAGCGCGTTCAGCGCGTCGTCGGCGCTGGCGAAGCTGGAAAAGCCGATGCCGGCGCGGGTCATCGCCTTTTCCAGCACCCAGCGTATCGCCTTGTCGTCATCGATGATCCAGACGGGTTGGGCCATGATGGTTCTCCTCGCGTTCTTTATTATCGTTTCGGTTGCGTTGTCAGCCGCCGCTTTCCAGGTGGAAGGGCAGCAGCACGGTGAAGCAGGTCTGGCCGGGGCGGGATTCGAACTCTATGCTGCCGCCGTGCTGGTGGACGAAAGCTTGCGCCAGCGTCAGCCCCAAGCCGGTGCCCTCGGCGCGGCCGGTGACCAAGGGATAGAAGATGTGATCCTTGATCTCGTCCGGAATGCCGGGGCCGTTGTCTATGATTTGCAGCTTGAGCGCCAGCTGGTGGCGCTTGCGGGCCAGCGTGATCTGGCGCGCCACCCGGGTGCGCAGCGTGATCTGCCCTTGGCCGCGCATCGCCTGCACCGCGTTGTTGACGATATTGAGCACCACCTGGATCAGCTGCTCCTTGTCGGCTGACAGCATGGGCAGGCTGGTGTCGTAATCGCGGATCACCGCCAGGCTGTGCGGATGCTGGGCCAGGGCGATGCTGCGCACCCGCTCCAGAACCTCGTGGATGTTGATCTGGCTGCGGGTATGGCTGCGATGCGGCGCCAGCAGCCGGTCCACCAGGGTTTGCAGCCGCAGCGCCTCCTCGGTGATGACCTCGGTGTATTCCTTCAGCTCCGGCCGGTCGGCCAGTTCGTGTTCCAGCAACTGCGCCGCGCCGCGTATGCCGCCCAGCGGGTTCTTGATTTCATGCGCCAGGTTGCGGATCAGCTCACGGTTGGCCTGGTGCTGCAGCAGCAGCCTTTCTTCGTTGGCGATCTTCAGTTGCTGGTCCAGCGGGCGCAATTCGATCAGCGCCAGCTGGCCATCGACATCGACCGGGGTGATGGACAGCGTGACGTGCAAGGCGGCGTCATTGTGCTGCGGCTTCAGTTCCAGATCGTGTTCGATATAACTGGCGCCCTGGCCCAGGGCGGTGTCCAGCGCCTGGCGCAGGGCGGGGCAGGGGTGGAACAGCTCGGTCAGGCTATGGCGCAGCAGCTCCCGGCTGCCCAGCGCCAGCAGGTTTTCGCAGGCGGGGTTGACGAATTGCAGCGAGGCGTTGGCGTCGCAGATCAGGACCGGCGTGTCTAATAATTCCAGTCCGGCAAAGCTGGGAGTCGGCATCGGCATCCGCGGGTTGTCCAGAATGAAGGGCTTGGCCTGATACAGCAATAAACGCGCCAGCTTTGCACGGCCGCAATGACGGCGGGAAGCGAGCGGCGCAGGCCAAGGCTGGACTTATTTTGCACCAATATGGTGCATTTGTCAGGGCTGGCCCAGCTCGTCCTTCAGCGCCGCGACGTTTTTCTCGCGGTCGGTGACTTCATCCTGCAGTTTTTTCACCCGGTCCAGGTACTTCTGGTAATTGCGGGCCTCGTCGCCCAGCCGGGTGGCTTTGCCGTCGGCCAGCGCTTTTTGCGCGGCCGCTAGGGCTTTCTGCTCATTGGCGAGTTCGGTTTCCAATATCTTGCGCCTGCCGTTGTCGCGCTGCTTTTGCGTATCGGCGTCGACGCTGGGATAGCTGCCTGATGCGGCCGGCTTGCCGACCGAGCTGCCGGCCTTGCGGCCCGGGTAGCTGGAGATGGGGTTGAGCGTGATCGGCTGCGCCCCGCGGATGGGCACATTGGTGTAGGTGACGTTGCCGTTGGCGTCGACATACTTGTAGATGGTGGCCGCCTGGGCAAGCCCGCAGCAAAACAGGATCAGGAAGGCAAGTGTCTTCATTGTCGGAAACGGGGTGGGTGCCCTTGCATGATAAGCCCAATCGACGGCGGCGTCATGAAGCGAATGGCCGGGAAATGAAAAACGGCAGCCTGGGCTGCCGTCTTGAGGTCGAGAATCCGAAAGGATTCAGCGAGTAGTACACGATGCCATTAAAACCAATGCTTTCGCCCTGCATCAAGCAAAACAGGGGACAAAACAGGGGACAGCCAGAGCCTGCTAGGGGGTAATTTGAGCGGATGCACCGTCTTGGTGCGGGTTTTCGCGGCTGCTCTGCGATGGCGCATCGCATGGGGTTAATGCCACACGCGACCACGCGGCCGGCTCAGACCGCCAGCAGCTCATTCATGGGGTTGGTTTTCGCAAACGCACTCGAACGGCACTCGCGCCCCCTGGCGCCCATACATCAGAGCATTGCATGGGATTGTTTTCGCAGTCGTTCATGGGGTTGATTTCGCAAATCAGCCGATCAGGTGATTGATGGCCGTCTGAGCGGCGTCGATTCCGTCCACCTTGAAGGGCATGTGCTGCGTTTCCTGCCGGAGCTGGTCAAGGATGGCTTGGGCCTTCAGGGCGTGATACTGGCGAACGGACTTCAGCGACGCGGCCTGGGCGTGCTCGATGTGCTCGTTGATGGCGATGAAGTGCGATTCAGCCACGCGCGCCGGCGTGTCCTGGCCATGCCGCAGCGGGACAACATAGTCCGGCTCACGGTAGATGACGATGCGGTCGCGCGGCCGGGCCAGTTGGGCGACGATGCCCAGCACGATGAAGATGATGAAGATAATCGACATTCGATCAGCATAGCACCGGCGCCGGCTTCAGTCTGCTGCTGGGCTGTCCACGGCCTATCCGTCGAGTGCTCTAATTCTGCGGATCTGCAGAATAAGCGCCTGTTTGCGCCTGCGGGACGGCTAGAAGGTGGGGCGCGTTGGCGGCGCTGAATGCTTACTTTTGCTTACCGGGCGGCTGTTCGTCGCCGGCGGCCCGGTGTCAGGTTTTGACAGGTCTCTGCGGCATGCTTGGCTTCATCGTTTTTCGTCGCCTCGCGCGCCACTCCATCGCCCAAAATGCTAACAATTACTAACATCTCATGGGGTTTGCTTGTGCCGCGACTGACACCATCATTTACCATCGCCCGCAGCGCCACTGCATCGCCCCAGATGCCAACAATTGCCAACCTCTTGGCCTGCCCTGTTGCCTTGGCATCGCCGGGCATGCCGCCTTAGGATTTCTTAGGGATGTGATGGCGGCCGCTTCGCCCGGCAAACTGTAGTTTTCTCTAGTCTTCATGGGGTCCGCTTCGCGCGCGCCTTATGATTTCCTAGTAGACCAGTGCTGTTTGCTTCGCGCGAACCTTATCATTTCTTATCAGCCTCGTGCGGTTGCGCCCTCCGCGAAACCCTAGCAATTTCTAGCATTTCACGGGGTTTCGCTCCAGGCGC
The DNA here is from genome assembly GCF_024207115.1 of Chromobacterium sp. IIBBL 290-4. Classification (NCBI taxonomy): domain Bacteria; kingdom Pseudomonadati; phylum Pseudomonadota; class Betaproteobacteria; order Neisseriales; family Chromobacteriaceae; genus Chromobacterium; species Chromobacterium sp. IIBBL 290-4. The sequence continues at coordinate 2,835,858 of NZ_CP100128.1, forward strand.
TGACGTTATAAAGCGTTATCGCTCTCAGGCCGCAAGGTCAACATTTCTCAACACGTCATGGGGTTTGCTTGCGCTTCGGCGTGGTGCCGTTCTGCGCGGCCCGCCTCTTGCCTTCCTTGGTGCGCGGCCCGGTGGAAAGCCCGCCATGCAGCTTGCAGCGGCCGTTGCCGTAAATCGAGGTGAGCTTGCAGGGCGTGCCAGCTCTCGTCTTCGCGCCGCATGTCAGCCCCCTGCACTCCTCAGGGTAAGGCGGGGTGTCCGGCAGCACGGGCCGCGGCAGGAATTTGCCCGTCTCCTCGAAATATCGGTCAAAGCGGCGACAGTGCTTCGCCATCAGCCGTTCCCGCTCCCTGGTGATCCGGTCATGCTCGGCGTTGTAGGCTTTCAGCAGCCGCCGGCGCTCGTCGTCGTTCGTGGCCATCTTCCCGACGCCTCCATGGGGTTTGTTTTGGAAATGGCGGCGGCGTCCCAAACTGAGGCCCTGTAATTCTTATGCGGGGTCACTCCGGCCGCCTCGCTCTCTCCTCTGTCCCAAACTGAAGGTCTCGGAGATCCGGCGCCGGCAAATGGGAAAAGCCCGCGCGCGGCGGGCCTTGAGCGCTGCTTGCCCTGGTGGTCAGCCAAACGTACCGGCGGCGGCCAGCTCCCCGCTGGGCAGCTCGTACACGGTAAAGCCACGCTGTAGGCCGGCCACGTCCTCTTGCAGATCCGGGCGCGGGATGGCGCCGGTCTTCGCGCGCCAGCTGGTCAAGTCCTGATGCTCCTTTGATACGCTGGTGCCGGTGGCTTTGAAGCGGCTGAGGTTGCCGCCCTTGGCGATCTTTGCGATTCCGATCATGTGATTTCCTTTGCGGGTGTTTGAGGCCCGGCCACCTGGCTGAGCCTTACGATTTCTTACGGTGGGTGGCTATGCTTGCCTCGGCGCGGCCGGCGGAATGTCGATTGTCAGCGAGCGAACGCCTATGCGCTGCATGGCCCGAATGGCGGCCTCGGCGGTGACGAACTGGCGCGGCTGGCCATTGGCCTTGCGGTAGGCGTCGCCTTGCAACTGGACTTGGTAATAACCGGGGAAGCCGGTCAAGGTGGCGGTGCGGTCTTGGGTCTGGGTCATGGCATAGTGTGATGTTATAACATAACAATCGCAGTTTAGCAGAATGTGGATTTCAAAGAAAAGAGGCGCGATGCGGGTCGCGCCTGGTGGGGGTGAGCTGGTGGTGATGCCAGCCGCTGGCCGGGCTGGCTTTCTGGGATCGCGTATATATAGCGAAAACATGCGGGAACAGCGGGAACGCGGGAGCAAGACTTGCAAGTCATTGAAAATAAAGAAATATGATATTCCCGCTCTGTTCCCGCTTAGGGTGTTTTGTTCCCGCCTACTGTCGCCTGGCTGGCGATGTGTTCCCGCCTTGTTCCCGCTCTGTTCCCGCATTTTGGCGGGGTGCGGGAACAGGCAGAACCCTTGCCTGGCGAGGCTTACAGGCGGATTTTGTGGGGCTGTTCCCGCGTTCCCGCCTGTTTGCATGATTTCCTACACGTGCGCGCGCACAAGCTGGCCGCCGTTTCGGTCAAAACATACGATTTCGTATCTTCAGCACCGAAACCGGAAATCCGGTTTTCGCTGCCATCGCCCAGGGCATGATTGGCCGGCCCGTCAGCCCTCTTGCATGCGTCGTTCAATCATCGCCGCGACAGTGTGCTGTCCTACCGCGTTCACGGCTTTGTCCAGGGCCGGCAGCAGCCGGCGCGCATCACGCGGGCCGCACAGCAGCATGGTTTCCAGATACTCGGCTTGCGGATAGTGATTGGAGCGCATCAGGGCCACGAAATCTTCAATCACGCCCTTGGCCTTGCTGATGGTGGCGGGGCTGTTGTCCTCGTCGTCCAGGAAGCCCGCCGTAATCAGCAGCATGGCCGGCAGGCTCAGTTGTACTTCGCCGTCAGGGGCGCCAGGTATCGGGCGGATATGGTCGCGTGGGTTGAATGGCTTGGTCATGTTGTTTCCTTGGGATCGTGCATATATAAGCAAAAAAGTGCTGGAACAGCTGGAACACTGGAACAATGAGTGTAAGACGATGATTTTAAATGAATAATCTGTTCCAGCTTTGTTCCAGACTACTTGTTTTGTTCCAGCTTTTTACCCGCCTAGGCTCTGTTTTGTTCCAGCCCTGTTCCAGCTGTGTTCCAGCTTTTTGGATGGGCGCTGGAACAAATGAACCCTTGTCAGATAAGGCTTTCGAGGGTGTTTGGGGGGCTTGTTCCAGCGTTCCAGCGCTTTTTGCATGTTTCCTACACATGCGCGCGGTTGCGCGTACTGGTCTCGAAATCTACATCGCGCGCATGGGGCAATCAGCCGGCCAGGTCGTCGGCGGGCTCGTTTGCGGCCTCCAGGTCTACGGGAATCATCAAGAAGTACCATCCGCCTTTCGGGTGCGAAGGCGTCCGGTGCTTGCTGGTATGGCTGCCACTGGAGCGCTTGATCATCCCCACGTCTACCAAAGCCTTGCATGCCTTGTTGCGGTCAAACCCTGCGATGACTTCAGCATCAAACACGCCAGGCAGCACCAGATATTCCGGCTCGCCGTCTCTGGAGTACCGCCGATAACCCGCTAGATTTGACACGCGTGGCAGCTCATCTGGGGCGGGCAGCGCGATGAAGCGAGCAAGGCCATTAACCTCAAGAAATAGACTGGCTTGCCGTGCAATGGCCTTGTCCTCATGCTTGCCGGCGCCGTTGATGGCCAGCCACTCGCGGGAAATGCGCCGCATGGCCTCGCACCCCACACCAGCCGCCCAGCCGGTCAGCCCGCTCTCTGTCGCCAGCTCCAGCGCCACCGCCAGGACGGCGAAACGGGTAGCAATGCGGCGGGCCTGGCCAACAGCGCCGGCGGGCAAGGCGTCGCGCCATGCCGCCATGGCTTCGCGCAGCCGTGCGGCGATCTCGCAGCGATGGGCGGTTACATGCGCAATGAACGCGCGGCCAGCCGTTCCATGGTGGGCGATAGCGGCGTCTTTGATGGCCTCCGCCAGTTGGCCGGGTGTGTCATGCTCATGCAGGCATTCGAACGCGCCATAGCCGGCGCCAGCGTCCGCAGGAATGCTTGCCAGGCGGGTTTCCTGGCCTGCCTTCACCTGCCTGCCGTTGCCGCTGAGGAATTGGCCGAGCGGATGCTCGCCGGTGGACAGCGCCAGCACGCGCCAGCGCGGCATCTGCCGGTTCCCGCCTTCCTTCGCGCCTTGCGCCTTGCCTACGCCGTTGAACAGGCGATAGCTGGCCATGCTGACGGCGTCCGGGCTGCCCTGGCCGACTTCGTCCAGCACCATCAGGCCGTCATTGCGCGCGGCGGCGCTATTGGCCAGCGCCAGCGGGGTGGCGTCCCAATTCAAGACCTGCAAGTCAGGATGGCCCCAAACCGAGCCGGCCATGCGCGCCACGGTGGTTTTGCCGTCGCCGCTGTCGCCAAACAGGTGGAAGCCGCCCGACTCCAGATCCACCAAGCTGGCCAGCGGCGCGGCAAAGGCGCAGCCCAGCGCCAGCATGCAGCGGCTGTTGCCGGCAGCGAGGCGGGCCACGTTGTCGCGCCAGCTGCCGACGTCGCCCGCGGCCTGGTACGCCTCGGCGCTGCTGAGGTCGCCATTGTAGAAAACCGGCTGCTTGGGCTGCCCCAGCACCTCGCCAGACGGCAGGATGTACGCGCCATGCTGCCAGCCGCCGCGCTCGGTGACGCGGTGCAAGGTGTTGTCGCCATCGGTTTGCAGGTATTCCGCCAGCCGCTCTTGCAGGCCTCGGCGCGAGGAGATGGCCAGGCCGGCATCCCGCAGCATTGCCCAGCCTTCACGCTCGCCCGCCAGGCGCAGCGGAAAGGCCACGCGTCGAGGCGTGCCGCTGCCACGGCTGCGCCAGGACAGAATGCGATATTGCCGGCCGGTTTCGTCTTCGCCTCGGCCGATCAGCTCCAGGCGGTCGCAGAGGGTGACAGGCGGCAGCTCGGACAGCTCGCCGGTTTCTGCGTTGCGCTTCACGTCGATGAACTGCACGGCGTCGTGGGTGACTTGGTAGCGCGGGCGCAGCGTGAACTTGCCCGCCTCCAGCGCGTTTTGCAGGGCTTCCAGATCGTTCTTGCTCATTGCGGCTTCCTTGTTGCGGTCAGTACGTCCAGCCAGTCAGCGCCGGGCGTGCTTGGTGTCAGAATGCGGACTTCGCGGCCTTCGCTCACTAGACGGCGCGCAAGCGCTTCTGCTGCCTTCTGGCCGGTTTGGCTGGCGTCGTTGTCGGCCATGATAAAAACCTCGCCAGCGGCGTCAGGAATGGCGGCATTGGCCATTCCCCAAGCACTCACGGCCGCCCAGCAGGGCATGCGGCTGCCAAGGGCCACGGCTAGCGCGGTTTCGATGCCTTCTGCCAGCGCCAGCCGGCCATCCTCCGGAGGCTGCAGACGGATCGCCGCGCCGCGCATGTCGCCTTCGCGGCCGGCCATCAGCTTCTTGACCTTGAGCGTTTCGCCGCTGGTTGGGTGGCGGATGTCAGCCTTGCCGCCGGCGTCGTTCAGGTAGGTGCGATGCAGCGCCACCAGCGCGCCGGATGGCGACGACACCGCGCCCAGCATGGCCGGGAGGTGGCCCAGCAGCACCGGCCGGCCAGCCACCTCAGCCCAATAGGGCAGGGAGGGATGATGGCGCAACGCATCGGGGAAAGGCTCCAGCACCAGCCCGCGGCCGGCCAGGTAGCGCGCCACGGGATCGCCGGCGGTGATGGGGTGGGCCTCTTGCCACAGGCGGGCGACGGCGGCCCGCTGGTCTTTTTGGCGTTTTGCCGGCGTTTGAGCGGGTTTTGGCCGTTCGGGTAGGGGATGGCTGCTGTCGATGCCCAAGGTGCCAGCCACGGCGCGCGCAGCGGCCAGGAAGTCGCAGCCAAGCCAGTGCTGCACCAGCGCGAAGCCGTCGCCGCCCTGGTTATCGATGCCGCGGCAGACAAAACGGCCGCTGCCCTTGTCGATCCACTGAAATCTGTCAGTGCCTCCGCAGGCCGGGCAAGGCTGATTGCGGCGCCGCGCCAGCACCTCGGCGGAGATGCCCAGGGCGGTCAGAATATCCGGCCATCGCCCAACTGCCTGCCGCCGTATTTCGTCGATGTTCAATCGCATGAATGCCTCTCGTGGACGTGAGGAGGCCCGCGCCCGGAATCGTGTCCGTTCGTTGGTCTGGGCCGCCCCATCGTCAAATTGATTTACACGGAATGGTTATGCTGCGAGTACAGCCGGCTGAGGCTTGGCGCATTGCGCGGCCTTCTGGTGGACCTCATTGGCGGCAGCTTCGGCGGCTTCAAACTTCGCCATCATCGCGGCCGCATCGCCAAAATGCGTAAACTCAACGCTTCCATCGTCGAACTTCACCAGTGAAATGCTGGCAATGATCTGCTTTCCTTGGCTCATGCTTGCGACTCCCTTTCAGCGGCTTGCAGTTCGACTGTTGTAGCAATCTCGCCGTATTCCCGCTCAGTAAAGCAGGCGACCTCGCCCAGCAAGCGCAGGGTGTGGCCCATGTGCTGCAAGACGGCGTTTTCTACGCCTGAATTGACTTCGCCGTAGTTAATCACCAACTCGCCCAACACGGTAAGGCTTACGGCGACATCGCCTTGCAAAACCGCAAGATGACTGGCGCCCAAGGTGCAAAGCGCGGAATCAGCGGTGCGGTTCTTGAACGCCTGGTGATTGTCGGCGAGGAACGCGAGGGAGTTTTCGAGGTAGGCGGCCATGATTAGCGCACCTCCTGAACGGAAAAGCCGGCGCCGGCCGGCAGGATCAGGGCGCGGCGGCCTTGCGAAACCAGCAGGCGAGCGAGTGCAGCGGCTTCGGACTTGGTGGGAGTCGTGGCAATGGTTATGGCGTACAGGGGAAGGGCGCGTATAGCGCGCAGGATGAGGCTAGACATGGTGTATGTCTCCTTGATGAGCGTTAAGCCCAACTCCTCGCCGCCAAGCGGGGAGGCAGGCACGTGGAAGGGTTGGCGGACCGGCATCAAGGACCCGGCGCGTGCGAGCACGCCCCAACCACGGCCCGCCAAAGAAGGCGCACCAATGGTGGTACGGACGGACGTAAAAATAGCCGCTAGGCGGCTGTCCGCCTTGATGTTCGGGCCGCCAAGCCCGGCGCTGATGAGCAGCGCACGGCCATTATGTCCCGCAGGGCATGTGGTGGCAAGGGGCGTCATGCTGAAATCCTCCCCGCAACATCATTGGCCGGGATGGCAAGGCGCTGGCGCTGCTCAGTGGCGAACGCCTGCAGGGCGGCTTTGCGTTCGTCGTAGCCCTTGCCTGCGCCCAGCAGCACGGCGTCTTGACGTTCCAGCAGCTCCAGTAGACGCAGCTCTGGCACGCTGAGCGCGTCCCGGTCGATGGGTGAGAACCGGCCGGAAAACGCCCAATTGATCAGCCTGGCTTCATTGGCGTAGTGGTGTGCGGTGCTGCCTTTGCCGATGGCCTGGCGGTGCAGGTTCACCATGTCGCATAACAGCCGGTGATTGCTGGCGGCGGCCACACGGGCGGCGCTCCAGTCGTCAGGCTTGGTCTGTCCACGGATCAGGGCGTCTATCTGCTCGTCGCACCAGATTGCGAAGTCCATATCCAGCCATTGAGCGAACCGCACTGCCAATTTCGGATGAAGCCAAGTGCCTTGAGCGTTACCAGATTTTCCGGTATCGCCCCCGCGCTTGGTCTTGAAAAAGGGGATTTCCCCATATTTGCGCGTGAGTGCTTCCAGGTACTTTCCCGTTTCAGGCAGTGAAAGCCAGTCATTCGGGCGCTTCCCATATTTTGCCGCCGCAGTCGTCGCATTGAACCAGCCATCAGCGGTGAACTGCATCGCCTGGCCGTTGAAATCGGCTTGAATGAGCTTGGTCATGCGGCCTCCTCATCGTCGGCAAAGAAGCCAGGGCGCGGCCATGCAGGCGTGCCAAGCACATATTGAGCGACGCCACGGCGAACGCGGCCGCGATAGAGGATTTCCGGGTGAATAATCGACAATATGTTGAAGCCCATTTCGCGCAGTTCATGGATGCGCGCGGCGGCTTCAGGTATCGAAAACTCGCCTGTCAGCGTCAGGCTGTAAAGCGGTACGCTGCGATAGCCATATTCTCGGATGATCTGCATCACCTCGGCGCGCTGGCCGGTGAGCGTGGGCGGCTTGCGGTCTTGGTAAGTCATCACGCCGCCTCCCGACTAGCTGCTATGCGGGACTCTAGCCAAGCATCAATTTCATGCTCAAGCCAGCCCACGGCGCCAGCTCGCGCGCCAAGCTGGATCTGCTTGGGGAAGGTGGGGTCATAGCGGGGGGATTTAGGGTTCAGCCGATCATAGATCCATTGCCGGCTGACGTTCAGACGCTGTTCTAATTGCTTGCGTCGGATGAGTGCTTGTTTGATTTGCTCGGCCATCACTTGCCCTCCTTGGGCTTGTCCTGAACTGTTGGGGGCATTCTGTCAGGGCCAGGCTCGCTAATGGCCGAATGGGCTTTCTGAAAACCGAGCAAAAATAGACTGGTGCTCTTTCGGTTTTCTCTCTAGTAAATACAGGGGGTTTGAGAGGAATTGTAAGAGATTCTGTTCCGCAGATTTGATGTGATTCAGGTAAATTTGCCTTTAGAGACGTAAAGACACGTAAAGACACGTAGAGAAGCGTATATGCGCGCTGTGAGAGGCCGTGTTCTGCAGAGAACATGCTTTCCGTATCGGTACGTTGCGGTACGTTGCGGTACGTCGCGGTACGTCTATGCCCAGAAAGCCGAATGATGAAAAAAGCCGGCACTTGCCGGCTGTGTCTTGGTTACTACTTTTTGGTCTGATGCTGAGGCAAGATCGATGCGGCTTCTCGCAGCCATTTTCTTAGGGTCTCATCGTCAATAGACAATCCAGCCCTTTCAATGTCTTCACGCATAGCAGATAGGTGTGGGTTTCTCTTGGCTGATGGATCATATGAATAAATGGAAATTGCCCATCCAATCACGATTTTAAACAGACTGTCGCGCTCAAGTTTCCGCAATTCAACATCGGCATGCTCGCCTTCTGAATTGGTGCTTGCTGATTTGTTGCGGTACCATTTTCGAGCGACTTCTAGCACAAGTTCATCTATTTCAATTTGCTTTTCATCGGCCATTTGAAAATAGGCAGCTGGGTGGAGTTTGCCATTGTAGTAGTTGACTCCAAGGTGGCTCCAGTCTGCGCGCTTAAATACTTGGCAAAGCCTTGCAACTTCTTGAAATTCTTCTGGGATTAGATCAATGCTTGTCCCTATGTTGATGCCTAAGCCTTTCATTGCCTCTGGGTGAAGGCCAAGGAAAATTAATGCAGCTTCCTTGGTGGTCCATTCGTCATACTTTAGCCAGTGCTCAATAGTTTTTTGGTCAATGTTCATGCGTACCCTCTACGCCCCCTAGTGAAATTGGATGCCGCGCCAGGCGGGTAGGGTTTCCCGCTTTTCGATTGGCCGATCTAGGCGCGGCAAAACTGTGTCAGGCGATCTTGCGGAATGTCGCCTGAAGTACGGTCTTCTCGTTCATGATCAAGTCAAGGAAATCAGCCCAAGACTGAAGCATTGCCAAGCGCTGTTCTTTGTATTGCGCGTGGGCGTAGACGCCGGCAATGCCTGGGATTGCGTGACTGAGTGCAGCTTCGACAACTTCCGGCATGTGGCCCATCTCGCGCAGGTGGGTGGATGCAGTGTGCCGATGATCGTGAATCGTGCAGTCCTCAATAGCGGCCGCCGTGATGGCCGCGGCATGGGCTCCGTTTAGGTTGTTGCCATGCATCGGGCGGAGCTTGTTGCTTGGCATTGGCATAACCCACTCACTCCCGCCGCCCAAGCGCTTCAGCTCTTGCAGCATTTCGATGGCCTGCTTGGGCAAGAAAACACGATGTTCCCGCCTTGCCTTCATTCTCCCGGCGGGGATGAGCCATTCGCCTGCCTCTAGATCAAACTCGCTCCAGTTGGCCGAAACCAATTCATTCTTGCGCAGCGCCAGCATCAGCAGCAGATGCAGCGCCAGCTTATAACCACGGTAGCAATCGGCCTGATAAAGCCCAACGAGGTAGCGCCTGATTTCATGCGCCTTGAGCCAGCGGGTGCGCTTGCCTTTGGTCCCGATCCGGGCGGGCTTAATCAGCTTTGCAGGGTTGTGTTTGCACCAAAGATGTTCAGCTGCGTAGTCCAGAATGCGGGAGGCCCAGCCGTGGGCATGCAAAGCCGCTTGTACGCCTCTGCGCTCGCGGACATCCAGCAGCAAATCACGGATGGCAGGCACGTCTATATCTTCAAGCGCCATGTCCCCAAGCTTGGGGAGAAGGTGGAGCCGGGCAGGGGAGAAGCCCTTATCAGGGTGCTTCCAATTGTGATCCACCCATTCGGCTTTGTAGCGGCTTGCGGCCTCGGCAAAGGTCATGCGCTGGGCTCTGGCTGCGGCTTCCTCTTCAGCGGTTACCGCCTTGGCCTTTTGCTCGTTCGCTTCGTCAACCTCAGCCAGGGCTCTGCCTTCAAGGATCATCCGCTTTGCGTCGGCATACTCCAGGGCCTCTTCGGGATGCCGGCCCTTCTGGATCAGGACTCGCACGGCCTCCAGCAGCTTGCGGGCTTCCGCAAGGCCGTACTCTGGATAGTTGCCGATGCTGAACTTGATCTTTCTGCCTTCCAGCCGGCCTTCGTAGCGCCATAGCTTCGTTCCCTTGGCGCGGACAACCAGAGACAGGCCGCCGCCATCGCTTAGCTGGTAGTCGGCGCCGGTAGGCTTGGCATTCCTGCATTCCTTATCGGTCAGCGGCATGATTTGTCCCCTGTTTTCCCTGATTAATCCAGTGTCATCAGGGGTCATTGTAGATCCAGGGGACAAAACAGGGGACAAAATCTTCTGCTCTGCTAGGCACTCGTCGGAACGCTTAGGACAAAGAAAACCCGCATAGCCTTGAGCCGTGCGGGTTTCATGTTTTTTGTCAGAACCGTTCGGAACGCTTGTGAACGGCTCGGACTGTGGTTTTTTATTACAGCGAGTAGTACATCGCGAATTCCACCGGGTGGGTGGTCATGCGGGCCAGGTTCACTTCCTGCATCTTCAGGTCGATGTAGGCGTCGATCCATTCGTTGGAGAACACGCCGCCGCGGGTCAGGAACTCGCGGTCCTTGTCCAGGGCCGCCAGCGCTTCGTCCAGCGAGGCGCAAACGGTCGGGATCAGCTTGTCTTCTTCCGGCGGCAGATCGTACAGGTTCTTGTCCGCGGCATCGCCCGGGTGGATCTTGTTCTGGATGCCGTCCAGGCCGGCCATCAGCAGCGCGGAGAAGCACAGGTAGGGGTTGGCCAACGGATCCGGGAAGCGCGCTTCGATGCGGCGAGCCTTGGGGCTGGCCACGTGCGGGATGCGGATGGAAGCCGAACGGTTCTTGGCGGAGTAAGCCAGCTTCACCGGCGCCTCGTAGTGCGGAACCAGACGCTTGTAGGAGTTGGTGCCCGGGTTGGTGATGGCGTTCAGCGCCTTGGCGTGCTTGATGATGCCGCCGATGTAGTACAGGGCGGTATCGGACAGGCCGGCGTAGCCTTCGCCCGCGAACAGGTTCTGGCCGTCTTTCCAGATGGACTGGTGCACGTGCATGCCGGAGCCGTTGTCGCCGACGATGGGTTTCGGCATGAAGGTGGCGGTCTTGCCGTAGCTGTGGGCCACGTTGTGCACCACGTACTTCAGGATCTGGGTCCAGTCGGCGCGCTGGGTCAGCGTGCTGAACTTGGTGCCGATTTCGTTCTGGCCGGCGGTGGCCACTTCGTGGTGGTGCACTTCAACCGGGATGCCCAGTTCTTCCAGCAGCAGCACCATGGCGGAGCGGATGTCTTGCGAGGAATCCACCGGCGGCACCGGGAAGTAGCCGCCCTTGATGCCCGGACGGTGGCCCATATTGCCGCCTTCGAATTCTTCAGCCGAGGCCCAGGCCGCTTCTTCAGCCTTGATCTTGACGAAGCAGCCGGACATGTCGGCGCCCCAGGTGATGCTGTCGAAAATGAAGAATTCCGGCTCCGGGCCGAAGTAGGCGGTATCGCCCACGCCGGATGCCTTCAGGTAGGCTTCAGCGCGCTTGGCGATGGAGCGCGGGTCGCGGTCGTAGCCCTTGCCGTCGGCCGGGTCGATCACGTCGCAGTGCATGAATACGGTCGGCTCGTCGAAGAACGGGTCGACGCGGGCGGTAGCCGGGTCGGCGATCAGCAGCATGTCGGAGGCCTGGATGCCTTTCCAGCCGGCGATGGACGAGCCATCGAAAGCGTGGCCGTGTTCGAACCAGGCGTCGGCGTCTTCCAGCAGCACATGGGCCGGGATGGAGACGTGCTGTTCTTTGCCGCGGGTATCGGTAAAGCGCAGATCGACAAATTTGACGTCGTTTTCTTGGATCAGTTTGACTACGTCGGCTACTGCCATGGTTTATCTCCTGAAAGGCAACGTGCACCCAAGGGCAAGTGCGAAAAAATCGGTACGCCTCGGCTTAAGCAGGAAGCGTGCCAGCTCCAAAAACGCTGCTGCTGCATTGTGTCATAGCCGCTTTGGCTTATCCAGCCGCTTTGGGTGCGGCATTGTGAACCAATATGGTGCTGTCTGAATATCTATGCACCAATTGTGTGCAATTTGCCAGCCGCCGCGGGCAGGCAGATAATCGATGGCATAAGGCTGACAACTTGTTGCGGGAGAAAAACCATGAGCAAACTCAATCAGATTTTGCAAACCGCCCATCAGCGCGCAGAGCAGCTGGGCCTGCCGTATAGCGGCGCGGTGCTGCCGGACGAGGCTTATGAACTGTTGCAAATCTTGCCCAAGGCGGTGTTGCTGGATGTGCGCAGCCATGCGGAGTGGCAGTTTGTCGGCACCGTGCCGGACGCGGTCAATATAGAGTGGAAAAGTTTCCCCGGCATGACGCTCAATCCCCATTTCCTGGCGCAGCTGACGCATCAGATTGACCCGGAGGCGGTGTTGCTGGTGATGTGCCGTTCCGGCGCGCGCTCCGATCAGGTGGCGCGTCTCGCGGCGGAAAATGGCTATAGCGAGGTGTACAACGTGCTGGAAGGCTTCGAGGGCGATCTGGACGCCCGCGGCCACCGCAACTCGGTGGGCGGCTGGCGCCAGCGGGGCCTGCCCTGGGTGCAAGGCTGAGCGGGATTGACGGCGGCGGTTGAAGTTTGCGCCGTAACGCGGCAAAGTGTTGCCTGAATCCGCCGCCACGCGGCGCACAATTTTGGAAAGCCGACCATGACCGACCGTTACGCCGTTATCGGCAACCCCATTTCGCATAGCCAGTCGCCGTTCATCCATGAAGAATTCGCCCGCGCCACCGGGCAGGACATCAGCTATGAAAAGCTGTTCGCCGATATCGGCAAGTTCAACGAGGTGGTGGGCGATTTCGTCGCCCATGGCGGCAAGGGGCTCAATATCACGCTGCCGTTCAAGGGCGACGCTTATCGCTACGCTCACGAACTGACCGAGCGCGCCCGCGCGGCCGAGGCGGTCAACACGCTTGCCTTCCGCGAAGGCAAGATCTATGGCGACAACACCGACGGCGTCGGCCTGGTGCGCGACATCGTGGAAAACCTCGATTACCCGATCCAGGGCCAGCGCGTGCTGATCCTGGGCGCCGGCGGCGCGGTGCGCGGCGTGCTGGAGCCCATCCTGGAGCAAAAGCCGGCCAGCCTGACCGTGGCCAACCGCACGGTGATCAAAGCCGAGTCGCTGGCGCACCACTTCGCCCGCTACGGCAAGGTGGAGGCGGTCGGCTATGACGCGCTGGAAGGCCGCAGCTTCGACATTATCATCAACGCCACCTCCACCAGCCTGAACAATGAAATGCCGCCGCTGCCGCATGGCGTGTTCACGGCCCGGACGCTGGCTTACGACATGGTGTACAGCAGCGGCCTGACGCCTTTCCTGCAACGCGCGCAAGGCGAAAACGCCGGCATGCTGGCCGATGGCCTGGGCATGCTGGTGGAGCAGGCGGCGGAATCGTTCGCCATCTGGCGCGGCGTGCAGCCGGACACCCGCAAGGTCACCAATATGCTGAGAGAAGTGCTGGCTTAAGCATGACGCGTTGGATACTGAAAATCCTGGCGGCCCTCGCGGCCGCCTTTCTGCTGTATAACCTGTGGGTCTTAGGCCATATCCTGTATTGGCGCGACCATAATCCCGACGCCAGCTCCTTCATGACCGAGCAGCTGGCCAAGCTGAAGCAGGATGATCCCGACGCGGAACTGAGCCATAAGTGGGTGCCTTACGACAAGATTTCGCCCAATTTGAAGCGGGCCCTGATCGCGGCGGAAGACGCCAAGTTCGTCGATCATGAAGGTTTCGATTGGGACGGCATTGAGGCGGCTTTCGAAAAGAACCTGAAGAAAGGCCATATCGTCGCCGGCGGCTCCACCATCAGCCAGCAATTGGCCAAGAACCTGTTCCTGTCCAGCGGCAAGACGCCCTGGCGCAAGCTGGAGGAGGCGCTGATCACGGTGATGCTGGAAAAGACCATGGACAAGCGCCGCATCTTCGAGATCTATCTGAATGTGATCGAGTGGGGCAGCGGGGTGTTCGGCGCGGAGGCGGCGTCGCGCCATTACTTCCGCACCAGCGCCTCCAGGCTATCCAGCGGCCAGGCGGCCAAGCTGGCGGCCATGGTGCCCAATCCGCGCTATTACGACGATCACCGCAACGCGCCGGGCCTGGCCAAGAAAACCCGCATCATCCAACGGCGGATGGGCTACGCCGATCTGCCATAGCGATGGAATGAACGGGCGGCCTTGGCCGCCTGTTTCGCATTTCCCCGGGCGCGTCTCGCGGCGCAATCGATCTTCCAGGCCGCGGCTTGGAGCGCTTTGTTCTGCCATGTTACAATCCCGGCCGTTATTTTTATTGTCGCGCCGATGGCGCGGCGAAACCGCATGGACTTGCCCAGTTACCCCGCGATTCCACTCCGCCTTACCCCTAACGAATAATTCCCGCCTCAGACTGTCAGCCTGCCTGCGCCCTCTGGGCGGAAGGAGACATGCATGACGGTTGCCTTCAAGCAACAATCGATCGATCGTCTGCAAGAAAGCCTGGTCCACGTCCAGCGCCTGATCGAACGTCAGCGCCAGCTGGAGCAGCAGGCCGCGCGCCCCGAGGCCGGGGCTGCCGATGACGCGCCGCTGCAGCAGAATCTGCTTGAGCTGCGGCAGCGATTGGCGCAGCTGCATCCGGCCGACATCGCCCATATTCTTGAAGCTTTGCCGCTGGAAGACCGCCTCCTGGCCTGGGATCTGACCGAGGGCGAGCGCGAGGGCGCGGTGCTGTTGGAAGTGTCCGACGCGGTGCGCGAATCGCTGATCGAGGTGATGGACCCGGACGAGCTGGTCGCCGCCTTGGTGGAGCTGGATGCCGACGAGCTGGCCGAACTGGCGCCGGATCTGCCGCGCCAGGTGGTGTACGAGGCGATGGGGCGGCTGGACGAGGAAGAGCGCGGCCAGTTGCAGGCGGTGCTGTCTTACGAGGACGACCGCGTCGGCGCGCTGATGGACTTCGAGCTGGTGAAGATCCGCGCCGACGTCAGCTGCGAAGTGGTGCTGCGTTATCTGCGCCGCTTTGACGAGCTGCCGCGCCAGACCGACAAGATTTTCGTCATCGACGACGCCGGCTGCCTGAAAGGCGTGCTGTCGGTGCGCAAGCTGCTGGTGTCCGACCCCGAGGCCGAAGTGGCCGATGTGATGGCCACCGAGGTGGTGAGTTTCCAGCCGGACGAAGCGGCGGTGGATGCCGCCCAGGCCTTCGAGCGTTATGACCTGGTCAGCGCGCCGGTGGTGGACCGCCGCGGCATGCTGCTGGGCCGCTTGACCGTGGACGCCATGGTGGACGTGATCCGCGAGGAATCGGACAGCGAGGTGTTGAACCTGGCCGGTTTGAAGGAAGAGGAAGACTTGTTCGCCTCGGTGATGGATTCGGTGAAAAACCGCTGGTCCTGGCTGGCCATCAATCTGTGCACCGCCTTCTTCGCCTCGCGGGTGATAGGCGCTTTCGAGCATTCCATCGCCCAGTTGGTGGCGCTGGCGGCCTTGATGCCCATCGTGGCCGGTATAGGCGGCAATTCCGGCAATCAGACCATCACCATGATCGTGCGCGCCCTGGCCATGGGCCAGATGCAGCTTGGCCAGGCTGGCCGCTTGTGGCGCAAGGAGCTGGGCGTCAGCATCATCAATGGCATGGTGTGGGGCAGCGTGATAGGCGTGATCGCCTGGCTGTTGTACGGCAGCGTGTCCCTGGGGCTGGTGATGCTGGCGGCGATGACGCTTAACCTGATGCTGGCCGCCACCATGGGGGTGATGATTCCGACCTTGATGCAGAAGCTGGGCAAGGATCCGGCGCTGGGCTCCAGCGTGCTGATCACCGCCTGCACCGATTCCGGCGGATTTTTGATTTTCCTGGGGCTGGCCACTCTTTTCCTATTGTAAGAACGCGATGCTGACCATAGAACAGGCGCTGCGGCGCCATGCTTTACCGAGGCTGGAAAGCCGGATGCTGCTGATGCATGCCTGGCCGGGACTGAGCCATGCGGCCATTATCGGCTATCCCGAGCGCGAGCTGCCGCAAGAGGCGGTCGCTGTTTTCGAGACGCTGGCCGAGCGCCGCCTGGCCGGCGAGCCCATGGCCTATCTATTGGGATCGCGCGAATTCTTCGGCCGCGATTTCCGGGTGAGTCCGGCGGTGCTGATCCCGCGTCCGGAAACCGAGCATTTGATCGAGCTGGCCTTGGCGCGGCTGGATAGAAGCCAAGCGGCGCGCGTGGTGGACCTGGGCACCGGCAGCGGCATCATCGCCGCCACGCTGGCGCTGGAGGCGCCTGCTTGGCGGGTGAGCGCGGTGGATGTGTCGGCCGAGGCGCTGCAAGTGGCCGCGGCCAATGCCCAGGCCTTGGGCGCGGCGGTGGCGTTTCATCACGGCAGCTGGTTCGATCCGCTGGCCGCGGACGCGCGTTTCGATTTGATCGCCTCCAATCCGCCTTATATCGAGCGCGAAGATCATCATCTGGACGAAGGCGATCTGCGCTTCGAACCGCGCGGCGCGCTGACCGACGAGGCCGATGGCCTGTCCTGCCTGCGTGAAATCGCCGCCGGCGCGCCGGCGCGTTTGCATGCCGGCGGCTGGCTGATGGTGGAGCACGGCTACGATCAGGGCGAGGCGGTGCGAAGCCTGTTCGCCGCCACGGGCTTGCTCGAGGTGGAAACCATCCGCGACCTGGCCGGACAGGACCGCATCACCGTCGGCCGCAAGGCGGGATGAGGGTTGTGAGCATATTGCGGCGCTTCTGGCCGGCGGCATGGATGCTGGCTGCCTGCGCGGCGCTGGCTTGGCGGCAGGATTGGAATCGCGAGCTGTTTTTGTTGCTGCATCAGGCCAGCCATATTGTGGCGGCGCCGCTGTGGCGCTTCGCCAGCGTGTTCGGCGACTGGCTGACTGTGTTTTCGCTGATGCTGTATCTGTCCTGGCGCGATCCGCGCCGTTTGCCGGCGATGTTGATCGGCAGCGCGCTGGCCGTGTTGTTGGCTATCGGCCTGAAGGCCGGTTTTGCCATGCCCAGGCCGCCGCTGGTGCTGCCGCCGGGCAGCTTCGATTTGCTGGACCGTTTGCCGGGCAGCGGTTCTTTTCCTTCCGGGCATGCGATGGCGGCGGCGGCATTGGCGACCTTCGCCGCGCGCGGCATGGCCTGCGGCCGCGCGGCGGTCTGGGCGGCCCTGGCGGGCATCGTAATGCTGTCTCGCATCGCCATCGGCGTGCACTGGCCGCTGGACTTGCTGGCAGGCGCTTTGCTGGGCTGGGGATCGATGGCGATGGCGCTGCGCTGGGCCTGGCCGCAAGGCTGGCCGCGCGATGTGACGCGCACGCTGCAATTGATTTTATTGGTGACGCTGGCTGGCGGCGTCGCCTGGCTGCTGGGGCATAGAGGCGTGTTCGCCGAATACTGGCTGCGGGTGGGCATCGCCTCGGCCTCGATGTTGGCCGGTTTCTGGCGCGCGTCGAGGCTTGGGCATTAGATAAAACAAAAGCGAGCCCGCAGGCTCGCTTTCTACTATCCACCGCGGCGGAGGCCGCCGGGGATCAGTGGTGGTGGCCGTGTTCGCCGTGGGCGTGGCCGTGGCTGATTTCGTCAGCGGAGGCGGCGCGCACTTCGACCACCTTGGCGGCGAAGCGGATGCTTTGGCCGGCCAGCGGGTGGTTGGCGTCGACCACGGCCTTGCCGTCGGCGATGTCGGTGACGCGGAACAGCAGCAGTTCGCCGGTTTCCGGATCGTCGGCTTCGAAGACCATGCCGATTTCGACGTCAGCCGGGAACACTTCCAGGTCTTCCACGCGGATCAGCTCTTCTTCCGGATCGCCGAAAGCGTCGTCGGCCGTCAGCTTCACGTCGACGGATTCGCCAACGTTCTTGCCTTCCAGCGCCTCTTCCACCAGCGGGAAGATGCCATCGTAGCCGCCATGCAGGTAGCTGATCGGCTCTTCGGTCTTGTCGAGCAAGTTGTTGTCTACGTCGAACATCTCGTAGTGGAGCGTGACGATGGTGTTTTTGGCGATTTGCATGAGATGGATATCCGTGATGGATGGTGAAAAAACTTGACAGGGGCTGCCCGCAGGGTGTTCCTTCCACCGCAAGAGCAGACCGTTTTAGCGTCTGGCCGTATTGTAAACCATAGATGGGCCGCGAGGTCCGTAAAAAGCGTTATGAACACCACAAACTTGCTGGGCGGCATGCCGCCCGAACAATTCCTGGCCGAATACTGGCACAAGAAGCCGCTGCTGATCCGCGGCGCGCTGACCGATGTCGGGCCGCATGTCGATTTTTCGGTGTTGTCGGAGCTGGCGCAGCGCGACGACGCCGAGTCCCGCCTGATCGAATACAAGCAGGGCAAATGGCATCTGGAGCGCGGCCCGTTCCGCGCTTCGCGCTTCCGCCGGCTGGCGGAGACCGACTGGACCATCCTGGTGCAGGGGGTGAATCAGCTGTTGCCGCATATCGACGAGATTTTGTGGCGTTTCAACTTCATCCCTTATGCCAGGCTCGACGATCTGATGATCAGCTATGCTCCTCCTGGCGGCACGGTCGGCCCGCACTTCGACGCCTACGATGTGTTCCTGCTGCAAGTGGGCGGCAAGAAGCGCTGGCAGATCTCGTCGCAGCGGGACGACGATTTCATCGAGGACGCGCCGATCCGCGTGCTGAAGGATTTCCGGATGGAGCAGGAGTTCGTGCTGGAGCATGGCGACATGTTGTATCTGCCGCCGCACTGCGCGCACTACGGCGTGGCTCTGGAGCCGGGCATGACTTACTCGATCGGTTTCCGCGCGCCGCCGGCGCAGGAGCTGGCGACGCAGTTTCTGGTGTACTTGCAGGACCGGCTGTGCCTGGATGGCGTGTATGCGGACCCGGATTTGAAATTGCAGCCGGATCCGGCCCGCATCGGCGACGAGATGATAGAGCAGGTCGCCGAGCATCTGTCCAAGATACGTTGGGACAAGGATACGGTTTGCGATTTCCTCGGCCATTATCTGACCGAACCTAAGGCGCATGTATTCTATGACGCGCCTGAAGACGAGCTGGATGAGGACGAGTTCGAGGAGGCTGTGGCGGAAGCCGGCGTGGCGCTGGATCGCAAGAGCCAGATTCTGTTCTGCGACGCCTGCGTGTATTGCAACGGCGAAAAGATCGAACACGAAGCGGAAGACTTCGACGCCTGGCGTCATTTCGGCAACGCGCGCAGTCTGCCAAAAGGGAAATATTCCGGCGCTATGCTGTCCGCGCTATACGAAGGTTACCTGTCAGGTTATTGGCATCTTGGCGATAATGTAGCAGAATAACAACAGATCGAGTTCTTGTATCCGGAAAGCAACGGAGGATGCGGCTCAAATGCGGGGTTAAACGCTCGTTTTTGCGTTTGCGTTCGCGCTTGTGCGGCAATGGTCGGCGATGTGTTTTTTTTAGAATTTTGCCCTCTATACAGCGTTTTTTTTCGTGATACAATTTGCTCACTGATGGATTTTCAGTCGCCCGGCTTTTCTATTGAGACCGTGCGATGACTGACGTCTTGTTCAACTTATCCTCAAAGGTAAAGAAAAAATGAAACAGTCGCTCCTCGTTGCTGCCCTGCTGGCCGTAGCCCTGTCCGCTTGCGGTAAGAAAGAAGCTCCGGCTGAAGCTTCCGCTCCGGCTGCTGAAGCTTCCGCTCCGGCCGCTTCCGCTCCGGCCGCTGAAGCTTCCGCTCCGGCAGCTTCCGCTCCGGCTGCTGACGCTTCCGCTCCGGCTGCTTCCGCTGCTAAGTAATTCGCAGCAAGCAACAGCAAAAAAACCGGCTCCGGCCGGTTTTTTTGTGCCCGTCGTTTGGCGATTCATTACGACGAGTTGTAAATTTGGTGGAAAAACCACAGAATTTATTGTGGAATACAAAACGTTACATTTTGCGGGAGCAAGGACTTTCCGGCTTTAATCGGCGGCAGGTTTGCCGTGAAAACCAAATGATTCGCGCATAAAAAACAGCCCGCAAATGCGGGCTGTTGTATTTCCAGAATGGGGTGTTGCTTTATTGCAGTTCGGTTTGCAATTTGCCCAGCGCGGCTTTGACGAAGTCGTCGGCCAGCGGCTTGCCTTGCTTGTCCTGAATTTGCAGCGTGGTGGCGTTGGCGTTCTGCTCCAGCAGCTTGATGCGGTATTCCTGCTCGCCCGGCTTGACCGTTTTGCCGTCGCTGCTCTTCCAGAAGGCCAGGCTGGACCAGAAGCCGCCGCCCTCGTCCTTGCTGTCGGTCTCGCCCTTGGCCGGTTTCACGAAGTACACGCCTTGCGAACGGTCGCGGTCGGTGACGATCAGGCCGACGCGGTCCAGCGCCAGGCCTACGCGGCGCCAGGCGCGGTCGAAGCCGTCGTTCAGCTGCAGTTGGCCGTCCACGATGGGATCTTGCGGCTTGGCCGGCTTGGCCAGCGTCTGCTGCACCTGCGCCTTGGCTTTGTCTTCGGTCATGCCCAGACGGATCATGAAGCGGCCCAGCAGTTCGGCTTCCAGATTGGGGTCGGTCGGGCGCGCCTGCCAGATGGTGTTGGTCTTGCTGTTGTCGGCGTAGACCTCTTCCATGCCGCGGTGCGAGAAGTACACCTCGGTGCCTTGCGGCGTGTTTTCCAGGCGGATGCGGAACTTGTCGCGCTCGCCGGTGGAGTAGACGCTGCCGAGGCCGACGGTTTCCAGCAGTTTGCGCAGGCCGTCGTTCGGCAGCTTGGCGCGATTTTCCGCCCAGTCGGTTTCCATGATGCCGACGCCGGGATCTTCGGTTTTGATCACGAAGCCGTTTTCCTGCCAGAAGGCTTTCAGCACCGGCCACAGTTCAGCGGCTTTCTTATTGCCTACCAGCAGCCAGCGTTGCGTGCCGGCGCGCTCCATTTTGACGTTGTCGATTTGATTCAGCGCGACAGGCGAGGCGGCCGCGGCGGTTTGCGCATCGGCGTCTGCGGTGGTGACGCCGCCGGGCAAGTTGAACTTGTTCTGGATTTGCGGCGTGGTCAGGTCGGGCGGAACTTCCAGTCCGGCAACGGTCTTGGCCGGCGCATCGGACTTGTAGTCCAGCGGTTTGTTAAGCGGGGCTTGGGTGCTGCTGCAGGCGGCCAAGGTGCCGGCTGCCAGCAAAATAGCGGCGGACGCGCTGAATTTCATGCGGACTCCCAGAGTGCAGGGTGACTCAGATTACTTCGGCTTGTTTGAGGGCCGCTTCTACGGCCGGCAGGGCGGCTTCGTTGAGCGGGGTGAGCGGCAGTCGGATGCCTGCGGGGATGCCCAGCATCCGCGTCAGGGCCCACTTGGCCGGAATCGGGTTCGGTTCAATGAACAACTGTTTGTGCAGGCCTTGCAACTTGTCGTTGATGGCGCGCGCCTGGTGGGTTTCGCCGGCGATGGAGGCTTTGCACAGTTCGCTCATTTGCTTGGGGGCGATGTTGGCGGTGACCGAAATCACGCCGTGGCCGCCGCACAGCATGAAGGCCATGCCGGTGGCGTCGTCGCCGGAATACAACGCGAAATCCTTGGGCGCGCGCAGCGCCAGATCGCAGGCGCGGCCGATGTCGCCGGTGGCGTCCTTCAGACCGACGATGTTCGGGTGTTCGGCCAGGCGCAGCGCGGTGACGTTGCTCATGTCCGCCACGGTGCGGCCGGGCACGTTATAAAGGATGACCGGCAGCGGGCTCGCGTCGGCGATGGCCTTGAAGTGTTGGTAAATGCCTTCCTGGGTCGGCTTGTTGTAGTAGGGCACTACGGACAAGACCATGTCGGCGCCGGCGTCGGCCGAGCGTTGGCCCAGATCGATGGCCTCGCTGGTGGCGTTGCCGCCTGCGCCGGCGATGACTTTGACGCGGCCGGCGGCGTATTTGACTACGGCGGCCACGACTTCGATGTGTTCTTCGACCGACAGGGTCGCCGATTCGCCGGTGGTGCCGACGGCGACGATGCCGGAGGTGCCATTCTCGATATGGAATTCAACCAATCGTTGCAACGCCGAAAAGTCCACCGCGCCATCGCTGGCCATCGGTGTCACAAGCGCTACCAAGCTGCCGGTAAGCATAGTTCTGCCTATCTGGAATAAGGATTTACAAGCTCATGATTGTAGCGGAATTCGTCTGGCTGGCAAAAGTTAGCGGCAAAGCGGGGCGGAAGGGCTCGGGAAATGGCGGCCGATGTGCTAGAATCCTACGTTTTTCCGATACTTACGGCTAGCTGGCTGAAGGATCCTCAAGCGTGATTACCACAAGCAATATTACGATGCAGTTTGGCGTGAAACCTTTGTTCGAGAAGGTGACCGTCAAATTCGGCGAAGGCAACCGTTACGGCCTGATCGGCGCCAACGGTTCCGGCAAATCCACTTTCATGAAAATCCTGGGTGGCGACCTGGAGCAGACCGCGGGCGAAGTCGCCATCGAGAATGGCCTGCGCCTGGGTAAGCTGCGTCAGGACCAGTTCGGTTACGAAGACCAGCGCGTGATCGACGTGGTGATGATGGGCCACACCGAGATGTGGGCGGCGATGAGCGAACGCGACGCCATCTACGCCAACCTGGAAGCCACCGAAGACGATTACATGCGCGCGGCCGACTTGGAAGCCAAGTTCGCCGAGTACGACGGCTACACCGCCGAGGCGCGCGCAGGCGAGCTCTTGATGGGCGTCGGCATCCCGGTGGAACAGCATTTCGGTCCGATGAGCGAAGTGGCCCCGGGCTGGAAGCTGCGGGTGCTGCTCGCTCAGGCGCTGTTCTCCAACCCGGACATCCTGCTGTTGGACGAACCGACCAACAACCTGGACATCAACACCATCCGCTGGCTGGAACATGTGCTTAATGAGCGCAACGCCACCATGATCATCATTTCGCACGACCGCCACTTCCTGAACTCGGTGTGCACCCACATGGCGGACTTGGACTACAACACCATCCGCATCTACCCGGGCAACTACGACGACTATATGATCGCGTCGGCTCAGGCAAGGGAGCGCCAGCTGTCGTCCAACAGCAAGGCCAAGGAGCGCATCCAGGAACTGCAGGAGTTCGTGGCCCGCTTCTCCGCCAACAAGTCCAAGGCCCGCCAGGCGACTTCGCGCCTGAAGCAGGTGGACAAGCTGAAGTCCGAGATGGTGGAAGTGAAGCCGTCCAGCCGCCAGAACCCGTTCATCCGCTTCGAGATGGATGACAAGTTCAAGCTGCATCGCCAGGCGGTGGAGGTGGAGGGCTTGAACAAGGCTTACGACCCCAAGGTGCTCTTCAAGGATCTGAACCTGATCCTGGAAGCCGGCGCGCGCCTGGCCGTCATCGGCCCCAACGGCGCGGGCAAAACCTCGCTGGTCAAGCTGCTGGCCGGCGCTTTCGAGCAGGCTTACGCGGAAGGCCTGACCGCGGACCGCGGCTCGATCAAATGGGCGGAAAAAGCCCAGATCGGCTACTTCGCCCAGGACCATGAGGCTGACTTCGACAGCGATTGGACGTTGACCGAATGGATGCGCCAATGGGGCCAGGAAGGCGACGACGAGCAGGTGATCCGCGGCACGCTGGGCCGCCTGCTGTTCGGCGGCGACGAAGTGGGCAAGCCGGTGCGCGTGCTGTCCGGCGGCGAAAAGGGCCGCATGCTGTACGGCAAGCTGATTCTGCAAAAGCCGAACGTGATGATCATGGACGAGCCGACCAACCACATGGACATGGAATCGATCGAATCCCTGAACATGGCCTTGGAAAAGTACAAGGGCACCTTGATCTTCGTATCCCACGACCGCCAGTTCGTGAGCAGCCTGGCTACCCACGTGCTGGAACTGGACGGCAAGGGCGGTTACGACTACTACACCGGCAACTATGAAGACTACCTGGCCAGCAAGGGCCTGGAATAATCCGGTTACGGCCTGTTTCGGGCCGTAACTTTACCAGCGGGAGGGCGTGCGCTATATTGCAGCGCACAAACTCCCGCTTTTTTTATGCGCTTTCGGGCGCGATAACAATAATCAGGGACCGGGCCGGGAAGGCCGATGTGGGAGACCATGGCGCTCATCCGTCCTGGAGAACTGATGAGATCTGCAAAGCAGTGAGAGAAGGAAATATCATGCGTTTGAAAGGGAAAGTATCCATCATCACCGGCTCTGCCAGCGGCATCGGCAAAGCGACCGCAGAGAAGTTCGTCAAAGAGGGTGCCATCGTCGCGGTGTGCGATCTCAACCTGGAAGCCGTCAACGCCGTGGTCGACGAGCTGAAGGCGCTGGGCGGCGAGGCTTACGGTTACAAGGTGGATGTGACCAATAAGGGGCAGATCGCCGAAATGGTCGCCGACTTGAAAAACCGTTGCGGCCGCATCGATGTGCTGGTCAACAATGCCGGCATCGTGCAGGACGCGCAACTGATCAAGATGACGGAAGATCAGTTCGACAAGGTGATCGACATCAACCTGAAGGGCGTCTACAACTGTGCCCGCGCCGTGGTGGACACCATGGTGGAGCAGGGCGGCGGCGTGATCCTGAACGCGTCCTCGGTGGTGGGCGTTTATGGCAACTTCGGCCAGACCAACTACGCCGCGGCCAAGTTCGGCGTGATCGGCTTCGTCAAGACCTGGTCCAAGGAATTGGGCAAGAAGGGCATCCGCGCCAACGCCGTATGTCCGGGCTTCGTGGCCACGCCGATTCTGAAGGCGATGCCGGAAAAAGTGCTGCAGGCGATGGAAGAAAAGGTGCCGATGCGCCGCATGGCCGATCCGGCCGAAATCGCCAACGTCTATGCCTTCCTGGCGTCGGACGAAGCCAGCTACATCAATGGCGCCGCCATCGAAGTGACCGGCGGCCTGACGCTGTAAGCGGCGATCACGCTCGATGCAAAACGCCCCGGATGCCGGGGCGTTTTGCATGGCGGAAAGGCTTTTCTCGCCTTCTTGATGGCGAGGCGCCCTGGCAGGGCAAGGGCGGAGGGACGCTATGGGCAGGCTGTGGACGCCGCCAACTGGGTGGCGAGGCCAGGCTTTGCGCGGCATCGCCCCCGATTATCTTGTCTCAGCCTGGTCCGATCATTCGTCCAGATCGCCATCGTAAGCCAGCAGGGCGGAATCCACCTCGCGCCGGTGCAGGTGGGGCGCGAACAGCTCGATGAAGGTGTAGGCGAAGCCACGCAGATAGGCGTCCTTGCGAATGCCGATCTTGGTGGTGGACGGGTCGAACAGGTGGCCGACGTCGATGGATACCAGGTTTTGATCGCGCTCCGGCTCGAAGGCCATGCTGGCGATGATGCCTATGCCCAGGCCCAGCGAAACATAGGTCTTGATCACATCGGTGTCGATGGCGGTCAGCACCACATTGGGCGTCAGCCCCTGGTCGGAGAAGGCCTTGTTGATCTTGGAGCGGCCGGCGAAGGCAAAGTCGTAAGTGACGATCGGATGATCGGCGATGTCGGCCAGCGTGATTTCGCGCCCCAGCTCCGTCAAGGGATGATTCTTGGGCACCACCACCGAGCGGTTCCACTCGTAGCAGGGCAGCATCGCCAGTTCCTTGTACAGGGAAATGCCTTCGGTGGCGATGGCGAGATCGGCCTCGCCGGATACCACCATCTCGCAAATCTGGGTGGGACTGCCTTGCTTCAGCGACAGGCGCACTTTGGGATAGCGGCGCACGAATTCCGCGATGGCTTGCGGCAGCGCGTAACGGGCTTGGGTGTGGGTGGTGGCGATGGTGAGGGCGCCCTCGGATTCTCGGGAGAATTCATCGCCGACGCGCTTCAGGTTCTGTGCTTCGCGCAGGATGCGTTCAGAGATGCGCAGCACTTCCTTGCCGGGCTCGGATACCGACACCACGCGCTTGCCATTGCGGATGAATACCTGGATGCCCAGCTCGTCTTCCAGCAGGCGGATCTGCTTGGAAATGCCTGGTTGTGATGTGTGCAGTTTTTCAGCGGCCTCGGAGACATTCAATCCCTGCTTGGCCACTTCCACCAAATATCTGAGTTGTTGTAATTTCATGTCAGGGGTCTGTCCTCTATAAAACCTGCAGTCATTAAATACTAACACAATATTCTTTTAGGTTTATAAGCCCTTTGATTAGGATAGGCTCGAACCATCCTCGGAGCGCTTGATGAGCCTGGAGTCCAAATTGGCCGCCGCCACGGCCTTGCTGCAAACCATCGCCGATGAACATCCCGACGCCGTGCTGGCTAATAGCTACGGCGCCGAAGACATGGTGTTGACCGACCTGATCGCCAGGCTGAATTTGCCCTTGCAAAGCTTTAGCCTGGATACTGGCCGTCTGCCGGCGGAAACCTATGAGCTGATGCAGCAGGTGGCCGAGCGCTATCCCGGCCATCCGGTCAGGGTGTACTTCCCTGACACTGCCGCCACCGAGCAATATGTCAGCCTGCATGGCGTCAATGGCTTTTACCAAAGCGTGGAAGCGCGCAAGTCCTGTTGCGCCGTGCGCAAGCTGGAACCGCTGAAGCGCGCGCTGTCCGGACGCGCCGCCTGGATCACCGGCCTGCGCCGCCAGCAATCGCCGACGCGGCAGGATCTGGCCGAGCGGGAGTTCGACGCCGATAACGGCCTGCTGAAATTCAGCCCGCTGTTGGAGTGGACCGAAGCCGAGGTCTGGCAATATCTGCGTGAAAATGAAGTGCCTTATAACGCCTTGCACGACCGGCACTACCCATCCATAGGCTGCGCGCCCTGTACGCGGGCCATCAGCGTGGGCGAGGACATCCGCGCCGGCCGCTGGTGGTGGGAAAACCCGGAAACCAAGGAGTGCGGGCTGCATGCCAAGGCCAGCCCGCTCAAGCGCCCCGTCTGACCCGCCGCCATCGGCTTATCTGCAGGAATCTAAAATGTATCGATATGATGAAGTCGATCATCGCCTGGTGCGCGAGCGCGTCGACCAGTTCCGCGACCAGACCCGCCGTTTTCTGGCGGGAGAGCTGACCGAGGACGAATTCCGCCCTTTGCGGCTGATGAATGGCTTGTATGTGCAGCGCCACGCGCCCATGCTGCGGGTGGCCATACCCTATGGCCATTTGCGCAGCATCCAGCTGCGCAAGCTGGCCGATATCGCGCGCCGCTATGACAGGGGCTATGGCCATCTCACCACCCGGCAGAATATTCAATTCAACTGGCCGGAGCTGGCCAAGGTGCCGGACATTCTGGAAGAGCTGTCGACGGTGGAGATGCATGCGATCCAGACCTCCGGCAACTGCGTGCGCAACACCACGACCGACGCCTTCGCCGGCGTGGCGGCCGATGAGTTGTTCGATCCGCGGCCGTATTGCGAAATCATTCGCCAGTGGAGCACGCTGCATCCGGAATTCACCTTCCTGCCGCGCAAGTTCAAAATCGCCGTTTCGGGCAGCGTCGAAGACCGCGCTGCCACCATGGTTCACGACATCGGCCTGCATGTCAGCCGCAACGCGGCCGGCGAGTCCGGCTTCAAGGTGATCGTCGGCGGCGGCCTGGGCCGCACGCCGATGGTGGGCGAAGTGATACGCGAATTCCTGCCCCGCCAGCATCTGCTGACCTATCTGGACGCGGTGCTGCGGGTGTACAACCGCTTCGGCCGCCGCGACAACAAATACAAGGCGCGGATCAAGATTTTGGTCAAGGCCATGACGCGCGAAGGTTTCGCCGCCAAGGTGGAAGACGAATGGCTGCACCTGAAAGATGGCCCGGCCACGCTGCGCGAAGAAGATGTCGAGCACTACGCCAGCTTCTTCGGTGATCCGGAATATGCGGCCTTGGCCGATAATCCCGCGGAACTGACCGAGGCGTTGGCGGCAGACAAGGCCTTCGCCCGCTGGTATGAGCGCAATACCAAGCCTCATCGCCACCCGGGGTATCGTTCGGTGGTGCTGTCCCTGAAAGAAACCGGCGCGCCGCCCGGCGATATCGGCGCGGAGCAGATGGAAGCCGCCGCGGAGTGGGCGGATCGCTTCGGCTTTGGCGAACTGCGCGTGGCGCATGAGCAAAACCTGGTCTTGCCGGATGTGGCGCAAAAGGATTTGCACGCCTTGTGGCTGGAGGCGCGCGCGCAAAGAATGGCTACGCCGAATATCGGCCTGTTGACCGACATCATCAGCTGTCCGGGCGGCGACTTCTGCGCGCTGGCCAATGCGCGTTCGATTCCGGTGGCCAACGCCATCCAGAAAACCTTTGACGATCTGGATTATTTGTACGATCTGGGCGATATCGCCTGTAATTTCTCAGGCTGCATGAACGCCTGCGGCCATCACCACATCGGCAACATCGGCATACTCGGCGTCGATAAGAATGGCGAGGAGTGGTATCAGATCACCTTGGGCGGCAGCCAGGGCAGCGATACCGCCATCGGCAAGGTGATCGGCCCGTCTTTCGCCCAGGCGGACGTGCCCGCGGCTTTCGCTAAAATCATGCAGGTCTACTTGGAGCGGCGTCTACTTGGCGAGCGCTTTATCGAAACGCTGCGCCGAGTGGGCGTGGAGCCTTTCAAGGAGAGGGTCTATGCCCCAGTTCATTAAGGATGGCCGCGTTCAGGCGGATGAGTGGCTTTTGTTGCGGCAGGATGAGCAAGGCGCGTTGCCGGATGCGCCGGTGGAGGCAAGGCTGATCGTGCCGATGGCCGCTTGGCTGGCGGATGCGTCCGGCTGGCAGTCGCGCGCGGGGCAGGTCGGCGTCTGGCTGGCGCCGGATGACGATCCCGCCGCATTGTCGCCTTACTTGGCGGTTTTGCCGGTCATCGCCATTGATTTTCCGGCCTTTACCGATGGACGGGGGTATAGCCAGGGACGGCTGTTGCGCGAACGTTATGGATTCTCTGGAGAACTTCGGGCGATAGGCGATGTCTGGTCTGATGTGATTCGGCCATTATGGCTGGTGGGTTTCGACGCATTCGCGATCAAAGACGGCAAAACTTGGGTTGGCGAGGATTGTTATAACACTTTTAGTGAAAACTATCAGGTGACATATCGCCAACCGGTCCCACTGTTTCGCCGACGCGTCACATGATGGTAATGTGTCGCGAGTGAGATACAGTGATGAATAAAATTAGTGAAATGTGATGCATTTATGCAACGAAAGCAGGGGGTCGCGTTGCATAGCGTGTTGACACGGGGTTGCCGCATTTCTATAGTGCGGGTTAACTGCATCAACACAGCATGTAGCCATCTCTGATGTTTGCAGTCAACTTGTTTCGCGTGGTCTTTGCGTCAGCCCGCATTGCTACCCATTTTATAGATTGAAGAGGGAATAACATGACTAAACAGCTGAAACTGAGCGCACTGGTTGCCGCCCTGTTGGTTTCTGCTAGCGCTTTTGCTGCCAAACCGGGTTATGCCGTTGACCAATCCACTGACGCAGTGACCCGCAATAGCTACGGCGAATGCTGGAAGACCACCTACTTCGACAAGGCCAAGGACGGCCTGGTTGAGTGTGGCGACCGCGAAGCCGCCAAGCCGGCTCCGGTAGTGGAAGCGCCGAAGACTGTTCTGGTTGCCCAGAAGGAAAAGGTTACCCTGTCCGCCAAGGTTCTGTTCGACTTCAACAAGACCGTGCTGCGTCCGGATGCCAAGAACGAACTGGATCCGCTGGTTGCCAAGCTGAAGGCCCACGCTGGCCAAGGCCACCTGAACGGCGTTGAAATCGACGGTTACACCGACTTCCTGGGTTCTGACAAGCTGAACAACGCTCTGTCCCAGAAGCGCGCTGACGCTGTGAAGGCTTACTTTGTTGACGCTGGTGTGCCGGCTGAGAAGGTAACCGCCGTTGGCAAGGGCAAGGCTGAAGCCAAGATGACCGACGAGTGTAAGGCCAAGTTCCCGAAATACGTGAAGAACAAGAAGCAAAACGCCGAAATCAAGGCTTGCATCGAGTCTGATCGTCGCGTGGAACTGACCATCGACGCAGTCAAGGAAACCATGATCGAAAAGAAAGCCAACTAAGCTTTCCTTTCGCATGAAAGAGCCTCGCAGCGATGCGAGGCTTTTTTGTTTTTGGAGAGGCGGATAACGGCTGGACGCTATTGACCGTGCGCGGCTACAATCGAAGGTTTCAGGATGTGTGAAGACCGCAAATGCAGGTATTTCTTGGGGATCCTAGCCGTTTCGGCCTGCCGGGCTGCGCGTTGACCATCGGCAATTTCGATGGCGTGCACCAGGGGCATAGACGCATGTTGCAGCGCTTGCGGCAGGAAGCCGCAGGCCGGGGCTTGCCGACCGCCGTGCTGACGTTCGAGCCGCATCCGCGCGAGTTCTTTTCCCGCGCCAATCCGCCCGCGCGCTTGTCCACCTTGCGCGACAAGCTGGTGGAGCTGGAGGAGTCGGGGCTGGTGGATTACGTGTTCGTATTCCGCTTCAACCATAGCTTCTCGAAAATGACGGCGTCGGAATTCATCGAGCGAGTGCTGGTCAAGGATTTGAAAACGCGCTACCTGCTGATTGGCGATGATTTCCAGTTTGGCACGGCCAGGCAAGGGAATTTCGAGTTGCTGGCTTCCTGTCCGCATTTCGTCACCGAGGCGATGCCGTCGGTGCTGGTGCAGGGCGAGCGCGCTTCCAGCACCTTGGTGCGGCAAAAGCTGGCGGCCGGCGATCTGGAGGCGGCCAACGCTTTGCTGGGCGATATCTACCGCTTGTCCGGCAAGGTGATGCACGGCAAGAAGCTCGGGCGTACCATAGGCTTTCCCACGGCCAACATTCATTTGCCGCATTTGAAGCCGGCCTTGCAAGGCGTGTTCGTGGTGCAGGCGGATACGCCGTTCGGCCGTTTGGGCGGCGTGGCCAGCCTGGGTTTGAACCCGACGGTCAGCGATACGCCGGATTACAAGCTGGAAGTGCATTTGTTTGATTTTTCCGGCGATCTGTACGGCAAGCGGCTGACGGTGCGCTTCCTGAAAAAATTGCGCGATGAAGCGCGCTATGATGATTTGGCGACGTTGGTGGCGCAGATTGAACGCGACGCGGCCAGCGCCAAGACCTATTTGACAAGTTTGCAGCGAGAGCAGGCATGAGCATCGATTATCGTAAAACCGTAAACCTGCTGGATACACCCTTCGCCATGCGCGGGGATCTGGCCAAACGCGAACCGGCCTGGGTCAAGAGCTGGCAAGAAGAGAAGCGCTACGAAAAGCTGCGCAAATTGTCGGCCGGCCGTCCCAAGTTCATCCTGCATGACGGCCCGCCGTACGCCAATAACGACATTCACCTTGGCCATGCGGTCAACAAGGTGTTGAAGGACATCATCGTCCGCTCCAAGACGCTGGCCGGCTTCGACGCGCCTTACGTGCCGGGCTGGGACTGCCACGGCCTGCCGATCGAGCTGATGGTGGAAAAGCTGCATGGCAAGGACATCCCGGCGGCCAAGTTCCGCGAGCTGTGCCGCGAATACGCCAAGGAGCAGGTGGCGCGCCAGAAGAAGGGCTTCATCCGCCTGGGCGTGCTGGGCGATTGGGACAATCCCTATCTGACCATGGACTTCAAGACCGAGGCCGACATCGTCCGCACCCTCGGCAAGATCCATGAAA
Source organism: Chromobacterium sp. IIBBL 290-4 (assembly GCF_024207115.1). Taxonomy (NCBI): domain Bacteria; kingdom Pseudomonadati; phylum Pseudomonadota; class Betaproteobacteria; order Neisseriales; family Chromobacteriaceae; genus Chromobacterium; species Chromobacterium sp. IIBBL 290-4. Next base: position 2,866,889 of record NZ_CP100128.1, read on the forward strand.
ACGGCTATCTGACCAAGGGCGAGAAGCCGGTGCACTGGTGCATCGAGTGCGGCTCGTCGCTGGCCGAAGCCGAAGTGGAATACGAAGACAAGGTGTCGCCGGCGATCGACGTCGGCTTCAAGGTGATCGACGCCGACAAGGCCAGCGCCGCCTTCGGCGCCGACGCGAATGGCGCGATGGCGGTGATCTGGACCACCACGCCGTGGACGCTGCCGGCCAACCAGGCGGTCGCCGCCGGCGCCAACCTGGATTACCAGTTGGTCGATACCCCCAAGGGCAAGCTGATCCTCGGCAAGGACCTGGTCGAGTCGGCGATGAAGCGCTACGGCGTGGAAGACTTCCGCGTGCTGGGCGAAGCCAAGGGCGAGGCGCTGGAGCTGATCCAGCTGCAACACCCGTTCTACAGCCGCCAAGTGCCGGTGATCCTGGGCGACCACGTCACCACCGACGCGGGCACCGGCCTGGTGCACACCGCGCCGGCTCACGGTCTGGAAGACTTCCAGGCCGGCCTGCAGTACAAGCTGCCGATCGCCAATCCGGTGGCCGATGACGGCCGCTACAAGAGCACGACCGAGATTTTCGCCGGCATGCTGGTATGGGACGCCAATCCGCGCGTGATCGAAACGCTGGAAGCACACGGCGCGCTGGTGCACAAGGCCAAGCTGGAGCACAGCTACCCGCACTGCTGGCGCCATAAAACGCCCATCATCTTCCGCGCCACGCCGCAATGGTTCATCAGCATGGACCGCCAGGCCAATGGCGGCGAGACGCTGCGCGAAATCAGCCAGCGCGCGGTGGACGCCACCGAGTTCTTCCCCGCCTGGGGCCGCGCCCGCCTGGACGCGATGATCAAGAACAGCCCCGACTGGTGCGTATCGCGCCAGCGCAACTGGGGCGTGCCGATGACCTTCTTCATCCACAAGGAGTCGGGCGAGCTGCATCCGCGCTCGGCGCAATTGCTGGAGGAAGTGGCGCTGCGCATCGAGCAGCAGGGCATCGAAGCCTGGTTCAGCCTGGACGCCAAGGAGCTGCTGGGCGACGAGGCCGAGCAATACCGCAAGCTGACCGACACGCTGGACGTATGGTTCGATTCCGGCGCCACCCACTTCGCGGTGCTGAAGCAGCGCCCGGAGCTGGCCTGGCCGGCTGATCTGTACCTGGAAGGCTCGGACCAGCACCGCGGCTGGTTCCAGTCGTCCTTGAAGACCGGCTGCGCCACCATCGGCCGCGCGCCGTACAAGCAATTGTTGACCCACGGCTTCACCGTGGACGACAAGGGCTACAAGATGTCCAAGTCCAAGGGCAACGGCATCGATCCGGAAGAAATATGCGGCACGCTGGGCGCGGACATCCTGCGCTTGTGGGTGGCCAGCGCCGACTACTCCGGCGACATGTCGCTGTCGCAGGAAATCCTGAAGCGCACTACCGAGAGCTACCGCCGCCTGCGCAACACCATCCGTTTCCTGCTGGCCAATCTGTCGGACTTTGATCCGATCGAACACGCCGTGCCGGTGGCCAAGATGGTGGAGATGGACCAATACGCGCTGCTGCGCGCGCGCCAGGTGCAAGAGAAGGTCGTGGGCGAGCTTTACTCCCGCTACGCCTTCCACCATGTGGTGCAGGAAGTGGTCGGCTATTGTTCCGAGGACTTGGGCGCCTTCTATCTGGACGTGATCAAGGACCGCCTGTACACCACCAAGGCCGACAGCCACGCTCGCCGCAGCGCCCAGACCGCGCTCTATCACATCACCCGCAGCCTGTTGCTGATGGTGGCGCCTATCCTGTGCTTCACCGCCGACGAGGCCTGGAATGTGCTGGTGGATAGCGAAGAAGAGTCGACGCTGTATCACATCTGGCACGAATTCCCGGCGCAGGCCGCCGAGCGCGAGGATGCGCTGGCGATCAAGTGGCAAGCCATCCGCGAGCTGCGGGCCGCCGCCAACAAGCAGATCGAAGAGCTGCGCAGCGCCGACAAGCTGGGCTCCTCGCTGCAGGCTGAACTGGAGATCGCGGCCCCGGCCGAACTGGCCCGCGCTTTGCTGAGCCTGGGCGACGAGCTCAAGTTCGTGCTGATCGTGTCCAAGGTGGCGGTGAGCGAAGCGGCTGAACTGGCTATCCGCGTGACGCCGTCGACGCATGAGAAGTGCGATCGCTGCTGGCATTACCGCACCGACGTCGGCAGCCATGCCGGCCATGGCGCGGTGTGCGGCCGCTGCGTGGACAACCTTGACGGCCAGGGCGAGCAGCGCCTGCATGCCTGATCCATCCGGGGCCGCAAGGCGGCCCCGGTGTTGAATGGAAAGCTATAGATGGATTCTGCAATGACGATGCCGGGCGCAGGGCGCTGGATGAAATGGTTTGTGCTGGCGGCCCTGGTGGTGGTGCTGGACCAGGTCAGCAAGCTGTATTTCAACGGCAATTTCCAGTATGCGGAAGTGCGTTCGGTGATAGAGGGCTTTTTCAGCTTCACCTTGATTTACAATTCCGGCGCAGCCTTCAGTTTTCTGCACGATGCGGGCGGTTGGCAAAAGTATTTATTCACCTTGCTGGCCTTTGCCGTGTCGGGCTGGCTGGGCTGGAACATCGTCAAGGGGCGCTTTAGCGGCCTGATGAATCTGGCCGCCGCCTTCATCATCGGCGGCGCGCTGGGCAATGTGATAGACCGTTTGGCCTATGGCCATGTGATCGACTTCATCATGGTGCACTACTACAACCAGTGGTACTACCCGGCTTTTAATCTTGCGGATTCCTTCATCTGCGTCGGCGCGGCGCTGATGGTGCTGGACAGCCTGAAAAAGCCGACGCCTTGAGCGGACGGTGATTGGATTCAAAGCAATGGCCCGCGGCGCGGGCCATTCGTGCATGCGCAGGGCAAAACCCTGGACAGATTAAGGAAATACAGATGACGAAGACCATCATGCTTGCCAACCCGCGCGGCTTCTGCGCCGGCGTGGATAGGGCCATCGCCATCGTCGAGCGCGCCATCGAGCTATACGGCGCGCCCATCTATGTCCGCCATGAAGTGGTGCACAACCGCTTTGTGGTGGAAGACCTGCGCAATAAGGGCGCGGTGTTCATCGAAGAGCTGAAGGACGTGCCGGCCGGCAGCACGCTGGTCTATTCCGCCCATGGCGTGCCCTTGTCGGTGCGCGCCGAGGCGGAGGCGTTGGGATTGAACGTGTTCGACGCCACCTGTCCGCTGGTCACCAAGGTGCATGTCGAGGTGAAGCGGATGAACAAGGCCGGCATGGAAATCGTCATGATCGGCCATGCGGGCCATCCCGAGGTGGAAGGCACCATGGGGCAGGTCGGTTCCGGCATGTATCTGGTGCAGACCGTGGACGACGTGGCGACGCTGGAGGTGAGGCATCCGGAACAGCTGTCCTATGTCAGCCAAACGACTTTGTCGGTTGATGAGACGCGCGACATCATCGCCGCGCTCAAGGAGCGCTTTCCGGCCATTCATAGCCCCAAGAAAGACGATATCTGCTACGCCACGCAGAACCGCCAGGATGCGGTGAAGCAGTTGGCTGAGCAGTGCGATATCGTGGTGGTGGTCGGCTCGCCCAATAGCTCGAACTCCAACCGCCTGCGCGAAGTGGCGGCGTTGAAGGGCGTGGACGCCTATATGGTGGACCAGGCCGAATTATTGGAACCGGACTGGTTCGTCGGCAAGACCCGTGTCGGGGTGACGGCCGGCGCCAGCGCGCCGGAGGTGCTGGTGCAGGCGGTGATCGATCGCATCAAGGCATTCGATGTCAGCCATGTGACGGAATTGCCCGGCGTGGAAGAGAATACGGTCTTCGCTTTGCCGCCGGCGCTGCGCTCCTGAGCAGAGCGCCGTGACGTGAACAGGCCGCCCGTTTGAGGCGGCCTTTGCGTATGCGCAGAGTGTTGGCGCGGACCATGGGGCGAGGAGCGCGCGGCAAGGCTAAAGGGGGCCATTTACAGGGTGGGATTGTTTGAATAGGATAATGGAATAAGGCAAGACTGCGTGCGCCGACGCCAATCTTTTTCCATAGGATGAACACCATATGAAGCTCATTAAAATAGTCTTGCCGCTATTGGTCTTGCTGATATCCGGCTGCGCCGCGGCGCCTTCCGGCGATAAGCAAAGCGAAGAGGATCAAAATTGGCAAGTGCCGGCGTATTCCTTAGGCAGCAATATCGCGCGTCACAGCGACAGCAGAACGACCACGCTTACCGATGGCGCCCAGCAGGAGCTATTTGATCAAATTCGGCATGCCAGCCCGACGACGCCCAGTAAATAGTCTAAAGCGTTAGCATTATCCCAAAAGACGGCGGCGCGCCTTGCGCCGCCGTCTTCATTTCTATTCTATCGCTGGTTTGGGGCTCATCCATGCCATGTTTGGCTTGATCTCGCCTTGGGTCGATCCGCCAAGGCGGACCATTTCACATGGCTCAAGTCGTGGCGCGGTTTTGAACCGGCTTAGCCGCTCGCGGGCGGTTCACGCCTGAACTGTCGATTGAACGCGCGGCGGATGTCCGCATTCCGCGAGCGGCTTGCTGAATTGTCAGTCGCAGGACGGCTGGCGTGTCGCATCGTCGCGCGGGCTAACGGCCGGAGAAAGCCGCGAGCGCCATAGCACGGCGGCGCTTAGCGATAAGCCGCTGCCGCTGCAAAGCAGCAAAGCGGTTTGACTGCCAATTTCATCGGCCAGCAAGCCTGCTGCTGCGGCGCTCAAGGCAGCCACCCAAACTTGCCGCCGATAGCTGCAAGCGCTGGCGGCGGCAATCTGCGCCGCGTCAAACCGCCGCAGCAGGCCATGCCAGCCCAGGCAGAACACCACATTGCTCAGCACATGGGCCAGGAAAACCAGGATCAGCGCCGCACTCAGCCATGGCAGGACCGCTGCCATTTGATAGCAGCCGACGAAACCGGCCAGGCACAGCAGAATCAGGCGCAGCGGCTGGTTTTGCAGCTGCCGCTCGCGGATCAGCAGCGGGCCGCATAGTTGGCCAAGGCTGCGGGCGAATAATAGCGCCAGCACGGTTTGCTGCGGCGAGGATGCATGAGGCGTCAGCGTGGGCAGCAAGGCCATGGCCGGCGCGCCGACCGCCGTCAGCGCAGGCAACAGCAGCAGACTGCCGCGCTGCGCGCTATCTAGCTGCGGCGGCAGCGCCTGAACGGGTGCTTGCGCTCCGGTTTCGCTGCGCAGGGCGGGCAAGCGGCAGAGCAGGGCGATGGCCAGCGCGTAGCTGCCGGCATTCAGCAGCAACAGCAGGCTGTCGTCGATGCGCCCCTCCAGCCAGACGCCAATGCCTATGCCGAGCAACACATGGCAGGCGAAGACCAGCGTATCGATAAAGGCCGCGGCGGCCAGCTCGTTTTCTGCCAATTTTGCTTTGCTGTAATGGCTGATGGCGGGCAAGGCCAGTCCTGCGGCCAAGGAGGAGACGGATTCCGCCAACTGCAAGACGGGAATGGACTGCCAGTGCAGGCCAAGGGCCGGCAGGATCAGGCCTATCAAGCCTATTGCCTTGGCCAGCATCAGCGCATGGCGGCAATCGGCGCGGCGCAGCAGTTTTTCCCCCAGTTTGCTGCCCGCTAAGCCGGGGGCGGAGGACAAGATAAAGGCCAGCGCGAACGATGAGGGCGAGGCCTGCAGTCGGCTGAGCGCCGCGAAAACGACGATGAAGGTGAGGCCGCTGCCGATGGAGCTGAGCGCCAGCGCGCCGCAGAACAGGCGCAGCCAAGCATGGCGGCGCAAGGCCTGCCGGAAAATCAGGAACATGATGTGTCCTTCCAAGAGGTTTCGGAATTCAAAAATGGTCGAAACGCGTCTGGCCGGACATCACATGGGTGGGGGTCTCAATCTTAAAAAGCGCTTAGGCCGGGCATGGCTGATGCCTGGCGTTCAATTGCGGCGGTGATCAAGGGGGCGTTTCCGCTTTGCCTATCGGGCACGCCATGCCGCCTGTACGGCTTGGCTGGCTGTCGAGGCGGTACGATGGCATTCACTAGCCGGCAGGCGCAACGGCGCTGCGGAACATGCGATCTATATTATTTTTCCGCGGCAAACTTGTAAATATATGGATGTCATTTTGCGGCGCGAAAGCCGGCGCGCCTCAAGCATGCCGGCTTGCTGCGCGTTTAGCTTACTGCTGGACTGGCGCGAAGCCGGTGGTGCGCGGCGGCGGCGGGGCGAAACCGGTGGTCGGGCCATAGGTGGTTTTGCCGCCGGAGACGCCTTGCACTTCGTCGTCGCTCAAGCGCGCCATGCGAGCCAGCGCCAAGCTTTGCTCCAATTGCGCGTCGAGTTGATCGGCTGCGATGGTTTGACACTTCTTCATGCTGCTTTCCTTTCATTGTCAGAGGGGTGAAAAATCCGGAATGCCGCGTCCGCCGTCTAGTTGGCGGCGGGGGTGGGGGGGATGCGGGCTTGGGCGATGACCTCATCGGGATTCATGTCCATCGACACCACCTGCGGGCAGCGCTCACAGGCGTTGCGGCCATGTTGGTCCCACCAGACGCATCGCGGGCGAATGGCGCAATAGGCCAATTGTTCGACCACAGGCGGCGCGGTCTCGACGATCCGGTTAGCCAGCGTGCATTGCGAGCTGCCTTTGTCGTGATGGAGGCAGTCTTGCTGGGCGCAGAGGCCTGCGGTGCGGAAGATCTCTTCTGGCGCGATCTCGCCCAAGCGGCTGCGGTCGATGCTTTCGACCGGCACAATCTGTTTCAGATACATCACCCGTCGTTGTTCGGCGCTGCCGCCCACCATGCCGAACACCATGGTGCCGTTGCTGCCGAAGGCCGAGCTGGGGCAGAGCTTGTCTTTGTCCTGATTCATGGGCTCATTCCTGCCTGCGAGATAATTCAGCTGCGCGGCGCGCGTTCTGAGGTCGATGCCGTGAGCGCTTGCAGCCGTTTGTCATATGGTTCGCGATTCATGCCTGGATAGGCTGGGATTTGTTGCTACAACTAAATAGCTATCAAAATAAAGCAATAAAATTTCAATTAATTAAAATATCAAGCAATATGTATGATGTGTCGCTGCTGTTGCGAATAATGACAAATGGAAATAATAGAGTCAAATATATTGATAGTTTGGGAAGGAATAAGGCGGGACGTGTTGCGCGGGGGAGACGGCGGCAGACGCCAGCGTTCAGCTAGCGCCTGCGGATTGGGAGGACTTAGAAGGGCAGTTCAGGCTGGGCGCCGCTGGGGTGCTCAATGCGCGCCACGGCATCGCCTTGCGCCAGGCGCAGCGTCACTTTTTCGTGATTCAGCAATTCCGCGGGATTCTTCACCGCTTGGCCGTTTTGCTTTTGCACGATGGCGTAACCGCGCGCCAGCACGGCCTCTGGGTTGAGGGCGGTCAAGGTGGCGGCGAGTTGCGCCAGTTGTTGCCCGCGGCGCTCCAGCAGGCGGTCGCGCGCGCGCTCCAGCCTGCTTTGCTGGGCTTGCAGCATCTGGGCGTGCGCCGCGGTGTCGGGCAGATGGCGGCTGAGTTTGGTGTTGGCCAGTTGCAGACGCCAGCGGCCTTGTTCGAAGGCGGCGTATACCCTTTGCCGCAGCCGGCTTTCCAGCGCCTGCAGCTTCTCGCGCTGAGCCTGCAGCTTGGCGCCGGGGTGGGTCAGGCGGCGCGAGAGGAAATCAAGCCGCTGGCTTTTGTCGGTCAGCAAGCGTCCCAGCGCACGCTCCAGCGTGCGCTTGGCCTGTTCCAGCTGCATCGCCAAGTGCTCGCGGTTGGGCGACACCAGTTCCGCGGCGGCAGTGGGTGTCGGCGCGCGGCGGTCGGCGACGAAGTCGCAAATGGTGAAGTCGGTTTCGTGGCCGACGCCGCTGACGGTGGGGATGGGGCTGTCGGCCACGGCGCGGGCGACCACCTCCTCGTTGAACGACCACAAGTCCTCGATGCTGCCCCCGCCGCGGCAGACGATCAACACTTCCACCTCGCGTCTTTCGCCAGCCAGGCGGATGGCGTTGGCGATTTGCTGCGCCGAGCCCTCGCCCTGGACCTGGGCGGGATAGAGTATCAGCGGGATGCCGGGCATGCGGCGGCGCAAGGTGCTGACCACATCGCGCAGCGCGGCGGCGGCCGGCGAGGTGACGATGCCGATGGCGGCGGGGTGGCTGGGCAGCTCGCGCTTGCGCGCGGTGTCGAACAAACCTTCCGCCTGCAGCTTGGCTTTCAGCTTCTCGAATGCTTCGAACAGGCGTCCCAGGCCGGCGGCGCGCATATCGGCGACATTGATCTGAAAATCGCCGCGTGCCTCGTACAAGGTGACCTGGCCGCGCAGCTCCACCTGCATGCCCTCGCGCAGGCGGAACGGCAGCAAGGACAGCTTGTGGCGGAACATCACGCAGCGCACCTGGGCGCCGCCATCCTTCAGCGAGAAGTAGCCGTGGCCGGAGGCGGCCAGCGTCAGGTTGGAGATTTCGCCGCCTATCCAAACCGGCGGAATGCCGGCTTCCAGCAGGTCGCGGGCCATGCGATTGAGCGAAGAGACGCTGATGACATCTCGATTGCGATCAAGGAAATCCATTCTTGTCAAGTGATCCACAAGGCGCTTCTGGAGCAATTATTCGATGCCCGGCCTGGCGCGAGGTCGGACGGAGTGTTCGGTATCAGATTTAAAAATCAATAAAATCAGCGGCTTACTTATTGTTGGACACAGGGTTTAATTTCAATGGAAGCCTTGACTGACGGGCTTCTCAGGCAGCTGTGCACCGACTTGTCAACAAAGTTATCCACAGTTCGGCCCGGGTTGCCGGGATAAGCAAGCCCGGCGCGGGATTCGGTAAATATGCCTGCTGCAATTCTCGTTTGGCATTGTTGTGCCGCAGCACTCGTGGAGTAAGCACTTGCTATTTGCGACGCAACATGAAATTTTCATGACAATCTGCCCCGGCCATGACTTGCCGCGGCGGTAGCTACGCTGCGGCCAGGCTGCATGATAACAAGCGACGGCCATCGTATCATCGACGAAGCGCGTAAAAATGAGGAGCGGAACATGGAGCTGCGCTGTTTGCAGGGCGATATCACCTTGTTGAGCGTCGATGCCATCGTCAATGCCGCCAATAACAGCCTGCTCGGCGGCGGCGGGGTGGATGGGGCGATACACCGGGCGGCGGGGCCGGAATTGTTGGCCGCGTGCCGGGTATTGGGCGGTTGTCCCACTGGCGAAGCCAAGCTGACGCCAGGCTTCAATCTGCCGGCGCGTTTTGTGATTCATACCGTGGGCCCGGTTTGGCAGGGCGGCGGCCAGAGAGAAGCTGCACTGCTGGCAGCCTGCTATCGCAACAGCCTGGCGCTGGCCGCCCGCCACCAGTTGGCAAGCATCGCTTTCCCCGCCATCAGTTGCGGCGTATACGGCTACCCCCTGGCAGAGGCTTGCGCGCTGGCGGTGGCGGAAGTGCGCGGCTGGTTGGCCAGCCAGCCGCATGCCTTGCGCGAGGTGAGCTTCGTCGCTTTCGATGCCGCGGTTTTGGCGGCCTATCGCCGGGAAGTCAGCTGACCTCGCCCTTGGACGGCCGCGGCAGTTGTCCGCCGCAATGCTTGCAGAAGCGGGCATCCCAATCATGGCCTTCGGTGAAGCAGTGCGGGCACAGGCGGGTGGCGGAGCGGTTGTCGGGCATGGGGTCGGGAACGCTGCGGGCGATTTCCGCGCTGACAATGCCGGTGGGCACCGCGATGATGCCGTAGCCGGTGATCATCACCAGGCTGGCCAGCGCCTGTCCCAGCGGCGTTTTCGGGGTGATGTCGCCGAAGCCGACTGTGGTCAGCGTGACGATGGCCCAGTAGATGCTGATCGGAATGCTGGTGAAACCGTGCTCGGGGCCTTCAATCACATACATCAGCGTGCCCAGCACGATCACCAGCAGAATGACGGTGACCAGGAACACGGTGATCTTGCGGCGGCTGGCGAGCAGCGCTTTTTGCAGTTGCGCGGCCTCGCCGAGGTGGCGGCTGAGCTTGAGGATGCGGAACATCCTGAGCAGTCGCAGGATGCGGATGTCGGCCAGAAAGCGGCTTTCCGGGATGAACAACCCCAGGTACAGCGGCAGGATGGACAGCAGATCGATGATGCCGAAAAAGCTTTTCATATAGCGCAGCGGCTTGTGCACGCAGATCAGCCGCAGGGCGTATTCGATGGTGAACAGAATGGTGAACAGCCAGTCCAATACGGTCAGCAGCGTGCCGTAGCGCTGGCGGATGGACGCCACGCTTTCCAGCATCACGCAGGCGACGGACACCAGAATGGCGATGGTCAGTGCCAGGTCGAACAGGCGGCCGGCGCGGGTGTCCGCCTCGTAAATGACGATGTACAGCTTGCGGCGCCAGCCGGACAGCGGAATGAGGTTTTCCTGGGTAGGCATGGGAATCGGGTTCAGGTTTCTTTTGACTATAACAAAGCCGGTTAGAGCGACGGCCTGGCATTTGGTTTGCAGGATATAAGCAAACAATATTAGGTTCGAGCAAGGGCTTTGATTATGATGTCGAGGAATATCGAGACAGTCATTGTCGGTTCATAAGGAATAAGACTATGCGCATCGCCAACACCATCACCGATTTGATCGGCAACACCCCGCTGGTCAAACTCAATCGCGTCACCGAAGGTGCCGGCGCCACCGTGGTGGCCAAGCTGGAGTTCTTCAACCCGGCGCACAGCGTGAAGGACCGCATCGCGGTGGCGATGCTGGATGCGGCCGAAAAGGCCGGCAAGATCAAGCCGGACACGGTGATCGTGGAGCCGACCTCAGGCAATACCGGCATCGGCCTGGCTATGGTGTGCGCGGCGCGCGGCTACAAGCTGGTGATCACCATGCCGGAAACCATGAGCAAGGAACGCCGCCAGCTGCTGAAAGCTTACGGCGCCGAGCTGATCCTGACGCCGGGGCCGGAAGGCATGGGCGGAGCCATCGCCAAGGCCAAGGCGCTGGTGGAGGACTATCCGGAAACCTACTTCATGCCGCAGCAGTTCGAGAATCCGGCCAATCCGGAAATCCACCGCAACACCACGGCTGAAGAAGTGTGGAACGATACCGACGGCAAGGTGGATATCTTTGTGGCCGGCGTGGGCACCGGCGGCACCATCACCGGCGTGGGCGAAGTGCTGAAGGCGCGCAAGCCCGGCGTGCAGATTGTCGCGGTGGAGCCGGACGCGTCGCCGGTGCTGTCCGGCGGCCCCAAGGGTCCGCACCCCATCCAGGGCATAGGCGCGGGCTTTGTGCCGGCTATCCTGAATACCGAGGTTTACGACGAAATCATCCGCGTCAAAAATGAGGACGCGCTGCAAACTGCCCGCGATGTCGCCACCAAGGAAGGCGTGCTGGTGGGGATTTCCTCCGGCGCGGCGGTATGGTCGGCGATTCAGCTGGCCAAGCGCCCGGAAAACGCCGGCAAGCTGATCGTGGTGGTGATTCCGTCTTTCGGCGAGCGCTATCTGTCCACGGCGCTGTTCGAGCATCTGGCTTGATCATCGCCTGCCGCATGCACCAAGAACCCGGCCGCGCGCCGGGTTTTTTGTCGTCATCGGTCACGGAGCGTCAGACATTGGCCATTGACGGCGCAAGGGCGGGGCGGGCTACAATGGCCGCCATGAAAAGACCGCTAATCGTGTTTTCTCTGTTGGGATCGTTGACGGCATGCAGCGCGCTGCAGCAATTGGGCGCGCCGGTCCATGCCGGCAGCGAGGCCGCCCGTCCCGCGCCCGCCGCGCCGGTCAAGGCCAAGAGCAAGGTGGACCTGCTGCTGGCCGAGGCCAATAGCCTGGCCGACAAGGTCAAGTCGGGCGAATTGACGCGCACCGCCGCGGCCGATCAGCTGGGCGCCGCGCGGCTGCGCATCGCCGGCGGCAATCCGGTCGACAATGACAACTTCGCCGTCTATCGGCAGTTGACCGTGGACCGGGAGGCCGGGCGCATAGACTCCGATGCTTTCCGCGCCAAACTGGAAGCGCATTTGCGCGAGTGGATGCGGCGCTGGCCCAAATACGCCCCCAAGCCGGCCGATCCGGCGTTTACCAATTTCCTGCTTAAGTTGTACGGCCTGCCGCCTTTAGGTTACTGAATGAAGTCCAAGAAACAAGCGAATACCGCCTGCCCTTGCGGCGGCGAGAGCCTGGCCGCCTGCTGCGGCCGTTATCATCATCCCGACGCGCCGCCGGCGCCGACTGCCCAAGCCTTGATGCGCGCGCGCTACAGCGCCTTCGCGCTGGGGCTGGAAGACTATCTGCTGGCCACCTGGCACCCCTCCACCCGGCCGGAAAAGCTGGACCTGGAGGAAGATGCCGGGGTGGTGAAATGGATAGGCTTGGAAATTCTCCGTTGCGAAGCGGGGCTGGAAGGCGACAGCGAAGGCGCGGTGGAATTCGTCGCCCGCTGGAAAGTGGGCGGCAAGGCAGAGCGGATGCGCGAAACCAGCCGCTTTGTCCGCGAAGACGGGCGCTGGTATTACCTGTCCGGCCAGCTGGCCTGACCCGCGCTTGTCCTGGCGCAAGTTTGCGCCTATCTCTGTTTGACCCTGAGCGGAGGATGGCGGGAGCATAAGGTTTTCCATGGCGGGAAAAATCATGCTCACCGTTTACTCCGATTCCCACCGTCTGCAGCATGGCAAGGCCGAGCTGATCGACGGCACCCTCAAGCCCTGCTTTGAAACCCCTTCGCGCGCCGATATGGTGCTGGCCGCCGTGCGCGAGCGCGATGTCGGCGATGTCATCCACCCGCGCCGTCATGGCGTGGAACCGATTTTGCGCGTCCATGACGCCGCTTATGTCGAGTTTCTGCAAACCGCTTGGCAGCGCTGGAGCGCCATGGGCCGCGACTACGACGCGCTGCCCAAGATGTGGCAGATCCGCCGCCTGCGCGAGGCCATTCCCGAGCATGTGGAAGGCCAGCTTTGCTATTACTCGATGGACTGCGGCACGCCGCTGACCGCCGGCACCTGGGAGGCGATCACCGCGGCCGCGGATTGCGCGCTGACCGGCGCGGACCGCTTGGTGGGCGGCGAGCGGGCGGTGTTCGCGCTGACCCGGCCGCCGGGCCACCACGCGGCGCGGGATTACTGCGGCGGCTATTGCTTCTTCAACAACGCCGCCATCGCCGCGCAGTCATTGCGCGACCACGGCTGCCGCAAGGTGGCGGTGCTGGATGTCGATTACCACCACGGCAACGGCACGCAAGATATCTTCTATCAGCGCTCCGATGTCTTGTTCCTGTCCATCCATGGCGATCCGCGCACCGAATACCCCTTCTTCCTGGGCTTTGCCGACGAAAAGGGCGAAGGCGAGGGGCTGGGCTACAACTTCAATTTCCCCCTGGCTGCGGGCGCTTGCGTCAGCACCTGGTTTGTCGCGCTCGATTGCGCGCTGGAGCAGATCGGCCGTTTCGGCGCTGATGCGCTGGTGGTGTCGCTGGGCGTGGACACCTTCCGCGGCGATCCCATTTCCCGCTTCCAACTGGATTCGCCCGACTTCGTCACCCTGGGCGCGCGGCTGGCGGGACTGAAGCTGCCTACGCTGTTTTGCCTGGAAGGGGGCTATGCCGTCGATCCAATCGGCACCAATGTGGCCAATGTTTTGGCCGGTTTCGAGGCGCGCGGCTAGCGGAGAATTTTGTTGCGGGGTGGTCTATCCTCAAAGAGTCTTTCGCCGTTTCGGCGGCGGAGCGAAACGTGGAGAAGTCAGATGGGGAAGAGCGTGGACAATTTGTTGTTTGGGCTGGGCAGGCCGCTGCCGCCGTTCGACGGCATGGCGGAGTCGGCCAGGAAAAATGTAGCGGCGGCCTTGTCGGGAGAGCAGGCGCTGGAGTTATTGGCGCTGGCCTCGGTTTTCGAGGAGCGCGGCGAGGCGTTGGCCGGCAGATTGCTGGGCGCGGCGATAGCCGATGCCTGGGAGGCGCTGGATGATGCGCAGATGCTGAAGGCTACCCAAGCCTGCAGAAGGATCTTGGGAGGCACCCGGCATTAGCGGGCAGAGGACTTTGCGCATGGCGTGCGCAAAGGGAGTCGGAACGCGACAGGGAGGATATTCGCATGGGCTTGGCCTTGAAAACCTTGTTGTCGGAACTGGAGGATCAGAGGGCTGGAAATCCGGACGTGGTGGCGGTGCTGGCGCTGGAGCAGGTGCGCACGCTGGTGGTGCCGCTGGATTTGACCGCTTGCCGCGAGCTGCGGGTGCTCGCGCATGTGTTCAATGGAGATCAAGCCGAGCTGGCGGCCGCGGTATTGCGCGCGGCGCTGATCGATATCCAGGAGCACCTGGGTCAGGATCTCGATGATCTGGCGTCGGTGGCGAGAAAGCATATCGACGCTTGCTGATGGCGGCGCAAGCCGCAGAGTGCCGCGATGGCGGCGAAAGAGCCGGGCGATGATGTCCCGGCTCTTGTCATTTTTGCCTCAGCAAAGCCTCTATCCGCGCCGCCAGTTTTTCCGGCCGGGTGAAGGGCGAGAAGCGGGCGACGACGCGGCCCTGGCCATCCACCAGAAACTTGGTGAAGTTCCAGCGTATGGCTTGCCCCAGCCAGCCTGGTTTTTGCTGCTTCAGATAGCGCCACAGCGGCGCGGCGGCCTCGCCGTTGACGTCGATCTTGTCGGCCATGGCGAAATCCACGCCGTAGTTTTTCTGGCAGAAGGCGCCGATCTCGGCGCTGCCGCCCGGCTCCTGCTGGCCGAATTGGTTGCAGGGAAAGCCTATCACCACCAGGCCCTGGCCGGCGAAGCGCTGGTGCAGCGCCTCCAGGCCGGCGTATTGCGGGGTGAAGCCGCAGCGGCTGGCGGTATTGACCAGCAGCATCACCTTGCCCTGATAGGCATCCATCTTTTGCTCGCCGCCATCCAGGCGGCGGAAGCTGAAATCGTAAACGCTCATGGCGAGCCATCATTCGCGGGAAAAGCCTTGGATGATGGCGGCAATGGCCGGGCCTGGCAAGCGCGCCAGGACGCAGTTTTCGCAATGAGAGGGGAGGCGGCGGAATGCTGCCGCGGGCGCAAACATGCGAGCCTGAGCTGGCGAGGCGAAATAAAAAGGGGGCGCAGCGGCAAGGGGGAACCGCGACGCCCCAAGAAGAAACAGCTTGCTGTGCAAAGGGTCGGCATAACCGGGAAGTCAGCTAACCCTTTGTTTATCCTAGAACAGATGCCGCGAATTGCGAGTGGGATTTTCTCGCGTTGCGGAAACAAAACAGGATGGCCTGGGCCATCCTGCGGGTAGAGCGCGGCGGGCGCTGAAGATCAGGGGCGGGGCAGGGTGACGCCAACCTGGCCCTGGTATTTGCCGGCGCGGTCTTTATAGGACACATCGCAGACTTCGTCCGACTCGAAGAACAACACCTGGGCGACGCCTTCGTTGGCGTAGATCTTGGCCGGCAGCGGCGTGGTGTTGGAGAATTCCAGCGTCACATAGCCTTCCCATTCCGGTTCGAAGGGCGTGACGTTGACGATGATGCCGCAGCGGGCGTAGGTGGATTTGCCCAGGCAGACGGTCAGCACGCTGCGCGGAATGCGGAAATATTCCACGGTGCGCGCCAGCGCGAAGCTGTTGGGCGGAATGATGCAGTAGCCCTTGCCCGACACTTCCACAAAGGAGTTCGGGTCGAAGCTCTTGGGATCGACGATGGTGCTGTTGATATTGGTGAACACCTTGAATTCGTCGGCGCAGCGGATATCGTAGCCATAGCTGGAGGTGCCGTAGGAAATCAGCTTCTGGCCGTCGGCGGCCATTTTCACTTGGTTGGCCTCGAACGGCTCGATCATGCCCTGTTCGGCCGCCATCCGGCGGATCCACTTGTCCGATTTGATGCTCATAGTTTTTGGCCCGTTTGTCGATATTGCAATGGCTGCGATTTTAACCGCTTAGCCTCATGTTGGGGGGCTGAAATTGTCCTCCGCGTGCTGATTGCTCGCAGGCCTATCCCATTTTCCGGCATCATCACCGGTTTGCGTCAGGTCAAACCCTTATCGGATTGCGGCAATTTGCCGCAGGAGCCGGGAAGGGGCTGCGATATACTAATGCAAACTATTCGCATTATCTTGGGATTTCAACGATATGCTGTCTCTGGATCGATTTCCTAGCGGCGCCGCCGGCGTCGTGGACCGGCTGGAATTGGCTGACGAGGCCTTTCGCCGCGTCGCCGCTTTCGGCTTGGTGCCGGGCTGCCGTTTTCATCTGCGCCGCGCCGCGCCATGGGGCGGCCCCTTGTTGCTGGAGGTGGGGGCCACCCGTTTCCTGCTGCGTCGCAGCCTGGCCCGCCATATCCAGGTGAGGGCCGAAGCATGAAGCGTTTCGCCCTGATAGGCTTGCCCAATACCGGCAAGTCGACTTTGTTCAACCGTTTGACCGGCATGTCGCAGCGGGTGGGCAACTGGCCCGGCCTGACCGTGGAGCTGATCAGCTCGCGCCTGCTGCTGGGCGGCAAGATGGTGGAGCTGATCGATCTGCCCGGCGTCAACGACTTGACCGGTTACACCGACGACGAGGCGGTGGTGCGCGATGTGCTGCTGTCCAGCGCCTTCGACGGTGCGGTGCTGGTGCTCAACGCCAGCCAGCTGGACCGTCAGCTGCCGCTGGCGCTGCAGGTGATCGCCAGCGGCCTGCCTTGCCTGGTGGCATTGAATATGGCCGACGAGGCCAAGCTGCTGGGCGTGACGGTGGATGCCGACGCGCTGGCGGAGCGGCTGCAGGCGCCGGTGGCGCTGGTGTCGGCCAAGCGCATGGAGGGCTGGCCCAAGCTGATGGCCGCGCTGAACCAGTTGGCCGCCCAGACCGGCCCGGCCGTGCATGCCCAGCTGGAGCGCGTGCCGGAGGCGCAGCGCGCCATCGATCTGGCGCGCCGCAAACTGGACGGCTGCTGGCGCTTGCCGCCGGTGCTGCCGACCTTGATGACGGAAAAGGTGGACCGCTGGTTGCTGGATCCCTGGCTGGGCTTGCCTTTGTTCTTCGCCTTCATGGCCTTGCTGTTCAATCTGACCTATCAAATCGGCACGCCGCTGCAGGACGCGGTGGGCGGCGGGCTGGATTGGATCAAGGATCACGCCTTGTCGCCGGTCGTCAGCGCGTTGCCGCCGATTTTGCAGAGCCTGATGGTGGATGGCATCTGGCAGGGCGTGGCCACGGTGCTGACTTTCGCGCCCATCTTGTTCGTGTTCTTCGTGCTGATGGCCATGGTGGAAGACAGCGGCTATCTGGCGCGCGCGGCTTTTCTCACCGATGCGATGATGGCCAGACTGGGGCTGGATGGCCGCGGCTTTGTGATGCAGTTGATGGGTTTCGGCTGCAATGTGCCGGCGATACTGGGCACGCGGGTGATGCGCGAACGCAAGCAGCGGCTGTTGACCATGCTGGTGATTCCGTTTTCCTTATGCTCGGCCCGTTTGCAGGTGGTGGTGTTCTTTTCCGGCATCCTGTTCAGTAAAACCGTTGCGCCGTGGGTGGTGTCCGGCCTGTATCTGATGACCTTTGTCGCCGCCATCATCACCGCCTGGGTGTTCAAGCGCCGTTACCGCGGCGACGAGGCATTCTTGCTGGAAGTGCCGCCTTATCGCTTGCCCGGCGCGCGCCATATGCTGACTCGGGCGGTGGGCGAGGTCAGCGCCTTTCTGCGGCTGGCTTCCACCTTTATCCTGGCCGGCGTGGTGATGGTGTGGCTGCTGACCCATATTCCAGCCGGGCATGACAAGACCCTGGCCTATGTGTTGGGCGAGGCGCTGTCGCCGGTGCTGGACCCGATAGGCATCCGCGCCGAGCTGGCCGTGGCCTTGCTGTTCGGCTTCATCGCCAAGGAGATTCTGCTGGGCAGCCTGGCGGTGATCTATGGCGTGTCCGAGGCTGGTTTGGGCGGCGTCTTGGCGCAGCATCTGGACTGGGTGTCGGCGATGAGCTTCCTGATCTTCACGCTGGTGTATGTGCCTTGCCTGTCCACGGTGGCGGCGATGCACCGCGAGTCCAAGAGCTGGCGTTTCACCGCGATGTCGGTGGCTTGGTCGGTGCTGCTGGCTTGGGTTTTGTCGTTTGCCTTCTACCAGGGCGTGCATCTGCTGCGCTGAGCGCCTAGAATGACGCTTTGAATACCCATAACAACAGGACCTATCATGCAAGGCGATCCGAAAACCCTGTCGTTGCTCAATGATCTTCTGGCCGAGGAGCTGTCCGCAGCCGATCAGTATTTCATCCATGCCGAGATGTACAAGGACATGGGTTTGCACAAGCTGTTCGAAAGAATAGACCACGAGCGCGAGGATGAGCTGGAGCATGCGCGCACGCTGATCGCCCGCACTTTGTTTCTGCAAGGCAAGCCCAATGTGGCGCGCCGCGTGCCCATCGAGGTGGGCGAGGACGTGCCGGCCATGCTGAAGGCCGACCTGGAGGTGGAGTACCGCGTCGGCGCCTTGTTGAAAGAAGTGATCGCTCATTGCGAAAGCGTGCGCGACTACGTCACCCGAGACGGGCTGATGGTGCTGTTGGAAGAAACCGAAAACGATCATGCCCACTGGCTGGAGCAGCAGTTGAAGCTGATCGAGCTGATGGGCGTGGAGAACTACCAGCAGTCGCAGATGTAAGCTGGGTTGGTTTAGGATGGTTTGTCGAATGCCCGGCCTGGCGCCGGGCATTTTCATTGAGCGGGCCGAGAGAGGGGCGCGGCCCCGCCGGTGGCATTCGCATCAAGCTTGACCCCGCTCAGCGCGGCGCGCGGCTATTGCCTTGATAATGCGGCGGATTTCAATTCCAACCGGAGCGCCGCGATGTACGAGCATCACTCAACCGATTTATCCGTCACCTGGCTGGGGCAGACCATGCCGGGCTGCCTTTACAATGCCTCGGGCGTGTGGTGTCGGGAAGAGAGTGAGTTGGAGGCGGTGCGCCAGTCGGCCGCCGCGGTGATCAGCAAGAGCGCCACGCTGGCGCCGCGCGAAGGCAACCCCGAGCCGCGCTATTGCCAGACGCCGCTAGGCAGCATCAACTCCATGGGCTTGCCCAACCGCGGCTTTGCATACTATCTGGATTACGCGCGCCGCTACGATTACCTCTGCGGCAAACCTTTGTTCTTGTCCCTGTCCGGCATGACGCTGGAGGACAATTGCGAGATGTTGCGGGTTTTGTCGGAACAGGGCTTGCCGGCTATCCCCGAGGTGAATCTGTCCTGCCCCAATGTGCCGGGCAAGCCGCAGCTGGGCTATGACTTCGCCGCCACGGCGGCGGCGCTGGACGCTTTTGATCGAGCTTATTCCGGCCTGTATGGAGTCAAGCTGCCGCCGTATTTCGATCCTGCCCATTTTTCTGCGATGGCCGACATTCTCAATCGCCACCCGCGTTTGGCTTTCGTCACCTGCATCAACTCCATCGGCAATGGTTTGGTCGTCGATGTCGAGAGCGAATCGGTGGCGATCAAGCCCAAAGACGGCTTGGGCGGTTTGGGCGGCGACTATGTGCTGCCGACGGCGCTGGCCAATGTGCGCGAGTTCCATCGCTTGTTGCCGGGCAAGGAGGTGGTGGGCTGCGGCGGGGTGAAAAGCGGCCGTGAAGCCTTCATGCATATTCTGGCCGGCGCGCGCGCGGTGCAGGTCGGCACTTGCCTGTATCACGAAGGCCCGGCGGCCTTTGCCCGCATCGCCGCGGAGCTGGCGCAATTGATGCGGGACAAAGGCTATCGTTCGCTGGATGATTTCCGCGGCAAGCTGCGCGTCTTGTAAGGCTTAATCGAACCGCCAGCAGGCCATGGACAGCGAGCCCGCTCGCCAGTCGTCATGCAGCTTGACGGGCACGGCGTTTTCGTCGGCCGCGCCCAGCGCCGCCAGCAGCGGGTTGAAATGCTCGTCGCTGGGGTGATTGTCGCGGGCATGCGGCGCAAGCTGCAGCCAATTGACGATATCGCCGTGGCGTCTTTCGAGCAGCGCCTGATCCATCCAGCCCGCGAAGGCCGTGGCCCAGGGTTGGGGCGCGCTGCCTTCGGGGCTGAGATTCCATAAATTATGCGTATAGCTGCCGCTGCCCAGGATCAGCACGTTCTCATCGCGCAAGGGCCGCAGGGCGCGGCCTAGCGCGTAATGCTCCGCGGCGCTGGCTCTGTGGCGCAGCGAGATCATCACCACGGGGATGTCGGCCTGCGGATACATCAGCAGCAGCGGCGTCCACATGCCGTGGTCAAGCGGCCGTTCGGCCGTGGTCGACGCGCGCAGGCCGGCGGACGCCAGCAAGCCGGAAACCTGCGCGGCCAGCGCCTGATCCGTGGCGGCGGGATAGAGCAAGGTGCGCAACACCGGCGGGAAGCCGCCGAAGTCATACAGCGTGCCGGGATGCGCCTGCTGGTTGACGGTGAAGGCGTGAGTTTCCCAGTGCGCCGAGAGGATGATGATGGCGCGGGGCCTGGGCCAGTCTTGGCCGAGTTGTTTCAGAAAGCGGCGGGTGGGGCTGTCTTCAATCGGCAGCGTGGGCGCGCCGTGGGAGATGAACAGAGCGGCTTGTCGAATGCTCATGATCGTGTGCCTGTGTAGGGGATGGCAACAGCTTACGCCGCGATCATGGTTAAAAAAATGCCGGTTTGCTTACTTAATTGTTTCTTATTATTCAATAGTTGGCCGATTCCGCCTGTGGTCAGGCCAGACTTTGCCGGGCCAGCAGGAGCAGGCCAAGCAGGAAAATGGCCAGGCCTAACCAAAAACGCGGACGACGCGTGGACCGGGTTGGCGTTGCGCGGCGGGCGGCGTGAAACGGGCTGCTGGTTTGCATGGGATCGCTCCTCTTGGTGATGGTTTAATATTGATAATGATTCTCATTTTAATCAAGGGATAAATGAAACCCATGGCGCATCTTTGTTCCGCGGCCCGCGCAGAGCAGGGCCATCATGGTTCATCGGGCCTTGCTAAGGCGGATGAAACGGCGATCAGGCAGCTCCGAGGCTACGTCTATTGCATCCAGGCGAAGCTGGACCACATGTCTATCAAGGCATCGCGCCAGTGCTTGCTCATGATGAGGCTCCGGTTATGGCATGAAAACAGTGTCCGTCTTTTTGAGGGCGCTGTTAAATTTATTGTTTAAAACTCATGGGTTTAATTTCACTATCGAAGGGCGCAGGTCGGAGGCGAGGACGTAAAAAAACCCGGCAGGGCCGGGTTGGGCGTGCGCTTGTTTGGGTGTTTAATCCCAAGGCACGTCGACGGAGCCGCCGGCATCAGCCGGGGCGTTGCTTGGCGCGGCTGCGGCAGGGGCGGCCGGGCTGGCGGCTTGGCTTTCTTCCAGGCCGCCCAGCGCTTCGACGAGGGCGTCCACCAGTTCGCCCAACTCCTCGCTCATCAGCAGGAAGGTGGCTTCGAACAAGCTTTCCCTATCGTCGCCGGCCTGGCTGGCTTCGTCCTGCAGCACGTCCAGGAACTGGATGCGCTTCAACTGCAGCGTGTCGGT
Organism: Chromobacterium sp. IIBBL 290-4; assembly: GCF_024207115.1. Taxonomy (NCBI): domain Bacteria; kingdom Pseudomonadati; phylum Pseudomonadota; class Betaproteobacteria; order Neisseriales; family Chromobacteriaceae; genus Chromobacterium; species Chromobacterium sp. IIBBL 290-4. Next base: position 2,888,252 of record NZ_CP100128.1, read on the forward strand.
GAGCTGGAAACGGATCTTCTCGTTCCAGATCAGGCCCAGCTTGGTGGCTTGCTTGCCGGTGGCGATGTGTTGGCGGATTTCATCGCTGGTCAGGTCGATGCGGCTGCAGCGAACGATGGCGCCGTTTTCGCTGCTGTCTTTCAACTCGCAATCGGCATCCAGCTCGAAACCGCCGGGCGCCTCGCCGGCGGCCAGCCAATCGGTCATGGCGGTATGCGGCGCCAGCTTGGTGCGCGGCAGCGCGGCCGGGAAAGGCGGCAGCGCTTCGCGCAGCTTGGACACCAGGGCTTCCGCCTTGGCGGACGCGCCGGAGTCCACCATCAGCCAGCCGCGCTGCAAGTCCATATAGGCTTGGGTGCGGCCGCTGCGGACAAAGGCGCGCGGCAGCAGGTCGTCGGTCACCTGTTCCTTCAGCGCCAGCTTTTCCTTGCGGCCCACCTTGCGCAGCTCTTTATCCTCGATCTCCTGCACCTTCATGTCGACGAAGTCGCGGATCACTGAGGCCGGCAGAACTTTGTCTTCGCGGCGCAGCGCCACCATCAGGCTGCCGCGGCCTGCGTGCAGCGGCGCGCCCAGGTGTGAGGCGGGCGGAACCCAGCCTTCACTGAACCAGTCCAGGCCCATGCAGGGCTGGAACGGACGCTTTTCCAATGCCGACAACAGCTTATCGGCGGAGATGGCATTTTTTTCAGTCAAACGATAAAAAGATAGTTGCCTAAACCACATATTTGTTCCATAATGCGCGTCCTCTGAAGCCGCTAATTGTACCGCAGCAAGCGATGCAGCAGCAGCTTTTTCAGACAAGCAGTGATTGGTCGTCGGAGTGTAGCTTAGCCTGGTAGAGCGCTACGTTCGGGACGTAGAGGCCGGAGGTTCGAATCCTCTCACTCCGACCAGTTCCTTCCTTGTCAGAAAAGAGAGATTGAGGTAAATTAGCTTATCCCTTTTTTTGGGATCGGGTAATCGGAGTGTAGCTTAGCCTGGTAGAGCGCTACGTTCGGGACGTAGAGGCCGGAGGTTCGAATCCTCTCACTCCGACCAGAATTTAAAGCCTTGATTTTTCTTGATTGGAGAGTCAAGGCTTTTTTGACGGTTTGGTTTGCCGGTATAGCTCAGTTGGTAGAGCAGCGCATTCGTAATGCGAAGGTCGGGGGTTCGACTCCTCTTACCGGCACCATTAATAAAAGGCTGGCTTAGGCTTGGCCTTTTTGTTTTCCGGCTGGTTTTAATTTGGGCCGAAAAACCATTGCGATTCAATTCGCAATAAAAATCGGAGTGTAGCTTAGCCTGGTAGAGCGCTACGTTCGGGACGTAGAGGCCGGAGGTTCGAATCCTCTCACTCCGACCAGTTTTAATTGAGTTGTTTTAGAGTTGCATGGTTTTGCTTGCTGTATTGGAAAGCCGGAAGATTTAAAAAAGTTCAAAATCTTCTTGCAACAAAAAAACAATTCAAGTATAGTTCGTTTCTCTCGGTTGGCTGAGAAGCCTGATTCGAGATAGTGTTGGCGGTTAGCTCAGTTGGTAGAGCATCGGATTTTGATTCCGAGGGTCACAGGTTCGAACCCTGTATCGCCTGCCAGATTCAGAAAAAAGCCCTGTGCGAAAGCGCAGGGCTTTTTTCATTGTTTTTGACGCGAGCTTGCGTTTGTTGATTGGATTAAAAAAAGCACCGCGGGTTTGCGGTGCTTTTTTCTTGTCGGCTTGCTGGCTTATTGCGTGGCGAGCAGCGGCGAGTAGCCTAGTTCGCGCAGCTTTTTCATGGCTTCTTCCGCTTCCGCGCGCGATTTGAATGGGCCGACTTGCACCTTGGTGACGGTGTGGGCGGCGATGCCGTGTTTTTGCAGCTCCTTCACCAGTTTTTGCGCGTTGCCGACGCTGCTGAATAGTCCCATTTGCACTTGGTAGCCCATGGAACTGCCGGCGGGTTCGGCTTTGGCGATTTGGGGTGCGGGCTCTGGGGCGTTGGCTTTGGGGGCTGGCGCGGTTGCTGCGTTGGCGGGCGGCAGTTGCGCGGCCTCGTTGCGGGCGCTGGCGGCGGCGCTCGGGGCGGCGGCTTTTGCCGGCGCTTCTTTGTTGCTTGCCGCGGCGGCGGGTTTGGCCGCGCTGCTGTGGGGCTCGGCTGCCGCGTGAGGCGCTGCCGCGGGGTGTCTGGCGGCGGCTTGCTGATTGGCGATGGCGGGGGTTTTGCTCAGGTCGGGCGCGGCTGGCGTGGTTGCGGCCGGCGCGATCGGCGATTGGCTGGGTGTTTCCGCCGCGGGCGCGCTGGCTTGGATGGCGGGCGCGCTGGCGGTTTTGGCCGGCGTGATGACGCCGGCGGCTGGGCTGGACGTCGGTTTGATGATCTTGCCTGAGCTTGGACTTTGCGAGTCGCTGCTCATTTCCATCTTGGGTTTGGTCAGCGTATCCATCAGCGGAATGGCGGCGAGGGCGACGGCGACCAGGCCGCCGGCGATCCAGAGCCGTTTTTTCAGCTTGCTGTTGATGTCGGAGTCTTCTTCGCCGTCGTAGGGCGTCTGCTGTTGGTTTTGTTCGCGCATGGTGCCTGCTTGGATTGTGCAGCACGTGTTTGAAAACACTGCTAAAATAGCGGGTTCGTCAGAATTGGGTAACCCGACTGGCGTCATAATACTTAAGTTTAGCCAGTTGTCTTGTCGTTAGGGAGAATTTATATGGCAATCGAACGTACCTTGTCCATCGTTAAGCCGGACGCAGTCGCCAAGAATGTAATCGGCAAAATCTACGACCGTTTCGAATCCAACGGCCTGAAGATCGTCGCCGCCAAGATGAAGCAACTGTCCCGCGCCGAAGCCGAAGGCTTCTACGCTGTGCACAAAGAGCGTCCGTTCTTCACCGCTCTGGTTGATTTCATGATTTCCGGCCCGGTGATGATCCAGGCGCTGGAAGGCGAAAACGCCGTGCTGAAGAACCGCGAACTGATGGGCGCCACCGATCCGAAGAAGGCTGAAGCCGGCACCATCCGCGCCGATTTCGCCGATTCCATCGATGCGAACGCCGTTCACGGCTCCGACAGCGTGGAAAACGCCGCCATCGAAGTGGCTTATTTCTTCGCCGCTTCCGAAATCTGTGGCCGCTAAGCCCCGGATAGCAGTTGTTTGACCGGAGGCTGCCGGATGCTCGGCGGCCTCTTCCCCTTTTGAGGATTGCATGAAAACCAACCTGCTCGATTTCAATCTGGACCAACTGACGCAACACTTTGCCGAGATGGGCGAAAAGCCTTTCCGCGCCAAGCAAGTGATGCGCTGGATGCACCAGATGGCCGAAAACGATTTCGACGCGATGACCGATCTCGCCAAGAGCCTGCGCGCCAAGCTGCACGAGCGCGCCGTGGTGGGCGTGCCGTCGCTGATGACCGGGCAGGCGTCCAGTGATGGCACCCGCAAGTGGCTGCTCGATGTCGGCACCGGCAACGGTGTGGAAACCGTGTTCATTCCGGAAGACGATCGCGGCACCTTGTGCGTGTCATCCCAGGTGGGTTGCGCGCTGGAGTGCACGTTCTGCTCCACCGGCCGCCAGGGATTCAACCGCAATTTGTCAACCGCCGAAATCATCGGCCAGCTGTGGTGGGCCAACAAGGCCATGGGCGTGACGCCCAAGAACGAGCGCGTCGTCTCCAATGTGGTGATGATGGGCATGGGCGAGCCGCTGGCCAACTTCGACAACGTGGTCAGCGCGATGCAGATCATGCTGGACGACCACGGTTACGGCTTGAGCCGCCGCCGCGTGACGCTGTCCACCTCCGGCCTGGTGCCGCAAATGGACCGGCTGCGCGAAGAATGCCCGGTGGCGCTGGCGGTGTCGCTGCATGCGCCCAACGACGCGATCCGCGACGAAATCGTGCCGATCAACAAGAAATATCCGTTGGTGGAGCTGATGGCCGCCTGTCGCCGCTATCTGGAAAAAGCGCCGCGCGATTTCATCACCTTCGAATATGTGATGCTTGACGGGGTCAACGATAGACCGGAACATGCTCGCCAGTTGCTGGAATTGGTGAGGGACGTGCCGTGCAAGTTCAACCTGATTCCGTTTAATCCTTTCCCGAACTCGGGTTATGATCGCTCCAGCAACAACGCGATTCGCATTTTCCGTGAAATACTGCAGGAAAAGGGCTATGTCGTGACAGTGCGCAAGACGCGCGGCGAAGATATCGACGCCGCCTGCGGCCAGTTGGCGGGCCAGGTGCAGGATAAAACCCGGCGCCAGGCCAAGTGGATGCAGATCATAGAGGATAAAAAACTATGAGAGCATGGCGGGTGTGTCTGGCTGGATGGCTGTTGGCCTTTAGCGCAAGCGCACCTGCCGCGGCGGGCAATGCTCAGGATCTTGCCCGCATCCGCAGCCAGTTGGCGGTGGAGTACGCGAAGATAGGCAATCTGAAGGTGGCGCTGGACAACGCCAATCAGGCGGTTCAAGCCGACCCCACCCTGGTGAGCGCCTATCTGACCCGCGCGTATGTGTTGAATTTGCTGCAGCAGTCGGGCCCGGCGGAAGAGGATTTCCAGCGCGCGTTACGGCTGGACCCCGCCAGTCCCGAGGTCAATAACAATTACGGCCTGTTCCTGTGCGAACATGGCAAGCCGCAGGAGTCGCTGGCCTGGTTTCAGAAGGCTTTGGCCAATCCCCTGTATGATTCGCCGCAGAGCGCCTATTTGAACCTGGGCCGCTGCAGCGCCAAGCTGGGAAGGCAGGAGCAGGCGAACGATTATCTGTTGAGCGCTTTGCGCGCGGCGCCGGAGTACGCGCCCGCATTGCGCGAGCTGGCCAATTTGCAGCTGGAACAGGGCAACGCCAGGCTGGCGGCCTTTTATTTCGGGCGCTTGCGCCGCGCCGCGTCAAGCGCGCTGGATGCGGCTGACTGGTGGTTGGGAGCCAGAATCGCCCGCAAGGCTGGTGACGACGCGTTGGAGAGCGAGTGCGCCAACGTGTTGAAAAACCAGTATCCGGACTCCAGAGAAACGCAACTGTTGTTGAGTGGAAGCTGAGGATGGAAAAAAAAATCGAAGATCATGACACGCCGAAGCCGCGCGGCATCGGCGCCACTCTGAAGGCCGCTCGCGAGGCGGCCGGACTCGGCTTAGGGGAAGTGGCCGACAGACTGAAGCTGTCGCTTAGACAGTTGGAGGCGATAGAGCGCGACGATTTCGACGCCTTGCCCGGCGCGACTTTCGTCCGCGGCTTCGTGCGCAATTACGCCCGCTTCCTGGAAGTGGATCCCGAACCGCTGATGGAGGCGCTGGAGCAGCACTTCCCGTCGGCGGTGAACGAGGTCGCCAATCTGGTCAAGGGCACGGCGGCCCGCGAAGCGCAGCCGCAGCCCCAGGCTGCCGCGCCCGTCGAGGCGGAGCCCTCATCCGGCGCCGCCGGAAAGTGGGTGGTGCTGGGTTTGCTGGCCGCCGGGCTGGTGGGCGGCAGCGTCTGGTACGCCAATCGGGATGCGAGCGGCGCCAAGCCGGCGCAAGAGGCTGAAAGCGGCCTGGCGCCGATGCTGACGCAGCACGAAGCCTCGATGGCCTCCGCCTCCGCTCCTGTCGCCGCCTCCGCGCCGGCAGTGAAGACGGTTGCGGCGAAGACAGCTTCGGCGCCGGTGGCGGCAGCCAAGCCCGCCTCCGCGCCGACGGCGCTGGCCAAGGCGGCTGCCAAACCGGTAGCCAGCGCGCCGGCCAAGCTCGCGGTCAACAAGCCGCAAGCCAGCGCGCCGGCGGCGCAAGGCAGCGACAAGGTCAGCGTCAATGTCAAGGATGCGGCCTGGGTCTCGGTGCAGGACGCCAATGGCAGAAAACTGATTTACAAGGTGATGCAGCCCGGCGATCAAACCGAAGTGACCGGCTCCGCGCCGTTCAAGGTGGTGGTTGGCAATGCCAGCCAGGTGGAGCTGAGCTACAACGGCAAACCGGTGGATCTCGCAGACAAGATCAAGGGCACCACCGCCAAGATTCAACTCAAGTGACGCAGGGTAGCGAATGGATAGCGTGAACATCGCGCGCCGCTCCACCCGCCTGGTGCGGGTAGGGCATGTTTTGGTGGGTTCGGCCGCGCCGGTCGTGGTGCAGTCGATGACCAATACCGACACCGCGGACGCGGCGGCCACGGCCGAGCAGGTATACCAGCTGGCGCAAGCCGGCTCCGAAGTGGTGCGCATCACCGTCAACTCGCCGGAGGCGGCCGCCCGCGTGGCGGAAATCCGCCAGCGGCTGGACGATATGGGCAGCAGCGTGCCGCTGGTGGGCGACTTCCATTTCAACGGCGATCGGCTGTTGAAAGAGTTTCCGGACTGCGCCAAGGCGCTGGCCAAATACCGGATCAATCCGGGCAATGTGGGCAAGGGCGCCAAGGGCGACGACAAGTTCGCCTTCATGATCCGCGCGGCGATGGAGCACGACAAAGCCGTGCGCATCGGCGTCAACTGGGGCAGCCTGGACCAGGCCTTGCTCGCGCGGATGATGGACGCCAACAGCCGCGCGGCCCATCCCTTGCCGCTGCCCAAGCTGATGCAGGAGGCGCTGATCGTGTCGGCGCTGGAGTCGGCTGAGAAGGCGATGGAGATCGGCCTGTCGCCGGACAACATCATCTTGTCGTGCAAGGTCAGCAATGTGCAGGACCTGATCAGCGTTTACCGCGATCTGGGCCGGCGTTGCGACTACCCTCTGCACCTGGGCCTGACCGAGGCCGGCATGGGCAGCAAGGGCATCGTCGCCTCCAGCGCCGCCTTGGCGGTGCTGTTGCAGGAAGGCATAGGCGACACCATCCGCATCTCGCTGACGCCGCAACCGGGCGAGGCGCGCACCAAAGAGGTGGTGGTGGCGCAGGAGCTGTTGCAGACCATGGGCCTGCGCAGCTTCACGCCGCTGGTGACCGCCTGTCCGGGCTGCGGCCGCACCACCAGCACCTTCTTCCAGGAGCTGGCCGACCATATCCAGAGCTATCTGCGCGAGCAGATGCCGGTATGGCGCTTGCAGTATCCCGGCGTCGAGGACATGAAGGTGGCGGTGATGGGCTGCGTGGTGAATGGTCCGGGCGAGTCCAAGCTCGCCGACATCGGCATCTCGCTGCCGGGCACCGGCGAAGTGCCGGTGGCGCCGGTGTATGTGGATGGCCACAAGGATGTGACGCTGAAGGGCGACAACATTCCGGCCGAATTCACCGCCATCGTCGACAACTATGTGAAAACGCGTTACGGCGAGGGCGGGGCCAAGCGCCGCGAAAGCGCCAGCCGCACCATCCCGATCCAGCCGGTTAAGGCCTGACGGAACAGAATTCAGCAGATACAAGAAGATAGCAATGGCTCAGAAATACCAAGCGGTCAAAGGCATGAACGATGTGCTGCCGGCCGAATCCTACCAGTGGGAATACTTTGAAGAAGTGCTGCGCAAGCTGTTGGCCGATTATGGCTATCAGAACATCCGCACCCCCATCGTCGAAGGCACGCCGCTGTTCGTCCGCTCCATCGGCGAAGTGACCGACATCGTCGAGAAGGAAATGTACACCTTCATCGACAGCCTGAACGGCGACAGCCTGACGCTGCGCCCGGAAGGCACTGCCGGCACGCTGCGCGCGGTGGTCGAGCACAACCTGCTGTACAACGCCACGCCCAAGCTGTGGTACATGGGCCCGATGTATCGCCACGAGCGCCCGCAGAAGGGCCGCTACCGCCAGTTCCACCAAGTGGGCGTGGAAGCGCTGGGCTTCGCCGGCCCGGACATCGACGCTGAAATCATCGCGATGACCGCCGATCTGTGGCGCCGTCTGGGCATCAGCCAGTACGTGCGCCTGGAGATCAACTCGCTGGGCAACGCCGAAGAGCGCGCAGCCCACCGCGAGGCCCTGGTCAAGTACCTGGAACAGCACGTAGACATTCTGGACGAAGACGGCAAGCGCCGCCTGTACACCAACCCGCTGCGCGTGCTGGACACCAAGAACCCGGCGCTGCAGGAGATGGCCAACGCCGCGCCCAAGCTGTCCGACTATCTGGGCGAGGAATCGCGCGCGCATTACGCCGGCTGGAAGGCGATGATCGCCGCGCTGGGCATCGAGTTCGTGGAAAATCCGCGCCTGGTGCGCGGCCTGGACTACTACAACCGTTCGGTATTCGAGTGGGTGACCACCGAGCTGGGCGCGCAAGGCACCATCTGCGCCGGCGGCCGTTACGACGGCCTGATCGAACAGCTGGGCGGCAAGGCCGCGCCGGGCATAGGCTTCGGCATGGGCATGGAGCGCGTGCTGTTGTTGCTGCAGGACAAGGGCCTGCTGCGGGCGCAGCGCAATGTCGACGTCTACCTGGTGAACCAGGGCGAGGGCGCCGGGCTCTATTCGATGAAACTGGCGCAAACCCTGCGCGCCGCCGGCTACTCGGTGGTGCAGCATCTGGGCGAAGCTAGCTTCAAGTCGCAAATGAAAAAAGCGGACGGCAGCGGCGCGGCATTCGCGCTGATCGTCGGCGAAAACGAAATCCAGGCGGGTCAGGTGGTGGTGAAGGCGCTGCGCGCCGACGTCGCCCAGCAGACCGTGGCGGCTGATGCGCTGGTGGCCACCCTTGCCTCTCTGAAAGCTTGATAGAAAGGGGACGCGATGGCGTTCGACTTGCAGGAACAGGAACAGATCGATTCGATGAAGGCCTTCTGGCAACAGTGGGGCAAGCTGATCGGCGGCGCGGTGTTGGCCGTCAGCCTCGGCTACCTCGGCTACAAGGCTTACAATATGTACCAGCTGCAACAGGCCGAAAAAGCCGCCGCCTCCTATGAGGCGGTGGATAACGCCGTCGCGGCCAAAGACATCGCCAAGCTGAAATCCGCCGCGCTGCAACTGCAGGGCGAGTACGCAGGCACGATTTACGCCAGCCGCAGCGCGCTGGTGCTGGCCAAGGCCGCGTTCGACAAGAACGATTTGGATCTGGCCGCATCGCAACTGCAATGGGTGCTGCAAAACAGCAAGGATGACGCGGTGAAGGCCATCGCCCGCCTGCGTCTGGCCGCTTTGCATCTGGATCAGAAAAAGTACGACGCCGCGGTATCCGAGCTGAATCAGGAGCACCCGGCCGCCTTTGACGCGCAATACCTCGAGTTGAAGGGTGATGTGTTCGTCGCCAAGGGCGACAACGCCGCGGCTCGCGACGCTTACAAGGCGTCGCTGGCCAAACTCACCGATGACGACGCCGGCCGCCAGCTGGTGCAAACCAAACTCGACGCGCTGGGAGGCTGACCGAATGCGCCGCCAACTGTTGCTTGCCGCTGTACTTTCCTCATTGACGCTGGCCGGTTGCGCCAGCTGGTTTGAAGGTTCCACCCAGTTTCAGCCGACGCCGCTGGTGGCGATCAAGCCGCTGCAAACGATAGATGTGAAATGGACGCTGCAGCAGGCGGCGCCTGCCGGCAGCTTCCTGCCGGTGTACGCCAACGGCAATGTGGTGACGGCTGACGCTGAGGGCCGCATCCGCAGCGTGGACGCGCTGTCCGGCCGCGTGCAGTCCGATGTCTCCTTGAAGCAGGCCTTGACTGCCGGCGTGGCGGTCAGCGACGACACCGTGCTGGTGGGCACGCCGGACGCCACGCTGCTGGCGGTGAACCGCGTCAGCGGCAAGGTGTTGTGGCAGCAGACGCTGACCAGCATCATGCTGGAGCCGGCGCAGATCGCCGGCGCGGTCGCCGTGGTGCGCACCAATGACGGCCGCCTGACCGGCTTCAATGTCGCCGACGGCAAACAGCAATGGTCGGTCGGCAACGTGTTGCCGCAGCTGACGGTGCGCAACAACGGCTCCATGCGCGCAGTGGGCCGCGAAGCGGTGATGGTGGGGCAGGCCGGCGGCCGCCTCGACATCATCAATCCGGTGACCGGCAACGCGCTGTGGCAAGGTTCGGTGGCTACGCCGCGCGGCGCCACCGAGCTGGAGCGCATCACCGACATCACCAGCCGCCCGGTGTTCGACAACGGCCAGGTGTGCGCGGTGGCCTACCAGGGCCGCGTGGCGTGCTTCGACGCGCGCAATGGCAGCCTGCAGTGGGCGCGCGATGTGTCGTCCAGCAGCGGCGTGGCGGTGGATGCCCGCAACGTCTATGTGACGGCGGAAGACGGTTCGGTCTGGGCGTATGATCGCCAAACCGGCCGCAACGTCTGGAAAAACGACGAACTGAAGTACCGCAGTGTTTCCGGCCCGGCCTTGATCGGGCGCTTCGTGCTGGTGGTGGATGGCGAAGGCTACGCTCATCTGCTATCCAACGAGAGCGGCAGCATTGTCGGACGCAACAAGATCGGTACCTCCGGTCCGGTCAATCAACCGGTATCGCTTGGCTCCACCGCCCTGGTGCAGGGACGGGATGGCCGCCTGGCGATGCTGAATTTGGGATAAGCAGTTTTAGATGAAACCTACCGTAGCGCTGGTCGGCCGCCCCAATGTGGGCAAGTCGACCCTCTTCAACCGGCTCACCCGCAGTCGCGACGCCCTGGTGGCGGACCTGCCGGGTCTGACGCGCGACCGCCATTATGGCCAAGGCCGCGTCGGCGAGAAGCCGTATCTGGTGGTCGATACCGGCGGCTTCGAGCCGGTGGTGGACGAAGGCATTCTGTTCGAAATGGCCAAGCAGACCCTGCAGGCCGTGGACGAGGCGGATGCCGTGGTGTTCCTGGTGGATGGCCGCTCCGGCCTGACGCCGCAAGACAAGATCATCGCCAACCGCCTGCGCCAGCTGGACCGTCCGGTCTATCTGGCGGTCAACAAGGCGGAGGGCATGCGGCATGCCATCGCCGGCGCCGAGTTCCATGAACTGGCGCTGGGCGAACCCTTGGTGATTTCCGCCGCCCACGGCGACGGTGTGCGCGAGCTGATGGAGCTGGTGCTGGAAGACTTCCCCGAAGAAGTGGAAGAAGAAGACAGCCGCCATCCGAAGTTCGCCATCATCGGCCGCCCCAATGTCGGCAAATCCACCCTGGTGAACGCCATCCTGGGAGAAGAGCGCGTGATCGCTTTCGACCAGGCGGGCACCACTCGCGACAGCATCTATATTGATTTTGAGCGTGAAGGCCATACCTACACCATTATCGATACCGCCGGCGTGCGTCGCCGCGCCAAGGTCAACGAGATGCTGGAGAAGTTTTCCGTTATCAAGACCATGAAGGCGATAGAAGACGCCAACGTCGCGGTGCTGGTGCTGGACGCGCAGCTGGATATTTCCGAGCAGGATGCGACCATCGCCGGTTTCGCGCTGGAAGCGGGCCGCGCGCTGGTGGTGGCGGTGAACAAGTGGGACAACCTGGACGGCGAACAAAAGGAAAATGTGCGGCGCGAGATCGCTCGCAAGCTGAATTTCCTGGATTTCGCAAAGTTTCATTACATCTCGGCCATCGAAGGCCGCGGTGTGGCAGACTTGTTCAAGTCCATCGACGAGGCTTACCGCGCCGCCATGGTCAAACTGGCGACGCCCAAGCTGACCCGCGTGCTGCAAGTGGCGATCGAGCGCCAGCAGCCGCCGCGCGCCGGCCTGATCCGTCCCAAGATGCGTTATGCGCACCAGGGCGGCCAGAATCCGCCGGTGATCGTGGTGCACGGCAATGCCTTGGACAATATTCCGGCCAGCTACACCCGCTATCTGGAACATACTTTCCGCAAAGTGTTCAAACTGCAGGGCACCCCGCTGAGAGTGCAGTACAAGTCGTCTGAGAACCCGTTCGACAAGGAAGAGGGCAAGGAGAAATCCCGAGCCAAGCCTAAGCCGATGTCCAAAATGCGGGGCAGGGAAAAAGAAGTTCGCTACGGCAAGAGCAGCAAAAAATAGTACGACGGTATGTTTTCTGCTAAAAATAAGCAGGCCGCCGCGCTGTTAGACTGCGCAGTTAATACAACAATCATCGATTCGGAGAAAAACGAATGAGCTCTAAAGGGCAAATGTTACAAGACCCGTTCCTGAACATCCTGCGCAAGGAACACGTGCCGGTTTCCATTTATCTGGTCAACGGCATCAAGCTGCAGGGCCAGGTCGAATCTTTCGACCAATATGTTGTTCTGCTGAAGAACACGGTGACCCAGATGGTTTACAAGCACGCCATCTCCACCGTGGTTCCGGCCCGTCCGGTCAACATCCCGCACGAACATCCGGCGCAAAAGCAGGATCAGGCTCAGGACGCCTAATCCTAATCTGTCGCACCGATCGGGCCGATTGGCCGCATCGCAAGATGTGGCCATTCGGCCTTTATCATGTTCTGCGTTATTCATTATTGGTAAATGCATGTTTGACCGTCCCGACTTGGGCGACCAGGCCATCCTGGTCAGCCTCGATTTTGGCGACCCCGATTATCAGGAAAATGTCGCCGAGTGCGCCGAGCTGGTGCGCGGCAGCCAAGTGGAAATTCTCGGCATGGTGCAGGGCAAGCGCCAGCGGCCCGACGCAGCCTTGTTCGCGGGCAAGGGCAAGGTGGAAGAGATTGCGGCCATGGTGCGCGCGACCGGCGCCAATGTGGTGATCTTCAATCACGCCTTGTCGCCCGGCCAGGAGCGCAATCTGGAGCGCAAGCTGGAATGCCGGGTCATAGACCGCAATAGTTTGATTCTCGATATTTTCGCCCAGCGCGCGCGCAGCCACGAAGGCAAGCTGCAGGTGGAGCTGGCGCAGTTGTCGCACTTGTCCACCCGGCTGGTGCGCGGCTGGACCCACTTGGAGCGGCAAAAGGGCGGCATCGGCCTGCGCGGCCCCGGCGAAACGCAGCTGGAAACCGACCGCCGCTTGCTCGGCATCCGGGTGAAATCGCTGAAAGATCGACTGGCCCAGGTGCAGAGGCAGCGCCACACCCAGCGCCGCAGCCGCAATCGCGCCGGCATCGCCTCGGTGTCCATCGTCGGCTATACCAATGCCGGCAAGTCCACTTTGTTCAACTCGCTGACCAAGGCCAATATCTACGCGGCCGACCAGTTGTTCGCCACGCTGGACACCACCAGCCGCAAGCTGTTCCTGCATCATCGGCTTTCCGTCGTGATTTCGGATACCGTCGGTTTCATCCGCGATCTGCCCCACACCCTGGTGGCCGCTTTCCGCGCCACGCTGGAAGAGACGATTCAGGCGGACCTGCTATTGCATGTGGTGGACTGCGCCAACGAGATGCGCGATGCGCAGATCGAAGAAGTGAATAAAGTGCTGGCCGAGATCGACGCCGACGGCATTCCGCAGCTGATCGTGTGGAACAAAAGCGATTTGAAAGGCCTGCCGCCGGAAATCGAGCGCGGCGAAAACGGCGAAATCGTTTCGGTGCGGGTGTCCGCGCTGAAGGGCGAGGGCTTGGAACTCTTGCGCGAAGCGATTGCCGAAAGGGTGCAACCTTCCGCCAACAACCAAGAAGAATCCTACGAGCATGTCGTCGAATGACCCGAACCGCGGCCGCCAGAACGCGCCGCCGGACCTGGATGAAGTTTTCCGCGATCTGAACCGCAAATTCGCCCGCCTGCTGGGTTCGAAGAACGGCGGTCCAGGGGGCGGCCGAGCATCCGGGCCGCAACCATCTTATAAGCTTGTCGCGCTGGCGGCCATCGGCGTGGTCGGCGCTTTGTGGCTGGCCAGCGGCCTGTATGTGGTGGACGCCCGCGAAGAGGGCGTGGTGCTGCGGCTGGGCAGCTTCAACCGGCTGACCGAGCCTGGCCTGCAATGGCACGCGCCGTATCCGATCGAGAAGGCGGAAATCGTCAATCTGACCGAATTGCGCAGCGTGGAAGTCGGTTATCGCGCCAGCGCGCAGAATCGCGTGCCGGAAGAGTCGCTGATGCTGACTTCCGATCAGAACATCATCGACGTGCAGCTGTCGGTGCAGTACGACATCAAGGACGCGCGCGCCTATCTGTTCAACAACGCCGCGCGCGAGCGCGACGGCAAGGACCTGGTGAAGCAGGCGGCCGAAACCGCCATTCGCGAAGTGGTAGGGCGCAACAAGGTGGACTTCGTGCTGAACGAAGGCCGCGCGCAGATCGCCTCCGATGCGCGCAAACTGATCCAGGAAGTGCTGGACCGTTACCAGGCAGGCATCCGCATCGCCAAGGTCAACATCAATGACGTGCAGCCGCCGCAGCCGGTGCTGGCGGCCTTCGACGACGCGGTGAAGGCTGGGCAGGACAAGGACAAGCTGCTGAACGAAGGCATGGCCTACGCCAACGAGGTGGTGCCCAAGGCCAAGGGCATGGCCGCGCGGCTGGTGCAGGAAGCCGAAGCCTATCAGCAGCAGGTGGTGGAGCGCGCCCAGGGCGATGCCCAGCGTTTTAAACAAGTGTTGCCTGAATACAACAAGGCGCCCAAGGTCATGCGCGACCGCCTGTATCTGGACATGATGCAGCAAGTCATGAACAACAGCAGCAAGGTATTGGTGGATCAAAAAGCCGGCAACAGCCTGCTGTACCTGCCCCTGGACAAGCTCACCCAGATGACGGCGCCTGGCGCCGCACCAGCCGCAGCCCCCCAGACGCCGGTTGCGCCGGCGCCCGCCGCCGCGCAAGCGCCGGCGAAGAATGGACGCGATGCTTCGCGTGGCCGTGATTTCTTTGGAGCGGAGCGATGAGCGAGAAACTGATTCCAAGCGTAGTGGCGATTTGCGGCGTTTTGTTCGTGGCCGGCCTGTCGCTGTTTACCGTCGATCAACGCCAGTACGCGCTGGTTTTCCAGTTCGGCGAAGTGGTGAAGGTGATCGACCAGCCGGGCATCCAGTTCAAGATCCCGCTGTTGCAGAACGTCCGTTATTTCGACCGCCGCGTGCAAACCATAGACGCCGAGGCACCGGAACTGTTCAACACCCGCGAGAAGAAGAACGTGCTGGTGGACAGCTTTGTGAAGTGGCGTGTGGTAGATGTGTCACAGTTCTACAAGAGTGTCGGCTCTGAGGCCGCCGCGGTGGCGCGACTCAAGCAAACCATCAACGATGGCCTGCGCGCCGAGTTCGGCCTGAAGACGGTTTCCGACGTCATTTCCGGCCAGCGAGACCAAGTCATGGAGACTGTTCGCAAGCGCGCGGACGCGGATGCGCGTAAAATAGGTGTAGAAATTCTCGATGTCCGCTTAAAACGAGTCGATTTTCCGGATAAAATAAGCAGTTCCGTCTACGACCGCATGCAGTCCGAGCGACGCACCGTCGCCAGCCAGCTGCGCAGCGAAGGTTCAGCCGACGCCGAGCGGGTGAAGGCGGAAGCCGACAAGCAGCGCGATGTGATCCTGGCCACGGCGTATCGCCAGGCGCAGGAGCTCAAGGGCGCGGGCGACGCCAAGGCGGCGGCGATTTATGCCGAGGCCTATGGCAAGAATCCGGAGTTCTATTCCTTCTGGCGCAGCATGGAGGCGTACAAGGAGTCGTTCAAGAACAAGAGCGACGTGCTGGTGCTGGATCCCAGCAGCGACTTCTTCAAATACCTGAAGAATCCGCAGGCGGGGCAAGGCAAGAGCAAGTAGCTGACAATTTGGTATAAAGAAGACTGGCCGGGGCGACCTGGCCAGTTTGCTGATAACAAGGCGGGTCCTTCCCCGCCTTTTATTCTGTTGAAACGAAATGCGCAATTGGCTGTTACCTGAATATATCGCGGACATCCTGCCGGCAACCGCCCGCCAGGTCGAATCCGCCAAGGCCGCGATGCTGGAAGGCTTTCGCGTGGCTGGCTACGAGCTGGTGCTGCCGCCGCTGATCGAGTACATCGACTCGCTGGTCAGCGAAGGCGACGCCACGCTGGATCTGAAAACCTTCAAGCTGGACGACCAGTTGTCCGGCCGCCAGCTGGGCTTGCGCGCCGACATCACGCCGCAAGTGGCGCGCATCGACGCGCATCTGCTGGGCAGCCGCACCGGCGTGACTCGTCTGTGCTATGCCGGCAGCGTGGTGCATAGCCGCCCGTCCGGCCTGACCAGTTCGCGCGAGCCGCTGCAGGTGGGCGCCGAGTTGTACGGCTACGCCGGCATCGAGGCCGACTTGGAAATCATCGAGCTGATGCTGGGCACGCTGGAGCGCGCTGGCGTGAAAAAGCTGCGCCTGGACGTGGGCCATATCGCCATTTACCGCGGCCTGGCCGCGGCGGCGGGCCTTGCGCCGGACGTCAGCCGCGAGCTGTTCGGCCTGCTGCAAAACAAGGACGCCGCGGGCATCGCCTCGCTGGTAGCCGGTGTGGCCGAGCCGTACAAGAGCGCCTTCCTGGCGCTGCCGGAGCTGTATGGTCCGGCTTCGGTGCTGGAAAAGGCGCGCACCCGTCTGCCGTCTTTGCCGGAGGTGGAACTGGGCTTGATGCAATTGACCGCCATCGCCCGCGCGATGGAGGGCAGGGTGGAGCTGAGCTTCGACCTGGCCGAGTTGCGCGGCGACTTCTACCACACCGGCCTGATGTTCGCGGCTTACGCGCCGGGCTGGTCCGACGCCATCGCCCGCGGCGGCCGTTACGACAATGTCGGCCGCCGTTTCGGCCGCGCGCGTCCCGCCACCGGCTTCAGCCTGGATCTGCGCGATCTGGTGCGCATCCTGCCGGAGCGCGACCCTAGCCGCGGCATCCGCGTGGCCGCGCGGCTTCTGCCGGCGGCCGCCTCGGAAGTGGCCCGTCTGCGCGCCGAAGGCGAGATGGTGGTAATCGATTATCTGGGTGAATCGGCCGCGGCGCTCAATTGCGACCGCGAACTGGCGCCGGCCGAAAATGGCTGGCAACTGACGCCGTTTCACTGATTTTGTTTCTTTTTGATTGACGAAGAGGTTTGTTCCAATGTCCAAGAACGTTGTCGTGATTGGCACCCAGTGGGGTGACGAAGGTAAAGGCAAGATCGTTGACTGGCTGACCGACCACGCACGTGCCGTGGTTCGCTTCCAGGGCGGCCACAATGCTGGCCACACCCTGTGGGTGAATGGCAAGAAAACCGTCGTGCGCCTGGTGCCGTCCGGCATTCTGCGTCCGGAAGTAGACTGCTTCATCGGCAATGGCGTTGTGCTGTCGCCGGAAGCGCTGCTGAAGGAAATCGACGAACTGGAAGCCGCCGGCGTCAATGCCTCGGCTCGCCTGAAGATCGCCGAAGGCTGCCCGCTGATCCTGCCGTACCACATCGCCTTGGACCAGGCTCGCGAAGCCGCCAAGGGCGACGCCAAGATCGGCACCACCGGCCGCGGCATTGGCCCCTGCTATGAAGACAAGGTTGCCCGTCGCGCGCTGAAGGTGATCGACCTGTTCGATCCGGCCCGCTTCGCTTCCAAGCTGAAGGAAAACGTAGACTACTACAACTTCCTGCTGGTGAATCTGTTCAAGGCCGAGCCGGTCAATTACGACACCATCCTGGCCGACACCATGAAGATGGCCGAGCGCATCAAGCCGATGGTGGCCGACGTGTCCCGCACCCTGTACGATCTGGACCAGGCTGGCACCCCCATCCTGTTCGAAGGCGCGCAAGGCACGCTGCTGGACATCGACCACGGCACCTACCCCTTCGTGACCTCGTCCAACTGTGTGGCCGGCGCAGCCGCTCCGGGTGCCGGCGTGCCGCCGCAAATGCTCAACTACGTGCTGGGCATCGTGAAGGGCTATTGCACCCGCGTGGGCTCCGGTCCGTTCCCGACCGAGCAGGAAAACGAAATCGGCATGTTCCTGGCCAAGCGCGGCAATGAGTTCGGCTCCGTGACCGGCCGTCCGCGCCGCTGTGGCTGGTTCGACGCCGCCGCGCTGAAGCGCTCCATCCAGATCAACGGCGTGTCCGGCCTGTGCGTGATGAAGCTGGACGTGATGGACGGTCTGGAAGAGATCCAGCTGTGCACCGGCTACATGCTGGATGGCCAGAAGGTCGACATTCTGCCGTTCGGCTCCGATGCCGTGACCAAGTGCGAGCCGGTCTACGAAACGATGCCGGGTTGGACCGACTCCACCGTGGGCACGAAGCGTTGGGAAGACCTGCCGGCCAATGCCCAGGCTTATCTGAAGCGCATCGAAGAAGTATGCGGCGCGCCGGTAGACATCGTGTCCACCGGTCCGGACCGCGAAGAAACCATCGTGCTGCGTCACCCGTTCGGCCTGTAATCGAACGCTGGCCCCAGCATCAAGAAACCCGCCTGTTGGCGGGTTTTTTCGTTTTGGCGGGGCGAGTCTCACTCGTGCTGCAGGATGTTCAGCAGATTGCCCAAGGGGTCGCGGACAAAGAATCTCCGCACTTTCCAGGGTTCGCTGACCGGGCCGTATTCAATGGCGATGCCGGCATGGCGCACTCTGGCCAGCGCCTGATCCAGATTGTCCACCTCTATGGACAGCGTCGGCACCGGGGTGCCTGAGCCGCCTTCGCTGGCGAAGCTGATCTGCGGCTGCATGTCGGATTCAGCGGCGTAAAGCCGGATCCAGCCGTGATCCATGACCATTTCCAGTCCCAGCACCTGCTGATAGAAAGCATCCGCGGCTGCCGGCGACTGCGTGGCGATATTGGCGACGATGCGTTTGACTATCATGGCGTTTTCCCCTGCGCGAAGTCAGCCATTCAGCATAGGCCGCCTTCGCGCGGCTTGCCTCAGCTGCCTTTGCGGCGCGCGGGTTGATAGCCGTCATTCAGCGTTTTCAGAAAGGCCAGCATGTCGCTGATATCGCTTTCGCTGTAAGCCGGTTTGCCGCCGGGCTTGCCGCCGAAAGGGGCTTCCATGTTTACGTTGCCATGATAAGAGGCGGGGATGTCGTCGAACTTCGCCGTCTTGCCGTCCTTGCCGCGTGGATACCATTTCTCAGGCCTGACATCTCGTTCGGCGTAGAAACGCAGCACCTGGCGCAAGTCATGGAAGGCGCCGTTGTGGAAGAAAACCTGGCGGCTGGCGACATTGCGCAAGCTGGGGGTGCGGAACAGGCCGCAATACTCGGGGTGGGTTTTCAGATCGGTTCGATAGGGGCCGCACAGGCCTAAATCGTAATAGCGCTTGTTTTGATTGGCGGAGATGGCTGCATTGCGCGGCACGCCGACGGCGATGTGGCCGAAGTCGCTGAACAAGGGAAAGGCGCCGCTTTCGCTGCGCGCGCTGAGATGGCAGGAGGCGCAGTTGCCTTTGGCCGGATCATTGAAGACGGTGAGTCCGCGCATTTCTTGAGCGTTCAGCCTTGTTTGGCCCCTTAAGTAAGCATCGTATTTGCTGTTGTACGGGGAGAATTCCTTGGGGTTTTGCTGGAAAACCTCCAAGGCCAAGACGGCTTTGCCGAATGCTTGATCGGGATGTTTGAAGATGTCCTGGCCAAAGAGCTTGCGGAAGGTGGCGGCATGCGATGAAGCTTCCAGGCGTTTGACCAGGGCGGAAGGCGTGCCGTTCGCCATCTCGTTGGCTGCCAACAGGGGGAGGGCGGCCTGGCTATGGGTGGAGTCTGTCCTCCCGTCCCAGGTGAAGCCGCCTGTGGGGCCGGCGTCTTCGCTGTCGTTGCCGTCATCGTCGTGGAAGTGTTCGCTGAACGGCGGCACGGTTTGCAGGTAGCGCAGCGATGGCACGGCGCGCGTGCCGGCTTGTTTGCCGTCTTGGCCTCCCAGTTGGACGGCAAGCCCGTTGGGCGGTCCATAGGCATGGCTCGGGCTGTGGCAGGTGGCGCAAGACATTTTGCCGGATGCCGACAGGTTGCGATCAAAGAACAGTTGCCGGCCCAATGATTCCAGCTGCTTGGCGCTGACAGGATGCGGACCGGGCGCGTAAATGGCTTGAGTGTAGGCCGGCTTGGCTGGGGCTGCTGCGTGAGCGGCTATCGGGGTCAAGCTTGCAAGGAGGGGCAGCAAGGAAAGAGTGCGGAGCATGAGTAAGCAGTGAAAATGGTTTGGCGGCGACTGTACTGCGAATTCATGACTGAAATATGACAGTGAGGGTTTTGTTTCAAAAGTGTTGGCTGGACTTGGATGTTAACCATTTGTAAGTTGTTTGTAACATGCCGAAAGGATAATGCGCGCTGTCCATTTAACCTGGGGTTTTCCTTCATGCAACGCCTGACCTGTGGCTTCGCGCTGACTCTGATCGGCGCAGCCGTGCTGACCGCCTGCGGCGGCGGCTCTTCTTCTTCGTCCGCGGCTTCAACCAGCAATACCACCGGGGTGGTCACCGGCAGTTATTTCCGTCATGCCAAAGTGTGCCTGGATCAAAATGGCAATGGCCATTGCGATAGCAATGAGCCCTCAACGTATACGGACAATAACGGCGCGTTTACTTTAAACGGCAAGGGCGCGGTGTTGGTCGAGGTGGGGACCGACGCGACGCGTTATGATCCCGATACCGGCGTGGCGACGCCTGTGAGCGATCCGTTGATTTTCCGCGCCCCCGCCGGAGCCAATAATGTCGTCGTCAGTTCCTTGAGCACCGAAGTGGCCGACTTGATGGATGGCGGAGTGGATCTGAATACGGCAACTAAGGCAGTGGCCGACCGGCTGGGTGTGGATTCGGAAAAAATCCTGGCGGACCATAACAAGGAAAAAGACCCGGATGCGAAGGCCGCGCTGAAGGCAGCGATCAATCAGAACATCGACGCCATCGCTAGCGCAGTCAAGGAGGCGGGTCCGACTGGCGATATCAAGGGCAATCTGCACAAGCGGCTGGGGCTGAGCGATATCAAGAACGTGGTGGTGATCTATGCCGAGAACCGAGGCTTCGACAACCTCTATGGCTTATTCCCAGGGGCGAATGGCATCCCTGGCGTGAACGCCAGTTCTGACAGCAAGGCTGCTACGCCTCAAAAGGACTTCGATGGCAGTGTGCTGCCTGCGTTGCCGCCGACTTGGGGGGGGCTGACGGCGGGTGGCCAGAATGTGACGTTGACCCAGGCCCAAACCTTAGGCTTCGCCAATCAGCCGTTCCAGATCGATGATCCCAAGGGCTTGAACGGCACTGGCGTGGTGGTGTCTCAATCCATCATCACCCGCGACCTGGTTCATCGTTTCTATAACAATCAGATGCAGATCAATGGCGGCGCCAATGACAAGTTCGCGGCCTATTCCGATGCCGGCGGTCTTTCGATGGGCTACTACGATGGCAGCCAGATGGCGATGTGGAAACTGGCCCAGCAATACACGTTAGCCGACAATTTCTTCATGGGCGCTTTCGGCGGCTCTTTCTTGAATCACCAGTACCTGGTGTGCGCTTGCGCGCCTGAATATCCGAATGCTGACACCTCGGTGGCCAAGGGCAGTATTTCGGCGATCGATACCGACAGCAAGGGCAATTTCGTTCGTTTGACGCTGGCGGCCAATAGCCCTAAATCCGTTCTGGATGGCGCTGCGACATATAAGAATGACAGCACTTTGACGCCTAAGGACAAAAACGGAAAGTTCTATGCTGTCAATACCATGCAGCCGCCGTTTCAACCTAGCGGCAATGTTTCCTCGCCCGACGATAAGACTAACAAGTATGCTGATCCGAGCAAGGCTTCGACGCTGCCTGCTCAATCCCAGGCTACGATTGCTGACCGATTGGATGCTAAGAAGATCAGTTGGGCTTGGTATGCCGGCGCTTGGAATGCTGCATTGTCCGACCGGAAGGCGATTGGCAATAACACAAGTCCTGTTCCCGACTTCCAGACCCACCATCAGCCTTTCAACTACTTCTCCAGCTTTGATCCGGTTAGTCAAGCCGATTACCGCGCCAAGCACTTGAAGGACTTTGATCAAAGCTTCCTGGCGGATGCCGCTGCCGGCAAGTTGCCGCAAGTAGCTTTCTACAAGCCGCAAGGCAACCTGAATCAGCATGCAGGTTATGCCAGCGTGGCGGATGGCGACAGCCATATCGCTTCCGTGATTGGCCAGCTGCAGAAGAGCCCGCAGTGGAAGAATATGCTGGTGATCGTGACCTATGACGAAAACGGCGGTTTCTACGACCATGCCAAGGTGCCGAAGGGGGATGTTTGGGGGCCGGGCACGCGTATTCCTGCAATCGTGATTTCTCCGTTCGCCAAGCAGAAGTTTGTCGATCATACCCAGTACGATACCGCGTCCATTCTGCGTTTCCTGACCCGCCGTTTTGGTTTGCAGGCCTTGCCGGGCGTGACGGTGCGCGACAAGGCGCTGGTGAAGAATGGCGGCAAACCGATGGGCGACTTCACGACGGCGCTGTCGTTTAAATAAGCGCGGCGTGGATGTTTCTGGCAACCGCCCCGCTGGGGCGGTTTTGTTTTTGTTATGACAGTTGCGGCACTGTTGACTTGGCTGGTGTTAAACTGAAATGCTAATCACCCCCACTTATTGCTCATGCAGTTCAAAATCGCACCCGGCATGGCGACGCCGCTGATTGTCGCCACGGCGCTGTTCATGGAAAACATGGACGCGACCGTCATTTCCACGTCTTTGCCGGTCATCGCGCAGGATCTGGCTGTCGATCCCATCTCTCTCAAGCTGGCGCTGACCTCGTACTTGGTCAGCCTGGCGGTGTTCATACCCATCAGCGGCTGGATGGCGGACCGTTTCGGCGCGAGGCGGATATTTCGCGCCGCCATTCTGGTGTTCATGTTGGGCTCCTTGTTATGCGCGGGGACCAGCACGCTGCATGGTTTCGTGATGGCGCGCTTTCTGCAGGGCATAGGCGGCGCCATGATGGTGCCGGTGGGGCGTTTGGTCATTTTGCGGACCATAGACAAAGCCGATTTGGTGCGGGCGCTGAGTTATCTGACGGTGCCGGCGCTGCTGGGGCCGGTGATCGGTCCGCCCTTGGGCGGCTTTATCAGCACCTATTTCCATTGGCGCTGGATTTTCCTGATCAATATCCCCATCGCCTTGCTGGGCTTGGCTTTGGCTGGGCGTTTCATCGCCAATCTGAAAGAGGATTCGGTGCCCAGGCTGGATATGGCGGGCTTTGTCCTGACGGGCGCCGGCTTATCCATGCTGATGCTGGGCCTGTCGTCGGAGGGCAAGCACATGGTGTCGGCGACGACTTCGATCTGGCTGACGGCCGTGGGCGCCGCGCTGTTGCTCGGCTATCTCTGGCATTACCGCAGAAGCCAGGATGCTTTGCTGGATCTGTCGCTGCTGCGGCTGCCCACCTTCAACGCCGGCGTGGTGGGGGGCTTCATGTTCCGAGTCGGCATCGGCACCATCCCGTTTTTGCTGCCCTTGATGCTGCAATTGGGTTTTGGTTTTTCACCGTTTGAATCGGGTTTGCTGACTTGCTCCACAGCCATGGGCGCCATAGGCATGAAGACGGTGGTCGCCAAGGTGCTGCAGAAATTCGGTTTCCGCCGGGTGCTGGTGCTCAATAGCTTGTTGGCGGGTTGTTCGGTGGCGATTTATGCGCTGTTCCGCGCGGATACGCCGCATTGGATTCTGCTGGCGGTGTTTGTGTTGGGCGGTTGTCTACGTTCCCTGCAGTTCACCAGCCTCAATGCCATCACTTTCGCCGATGTCGAGGCGGAGCGCTTGAGCAACGCCACCAGCCTGTCCAGCGTGGCGCAGCAGTTGGCCGCCGGTTTTGGCGTGACAGTGGGGGCGTTTGCTTTGCAAACCACTGCTTGGTGGCATGGCCATCAGCAATTGCAGGCCGTGGATTTCGGCCAGGCTTTCCTGATCATGGGGACATTGACGGCGCTGTCCAGTTGGCAGTTTTTGAAGCTGGACAAAAATGCGGGCAGGGAAGTCTCGGCGGGGCATGCCGCAGGGAAGTAGCATTGGGCCGGCATGCGCCGGCCTTGTTTCCGCGAGACGAATAACAAAAAGCCGTTGATCAGTGATCAACGGCTTTTGTTTTGGTGCCCAAGAGAAGACTCGAACTTCCACACCCTTGCGGGCGCTAGGACCTGAACCTAGTGCGTCTACCAATTCCGCCACCTGGGCATAAACTCATTGTGTTACTGCTTTTCAACCGGCGTTTGATGCGCCAGTTTTACAACTGGTGCCCAGGAGAAGACTCGAACTTCCACACCCTTGCGGGCGCTAGGACCTGAACCTAGTGCGTCTACCAATTCCGCCACCTGGGCCAAACTCGAATTGTATTGCTGCTTCAAACTGCCGCGCTTGGCGCGTCAGTTTTCAAAATATCTGGTGCCCAAGAGAAGACTCGAACTTCCACACCCTTGCGGGCGCTAGGACCTGAACCTAGTGCGTCTACCAATTCCGCCACCTGGGCATACCACTATCTACTGCTGATCCAGCTGCTAAACTGGAGGTAATTCTGTTGGTGCCCAAGAGAAGACTCGAACTTCCACACCCTTGCGGGCGCTAGGACCTGAACCTAGTGCGTCTACCAATTCCGCCACCTGGGCCAACCAGATTTCATGATGCCAGCCAAACGCCGCGCTTACAATAGTAAGATGGTGCCCAAGAGAAGACTCGAACTTCCACACCCTTGCGGGCGCTAGGACCTGAACCTAGTGCGTCTACCAATTCCGCCACCTGGGCGTCGCTTTGCTGTATCATCGTGTTGCATTGCTGCAACGAGATGCGGATTATAGACATTATCCTGAGGGTGTCAATGGCTCAGCTAGCAAAAAAACAAAAAAAACTTTCCCTGCGCGACCAGGATCCTCATCTGGAGCGGGAAAAACTCAAATATTCCAACCCTTTGCCGAGCCGAGAGTTTGTCATGCAAATTCTGGCGGAGCAGGGGGTGCCGCTGTTTCCGGACGAGCTGGCGCACATGCTGTCGATCCGGCGCGACGAAATTCACTTCTTTGAACGCCGCTTGCGCGCCATGGAGCGCGATGGCGAAATCATCATCAATCGCAAGGGCGCGGTCTGCGTCGCCGAAAAACTCGATCTGATCCGCTGCAAGGTGTCCGGCCATCGCGATGGCTACGGCTTCGCCATTCCGGATGAGGGCGAGGGCGCCGGCAACGATATCTTCCTGCCCGAACGCGAAATGAAAAAAGTCATGCATGGCGATCGCGTCATGGTGCGGCCATCTGGCGTGGACCGTCGCGGCCGGCAAGAGGGCAAGATCGTCGAAGTGCTGGAGCACGCCGTCACGCGGCTGGTTGGGCGTATTCAGCGCGAACGAGGCGTGTGGGTGGTGCTGCCGGAAGACAAGCGCATCAATCACGGCATCCTGATCGAGCCAGGCGGCGAAGCGGGCGCGACCGAGGGCCAAGTGGTGATGGTGGAGATCCTGCAGCAGCCGGATGCCTATCATCAGCCGGTCGGCAAGGTGGCGGAAGTGCTGGGCAACTATGCCGATCCGGGCATGGAGATCGAGATCGCGCTGCGCAAGCACGATCTGCCGCATCGCTTCCCGGACGAAGCTTTGGCGCAAGCCAAGGCCACGCCCAAGAAAGTGCGCAAAAAGGATTGGACCAAAGACCGGGTGGATCTGCGCGACCTGCCGCTGGTGACGATAGACGGCGAAACCGCGCGCGACTTCGACGACGCGGTCTATGCCGAGAAGCAAGGCAAGGGTTACCGCCTGGTGGTGGCGATCGCCGACGTCAGCTTCTACGTGCAGCCGGGCGATGCGCTGGATGTGGAGGCGCACAGCCGCGGCACCTCGGTGTATTTCCCGCGCAGGGTCATCCCGATGCTGCCGGAGGCCTTGTCCAACGGCATCTGCTCACTGAACCCGGAAGTCGAGCGCATGTGCATGGTGTGCGACATGCAGATCAATGCCAAGGGCGAGGTCAAAAAATACAAGTTCTACCCGGCGGTGATGCAGTCCAAGGCGCGGCTGACGTACAACCAGGTGTGGGACTGGCTGCAGAATGGCAGCGATCACCCCATGCTGCCGCATATCAAGGATTTGTACGCGCTGTTCAAGATCCTGCTGGCGGCGCGCGGCAAGCGCGGCGCGATCGAGTTCGACTCGGTGGAAACGCAGATGATCTTCAACGAAAACGGCAAGATCGATCGCATCGTACCGGTGGTGCGCAATGACGCGCACCGGGTGATTGAAGAGTGCATGCTGGCCGCCAATGTCTGCTCGGCGGACTTCCTGCATAAGAACGGCCACAAGGCGCTGTATCGCGTCCATGAAGGCCCGACCGAAGAAAAACTGGAAAACCTGCGCACCTATCTGCGCTTGGTGGGACTGACCTTAGGCGGCGAAGACAAGCCGAGCGCCAAGGACTACGCCAAGCTGGCGGAGCAAATCCATGGCCGCCCGGACGCGCCTGTGCTGCAAACCATGCTGTTGCGCTCCATGCAGCAGGCGGTTTACACGCCGGACAACAACGGCCACTTCGGTCTGGCTTATGAGGCTTACACCCACTTCACGTCGCCTATTCGCCGTTACCCTGATTTGCTGGTGCATCGCGCCATCAAGGCGGTGCTGAAGGGCGAAAAGTACAAGCCGGGCAAATGGGCCGCGCTGGGCGTGCATTGCTCGATGACCGAGCGTCGCGCTGATGACGCCAGCCGCGATGTGGAGTCATGGCTGAAGACTTACTATATGCGCGACAAGATCGGCGAGGTGTTCCAGGGCAAGATCTGCGCCGTCACCAGCTTTGGCGTGTTCGTCCTGTTGGATGACGTTTATGTCGAAGGCTTGGTGCATATTTCGGAGCTGGGCAAGGACTACTTCCACTTCAAGAAGGATGTGCAGGCCATTGTCGGCGAGAAGAGCGGCGTGCAATACCGACTGGGCGATGTCTTGAAGGTCAAGGTCATGGCGGCCAATCTGGAAAGCTCGCAAGTTGACTTCGCGCTGGTCAAGGATGCGCCTCCTGAGGCGGCTGAGCCTTCTCAGCAAGGAGGAAGCGAGCCAGCAGCAGCCAGAAAGCCGCGCCGTCGTCGCGGCGGCAAGCCTGCAGGCGGCGCAGAAGCACGGCCAGTGCCGCAGGAAGCGGCGCAGGCGCCGGCCAAGCCTGTTGAGCCTGTGGCAGAGAACAAGCCCACAGGCTTGCCATCGGCTCCCAAGGGGCGTCAGCGCCAAACCAAGCCGGTGGCAGCGCCGGCTAAACCCGTCGCGCAACAGGAGCCCAAATCGACGGTCGCCAAGGGCGAGGTCGCGCAGCCGCTTGCGGGTGTTGAGGCAAGCGTGCCGGCGGCGCAGCCGGTGCCGGCTGCCAAGGGGCGTCGTCGCGGCGGCCCGGCAAAAGCCGGCGAAGCGGCGGCTCCAGAAGCGCTTGGTGTCGAGGCTCAGGCCCAGGCGGACAGTTTGCCGCTTGCGCCCAAGGGGCGATCGCGGACCAAGCCTGCTCCGGAAAGCGCTGCGGGCAAGCCCGGCGAAGAGTCCGCAGCGGCTCAACCTGCGGCTGAGGCCGCGCCGCAAGCCAAGCCTGCGCCGCGCCGGCGTCGCCAAGGGCAGGCCAAGCGCTCCGGCGGTGAGTGATCAGTAGCTATCTATATTAATAGGTATCAAAAGCCGACCGGAAAGAGATTTTCGAGTCGGCTTTTTCTTTGCGCGGCGCGCTGTGGCGGCGCGTTGGCGGCCGGTGTTTCGCTGTCAGGCTAAAATTCTTTTACTTCAGTTTCTTTACAAATCAGTAGCTTGTCGCGCTTGTGCGCAGAAAGTTCATTTTTTCTCGCAAAAGGTGTTGACGACCCCAGGCCCCGGGCGTATAGTTCGCCTCCTCAGCTGACGCAGCGAACGAAACAGCGGAAACGAAACGGTTTCCGAGGTGACGAAAACTGCACCGGCACTGCTCTTTAACAGAACGAATAACCGATAGGTGTAAGTGCTTGGTGAAAGCCAAATACTTGCACTGCAAGAGACAAGAGATACTTGTTTATTTCTTTGAACTTGCGTGCCAGAAAATTTGCTATGAGATTGAACTGAAGAGTTTGATCCTGGCTCAGATTGAACGCTGGCGGCATGCTTTACACATGCAAGTCGAACGGTAACAGGGTGCTTGCACCGCTGACGAGTGGCGAACGGGTGAGTAATGCATCGGAATGTACCGTGTAATGGGGGATAGCTCGGCGAAAGCCGGATTAATACCGCATACGCCCTGAGGGGGAAAGCGGGGGATCGAAAGACCTCGCGTTATACGAGCAGCCGATGTCTGATTAGCTAGTTGGTGAGGTAAGAGCTCACCAAGGCGACGATCAGTAGCGGGTCTGAGAGGATGATCCGCCACACTGGGACTGAGACACGGCCCAGACTCCTACGGGAGGCAGCAGTGGGGAATTTTGGACAATGGGCGCAAGCCTGATCCAGCCATGCCGCGTGTCTGAAGAAGGCCTTCGGGTTGTAAAGGACTTTTGTCAGGGAGGAAATCCCGCTGGTTAATACCTGGCGGGGATGACAGTACCTGAAGAATAAGCACCGGCTAACTACGTGCCAGCAGCCGCGGTAATACGTAGGGTGCAAGCGTTAATCGGAATTACTGGGCGTAAAGCGTGCGCAGGCGGTTGTGCAAGTCTGATGTGAAAGCCCCGGGCTCAACCTGGGAACGGCATTGGAGACTGCACGACTAGAGTGCGTCAGAGGGGGGTAGAATTCCACGTGTAGCAGTGAAATGCGTAGAGATGTGGAGGAATACCGATGGCGAAGGCAGCCCCCTGGGATGACACTGACGCTCATGCACGAAAGCGTGGGGAGCAAACAGGATTAGATACCCTGGTAGTCCACGCCCTAAACGATGTCAACTAGCTGTTGGGGGTTTGAATCCTTGGTAGCGTAGCTAACGCGTGAAGTTGACCGCCTGGGGAGTACGGCCGCAAGGTTAAAACTCAAAGGAATTGACGGGGACCCGCACAAGCGGTGGATGATGTGGATTAATTCGATGCAACGCGAAAAACCTTACCTGCTCTTGACATGTAACGAACTTGGTAGAGATATCTTGGTGCCCGAAAGGGAGCGTTAACACAGGTGCTGCATGGCTGTCGTCAGCTCGTGTCGTGAGATGTTGGGTTAAGTCCCGCAACGAGCGCAACCCTTGTCATTAGTTGCCATCATTTAGTTGGGCACTCTAATGAGACTGCCGGTGACAAACCGGAGGAAGGTGGGGATGACGTCAAGTCCTCATGGCCCTTATGAGCAGGGCTTCACACGTCATACAATGGTCGGTACAGAGGGTTGCCAAGCCGCGAGGTGGAGCTAATCTCAGAAAACCGATCGTAGTCCGGATCGCACTCTGCAACTCGAGTGCGTGAAGTCGGAATCGCTAGTAATCGCAGATCAGCATGCTGCGGTGAATACGTTCCCGGGTCTTGTACACACCGCCCGTCACACCATGGGAGTGAGTTTCACCAGAAGTGGGTAGGCTAACCGTAAGGAGGCCGCTTACCACGGTGGGATTCATGACTGGGGTGAAGTCGTAACAAGGTAGCCGTAGGGGAACCTGCGGCTGGATCACCTCCTTTCTAGAGAAGGCGATTGCCAAGTACTTACAGCCTATCGGTTATTTGTGTTAAGGGCATTGAGGTTGTGGAGTCCACGATCTCTAAAGTCAACTGGGTTTGTAGCTCAGCTGGTTAGAGCACTGTGTTGATAACGCAGGGGTCGTAGGTTCGAGTCCTACCAGACCCACCATTTGACCTGTTTGGGGGATTAGCTCAGTTGGGAGAGCACCTGCTTTGCAAGCAGGGGGTCGTCGGTTCGATCCCGTCATCCTCCACCACTCCAGTGCAAACATAATCACTCTTGAGAGAGTGTGATTTTGTTTGCGTTGAAAATACGCCCGATCTTTAACAAACTGAAGAAGCCGAATATATATAGACGGCGAGATGAAAACATGGAGTTAACTCTTCATGTCGACAGATCGTCATCTTGGGTATTTGATTGTATCTAAGGCTGCGTCGCCATATCAAAAGGGGCGGTGCAGTCGTCGCACAAACACTCTCTATTGTCGCAGTAATTTAGGTTACTGAAATGATAGGGTCAAGCGACTAAGTGCATCTGGTGGATGCCTTGGCGATCATAGGCGATGAAGGACGTGTAAGCCTGCGAAAAGCGCGGGGGAGCTGGCAATAGAGCTTTGATCCCGCGATGTCCGAATGGGGAAACCCACCGTTTAGGCGGTATCCCAGACTGAATACATAGGTCTGCGGAGGCGAACTCAGCGAACTGAAACATCTAAGTAGCTGAAGGAAAAGAAATCAACCGAGATTCCGTAAGTAGTGGCGAGCGAACGCGGAACAGCCTGTATGTGTTATGAGTTGCGTTAGTGGAAGGTTCATGGAAAGGACCGCCGTAGTGGGTGATAGCCCCGTACACGAAAACGCATCGCAAGAACTAGGCATACGACAAGTAGGGCGGGACACGAGAAATCCTGTCTGAAGATGGGGGGACCATCCTCCAAGGCTAAATACTCATGATCGACCGATAGTGAACCAGTACCGTGAGGGAAAGGCGAAAAGAACCCCGGGAGGGGAGTGAAATAGAACCTGAAACCGGATGCATACAAACAGTGGGAGCGGACTTGTTCCGTGACTGCGTACCTTTTGTATAATGGGTCAGCGACTTACATTCAGTGGCAAGCTTAACCGAATAGGGGAGGCGTAGGGAAACCGAGTCCGAATAGGGCGTCTTAGTCGCTGGGTGTAGACCCGAAACCGAGTGATCTATCCATGGCCAGGATGAAGGTGCGGTAACACGCACTGGAGGTCCGAACCCACTAGTGTTGCAAAACTAGGGGATGAGCTGTGGATAGGGGTGAAAGGCTAAACAAACTCGGAGATAGCTGGTTCTCCCCGAAAACTATTTAGGTAGTGCGTCAAGTATCACTTCCGGGGGTAAAGCACTGTTATGGCTAGGGGGTCATTGCGATTTACCAAACCATGGCAAACTCTGAATACCGGAAAGTGCGAGCTTGGCAGACAGACAGTGGGTGCTAACGTCCATTGTCAAGAGGGAAACAACCCAGACCGCCAGCTAAGGTCCCAAATGATCAGTTAAGTGGTAAACGAAGTGGGAAGGCCTAGACAGCCAGGATGTTGGCTTAGAAGCAGCCATCATTTAAAGAAAGCGTAATAGCTCACTGGTCGAGTCGTCCTGCGCGGAAGATGTAACGGGGCTCAAACTGATAACCGAAGCTGCGGATGGGCGCGTAAGCGTCCGTGGTAGGGGAGCGTTCTGTAGGTCTGTGAAGGTGTGTCGAGAGGCATGCTGGAGATATCAGAAGTGCGAATGCTGACATGAGTAGCGATAAAGCGGGTGAAAAGCCCGCTCGCCGAAAGCCCAAGGTTTCCTACGCAACGTTCATCGGCGTAGGGTGAGTCGGCCCCTAAGGCGAGGCTGAAAAGCGTAGTCGATGGGAAACGGGTTAAAATTCCCGTACTTTTGTGTAGTGCGATGTGGGGACGGAGAAGGTTAGGTCAGCAGACTGTTGGAATAGTCTGTTCAAGCCGGTAGGCGTGAGGGGTAGGCAAATCCGCCCTTCTTTAACGCCGAGAAGTGATAACGAGGGTCTACGGACCTGAAGTGACTGATACCACGCTTCCAGGAAAAGCCACTAAGCTTCAGCTACACAAGAACCGTACCGCAAACCGACACAGGTGGGCAGGATGAGAATTCTAAGGCGCTTGAGAGAACTCAGGAGAAGGAACTCGGCAAATTGATACCGTAACTTCGGGAGAAGGTATGCCTGTTGGGGTGTAGTGATTTACTCACGAAGCTTTGACAGGTCGCAGAGAATAGGTGGCTGCGACTGTTTAACAAAAACACAGCACTGTGCCAACACGAAAGTGGACGTATACGGTGTGACGCCTGCCCGGTGCCGGAAGGTTAAGTGATGGGGTGCAAGCTCTTGATCGAAGCCCCGGTAAACGGCGGCCGTAACTATAACGGTCCTAAGGTAGCGAAATTCCTTGTCGGGTAAGTTCCGACCCGCACGAATGGCGTAACGATGGCCACACTGTCTCCTCCTGAGACTCAGCGAAGTTGAAGTGTTTGTGAAGATGCAATCTCCCCGCTGCTAGACGGAAAGACCCCGTGAACCTTTACTGTAGCTTTGCATTGGACTTTGAACAGACTTGTGTAGGATAGGTGGGAGGCTTTGAAGCCAGGACGCTAGTTCTGGTGGAGCCGTCCTTGAAATACCACCCTGGTGTGTTTGAGGTTCTAACCTTGGTCCGTGATCCGGATTGGGGACAGTGCATGGTAGGCAGTTTGACTGGGGCGGTCTCCTCCCAAAGTGTAACGGAGGAGTTCGAAGGTTACCTAGGTACGGTCGGAAATCGTGCTGATAGTGCAATGGCAAAAGGTAGCTTAACTGCGAGACCGACAAGTCGAGCAGGTGCGAAAGCAGGACATAGTGATCCGGTGGTTCTGAATGGAAGGGCCATCGCTCAACGGATAAAAGGTACTCCGGGGATAACAGGCTGATACCGCCCAAGAGTTCACATCGACGGCGGTGTTTGGCACCTCGATGTCGGCTCATCACATCCTGGGGCTGTAGCCGGTCCCAAGGGTATGGCTGTTCGCCATTTAAAGTGGTACGTGAGCTGGGTTCAAAACGTCGTGAGACAGTTTGGTCCCTATCTGCAGTGGGCGTTGGAAGTTTGACGGGGGCTGCTCCTAGTACGAGAGGACCGGAGTGGACGCACCTCTGGTGTACCGGTTGTGACGCCAGTCGCATCGCCGGGTAGCTAAGTGCGGAAGAGATAACCGCTGAAAGCATCTAAGCGGGAAACTTGCCTGAAGATGAGACTTCCCTGGAGGCTTGACCTCCCTGAAGAGTCGTTCGAGACCAGGACGTTGATAGGTCGGGTGTGGAAGCGCTGTGAGGCGTGAAGCTAACCGATACTAATTGCTCGTGAGGCTTGATCCTATCATTTGAGTGGCTTAGCGTACGGATCTTGGATTCGTATGATACTGAGCGACGAGATAGAGTGTGTGCGACACAATTAAATACCGAATATTCAGAATCAGAGAGCTTCTCTGGTTCAGGCTTCTTTAAGTTTGTACAAGTTTATGTCTGGTGGCCTTAGCGAGATGGTCCCACGCCTTCCCATCCCGAACAGGACCGTGAAACATCTTAGCGCCGATGATAGTGTGGCCTTGGCCATGTGAAAGTAGGACACCGCCAGACGCCCCATTCGAAGCCCAGCTCAATCGAGCTGGGCTTTGTGCATTGGCGCGCCGGAAGCGCGATGCCTGCCATGCCATTTTCGACGCACCCGACGCTCTCCCAACAAAAAGCCCCGCTGATCCAGCGGGGCTTTGGCGTTTCAGTTCCGAACGTTTTGGGCATGCTTGTCATGCCATTGACCTAGTCTTGCATACCTCACACAATCCCTAACTATGGATTTTGACGGGAAGGTATTGGATATGGTTTTTCGCAGCGGCAAACGGGCGCGACGCATCGAGGCGGGTGGCCGCAAGCTTTTCATTCACAATATGCCGGCCCATTCATTGCAGGATCTTTACCACTATTGCATGACTATCAGCTGGCCGCGATTTTATCTATTCATCGCTGCAGCTTTCATCGTTTTGAATCTCTTGTTCGCCAGCCTCTATCAACTACAGCCTGCGGGTATCGCCAATCAATATCCACAGGGTTTTCTCGGCGCCTTTTTCTTCAGTGTGGAGACGCTGGCGACCGTAGGCTATGGCGATATGCACCCGCAAACTTTGTATACCCACTGGATTTCGATGTTGGAAATCTTCGTCGGCATGATGAGCATCGCCTTGATTACCGGGGTGACGTTTGCGCGCTTTTCGCGCCCGCGGGCGCGCATAGTATTTACGCGCAGTCCTGTGGTGAGGATGCTGGATGGCGAGCGAGTATTGATGCTGAGAGCCGCCAATGCCCGAACCAATGTCATTATCGATGCCAGCGCCCGCCTGCGATTGCTGCAGCATGAGGTGACCGCGGAAGGGACATCATTTCGCAAACTATACGATTTGGAGCTGGTTCGTGACCAGCATCCGATGTTTCTGCTTGGTTGGACGTTGGTGCATAAAATCGATGAGCGCAGTCCTTTGTTCGGGCGCGATGCCGCCTCTTTGGCGTCGAAGAAGGCGATGCTTATTTTGTCTATCAATGGGATGGATGAGACTACTATTCAGCCCATGGTGGCGCGGCAGGCCTTTCCCCATCAAGACATCCGCTGGAACCATGCTTTCGCTGATCTCCTGTATACCGATGAGGATGAAAACGACCATGTCGATTACTTGCGTCTGCACGATGTCAACCCGCTGGTTTGGGATGAGAGCAAGCGTAAGGATGCCGAGTGAGGCGCTCCCTAGTGATCCGGGTTTGGCATTTCATGCTCAAGACGTATGATGCAGACTTGTGGATAGGAGTATGCGATGACTGAGCGATTGAGGGTGGGACTGGGATATGGTTATGTCGGGGCAACGTTCCATGCGCCGCTGATTGATGCCGTGCCGGGGCTGGAGTTGTTTGCCATCGTTACCAGCAAGCCGGAACAAGTCATGCGCGATTGGCCGCAGGCGCGGGCGTTGTCGAGCCCGGATGCGCTGTTTGCTTGCGACGATATCGATCTGGTGGTCATCGCCACGCCGAACGACAGCCATTTTCCGCTTGCGCGGGCCGCGCTGGCGGCCGGCAAGCACGTGGTGGTGGATAAGCCATTTACCTTGACGCTGGCTGAGGCGGATCAGCTGGTGATGGAGGCGGATCGCGCCGAGCTTTGTTTGTCCGTTTTCCATAATCGACGCTGGGACGCGGATTTTCTGACCATCAAGCAACTGCTGGATGAGGGGCGATTGGGGAGGGTGGTTCATTTCGAATCGCACTTTGAGCGCTTTCGCCCCGAGGTTGCCGCGCGCTGGCGGGAGACCGCCGGGCCGGGGGCGGGCCGTTGGTATGATCTGGGACCGCATTTGCTTGATCAAGCCGTGCAGTTATTCGGTTTGCCGGAAGCGATTCTGTTGGAGACCGGCGCTTTGCGTGATGGCGCGCTGTCTGATGATTGGTTTCATGCGCTGTTGCGCTATCCAGATAAGCGGGTGATTTTGCATGGCAGCATGCTGGCGGCGGCTCCCGCGCCGCGTTTCATCATCCACGGCACAGAGGGAAGCTTCACCAAGTTTGGCCTGGATCCTCAGGAGGAGGCGCTCAAAACTGGCAGCAAGCCAGGGAGCAGCGCTTGGGGCCTAGATCCTCAACCAGGACGATTGCTGACCGCCGCGGATGGCGAACAGCCGTATGAGGGAGCGGCGGGCGATTACCGGCAGTATTATGCGGCGATTCGGGACTGCATTCTGGAAGGGAAGGACAATCCTGTCCCGCCTCAAGCGGGGGCGTGTCCGAATTTTTGTGTAAACGGGGTTTGGGTTACGCCTGTGGAATGCGTTCCTCGAACTGAATGGTAAAGCGAGTCAGCGCTGCCTTCCAATCCCGAATCGGCATGGTCCACTTCTGACTGATGTTCCTTAGCGCCAGATAGAACAGTTTCAGCAATGCCTCATCACTCGGGAACGAGCCCCGATTCTTGGTCAGCTTTCGCAGACTCATATTCACCGACTCGATGGCATTAGTGGTGTAGATCACTTTCCTGATCTCCGGCGGGTAGTCGAAGAATGGCGTCAACCGAGCCCAGTTGCGCCGCCAGGACTGACCAATTGGCAAATACTCGTCATCCCACTTGGCCTCAAACTCACCTAGCCGCTGCTCAGCTTCGTCGAGGGTGGCCGATTGGTAGATTCGCTTCAGGTCGGCGGCTACTTCAGCACGCCGCTTCCACGACACGTAGTTCAGGCTGTGTCGCACCATGTGCACGATGCACAACTGCACCGCTGCTTTCGGGAAGACCGCCTCGATCGCTTCCGGGAAACCCTTCAGACCATCGACGCAGGCGATAAAGATGTCCTGTACGCCCCGGTTACGCAGCTCGGTCACGACCTGAAGCCAAAACTTGGCTCCTTCCGTCTGAGCCAGCCACATCCCCAGAACCTCCTTCTCTCCAGCCAGGGTAATACCGATGGCGAGATAGACGGCTTTCACACGTACAGCTCCCTCACGTACTTTCACGTGGATGCAGTCGAGGTAGATGATCGGATAGAGCGAGTCCAGGGGGCGAGCCTGCCACGCCTTGACCTCTTCTGTGACGGAATCGGTGATGGAGGAGATCAGGCTGGGCGAGACCTCGGTGCCGTACATCTCTTCCAGATGGGCCTGGATTTCCCGAACAGTCATACCACGGGCGTAAAGCGAGATGACTTTGTCGTCGAAGCCGGTCCAGCGGGTCTGGTGCTTGGGAATGAGTTGCGGCTCGAAGGTACCCTGGCGGTCTCGTGGCACTTCGATAGGCAATTCGCCGAACTCGCCCTTGAGGGTCTTGCGGCTCTTGCCGTTCCGGGTGTTGCCGGCTGGATTGAGCACCGGCTCGTGTTTGCTATGGCCGAGGTGTGCGGCCATCTCAGCATCCAGTGCTTTCTCGACCAGCAGCTTGGTCAGTTGCTTGAGTAGGCCGTTCTCACCGATGAGGTCTTCGGGCTTCTGATAGTCGGCCAGCAAGCTGTCCAGTAGTGTGTCAGGTACGTCGTGTTTCTTTGAGCTCATTGTGTCTCCAGACTAGGTGGCAGTTTCCTGCCAAATGTCCGTTTACACAAAATTCAGTACACGCCCTCAAGCGGCGCGTCAGATCATGCATCTGCTGGAGTTGGGTTTCGCCAGCGCCAAAGAGCAGGGCTGGATGGCGCTGAGCTAACCCTTGTTCTTTTTCTTGCCACCGCCTCCTTCATTGGCTTGCTGGGCGGTGGCGATGACTTCTTCCGCGCTGACTGGGGCTTGCCGCTCCGGAGCGATTTCCGTCAGCAATGCCTCCAGCAGTTTGCTGCGGGAGCTGATGTGGTGATCGAAGCGCCAGTCTTTCAGCAAATCGATGGCGACGTCAAAGTAGCGCATGTCAATATCGTACAACTGGCTGAGGTCGAAAGAACGTCCCATTTCCAGCGCCGCGGCCAACTCTTTCAATACCAGCATCTGCTGAGGGTCGTGCCCTTCCTCGATGAATTTCCGGATTTTTTTGGCGGCGTTCATGCGGTGTCCTGTCTGGCGAGCATTGGTTGTTCGAGTCATGCGTCTGTAATGATGGGCGCGGCTGTCGTCTTAGTCAACTTGCTCGAGAGCGCTGGCGGCAAATGGGCTGATTGATTGCGCGGGATGGGGGCAGGTACGCAGGACTAGCATTTTTGCTTATTGCTCTTGTCATTTTTGCGGAATATTTTGAATCATTATTTGAATCAAAGCGTGTTTCCGCTCTCTATCCATTACCCGTCAACAGGAGTGTCCCTGATGAAACAGCAAGAAGTCCGTCGTCGCGCTTTCGCCATGCCGCTGACCAGTCCGGCTTTTCCGCCGGGCCCCTACCGTTTCGTCAATCGCGAATATATGGTGATCAGTTACCGAACCGATCCGGCCGCGATTGAAGCCATCTTGCCGGAACCGTTGCAGATGACGGAGCCCGTCGTCAAATACGAGTTCATTCGGATGCCGGACTCCACCGGTTTTGGCGACTACACCGAGAGCGGGCAAGTGATCCCCGTGACCTTCAATGGGCAGCGCGGCAACTATGTGCATGCGATGTTTTTGGATGATCAGCCGCCGATCGCCGGCGGGAGGGAGTTGTGGGGCTTCCCCAAGAAGGCGGGCAGCCCACGCTTGCAAGTCGAGCGCGACACCTTGATAGGCACCTTGGATTTTGGTTCGCAGCGGATCGCAACCGGCACCATGGGGTACAAGTATCAAACCCTGGATCATGCCAACGTGCTGTCCGGCCTGGCGGAGCCGAATTTTCTGCTAAAGATCATTCCGCATGTGGACGGCTCGCCCAGAATTTGCGAATTGGTCCGTTATTACACCACTGATGTGACGCTGAAAGGCGCATGGAGCGCACCGGGCGCTTTGGAACTGCGGCCGCATGCGTTGGCGCCGGTGGCGGCATTGCCGGTGCTGGAGATACTATCGGCCACGCATTATATTTGCGATATGACATTGGATCTTGGCACTGTCGCGTTTGATTACATGCAGCAGTAGCATGGCATGTCTTGTAAATGAATGCGAACATTCTCTAACATTCTGAAACGGACCAAGTAGTAGCATTGTCTTATGCTGCTCTTTCAGGCAGATGATCGAGAGAGCAGCATATGAAAAAGGCGGTTTTGGGACTGGCGTTGATTTTGAGCGCCAGCGCAGCCCTGGCGGATACAACGACGAATACTGTCATTGGCGGCGCTTTGGGCGGCGCGGCTGGCGCGGCGGTTGGACATGCGGTGGGCGGCCGCGATGGCGCCATCATCGGCGGCGCGCTGGGCGGCGGCGCCGGAGCTGCGGTGGGGAATGGCTATGGCCGCTCCGACAAGCGCGAATACCGCAAGCAGGGGCATGGCAAGCGCCATAAGCCTTGCAAGCGGCATCATAAGCATCATCGTTGCCGCTGACAGCACGGCTTTCGTCTATTCAGCAAAAGCAAACGGCCTCCTTGCGGGAGGCCGTTTTTTATTGACGCCGCTAAATCAGAAGAAGTAACGCTTCAGCACGGCATCCAGGTTGGCGACATTCGGCACGCCGATGCCGGTGGCCTGGTTGTAGCCCCTATGCGCGTTGTAGCCCCAGTTGCCGCCCGCGCTGACTTCGCGGAACGGCGCGCCATGATGGCCGAAGCCGTGATAGGCATGGCCTGTGGCCAGCAGGCTATAGAGCGACAGGTTGAGCAGGCCGATGCGGCTGCCAAGCGACTGGTTCAGCAAGGCGGTGATGCCTGCCAGCTGAGGCGCCACAAAACTGGTGCCGCCATTATTGGCCAGGATGCCGAAACCGTTTTGGCTGGAGGTGTAATACATCACATAACCGGTTTCCGGGTCGGCATTCAGCGAGACATCCGGCAGATTGCGGCCCTTGAAATTGCCCGGTACCGTAGCGACCACTTGCGGCGGTGTTTGGCTGCTGTCAACCAGCTGTTGTCCCGCAGGAGAGTTCAGCATATGCGGGATCCAGCTCTGATAGAAGGGACGGTTGATGAAGGCGCTGACGCCGCCGCCGCCGCCGACCGGGAAAATGCCGCAAGCGACCGGATCCTTGCCCGCCGCTTGGCAGAAGCCGCTCAAATAATCCCAGCCCCAGGCGCGCTCGGTCGGAATCTTGACCTGGGTGGCCTTGCCATCCTTGCTCTGCAGCGTCAGCGTGGCCGGCACGGTGGTGCCGCCGGCGGCGGTGATGAAGGATTGGTTGGCCGGGCTGTCTACAGACAGAACCTTGTTGAATTGCGGCAGCGGCGCGGCGCGATTGACATCGTAGGCGCCGGAGTCGCCTGCGGCGGCGAACATGGTTTGTCCTTGCAGCGCGGCTTGCAGGAACAGATCATGATAGACCTGCAGCACATTGGCGCTCTTGCCGCCGACTGGATTCACCGCCTGAGCCTGATCATCGAACCATTCCCACTCGCCCCAGCTGACAGACAGCGTGTCGGCGGCATTGGATTCTATAGCCTGGGCGAAGGCGTCGACAAAGCCCTGGGTGGTGTTGGGCGCCTGATAGACGATGATTTTGGCGCCAGGCGCCACGCCGCCGGATTGCTCCACGTCCAGCGTGGTTTCATCCGAGCCGCCTTCGTCGCTGGGCGCGCCGGGGCCGCCGTCGATGTCGACGACGGACAGGCGGTTCGGGTCGGTTTTCAGGCCCAACTGATTCCAATATTGAAACGCGTCGGACGGCGTGAAGCTGGCGAGCGTGACGATGCCTATGGTGGCGCCCTGGCCATGAATGCCCTTGTTGTACAGCGGCGTGATGTCGTAGTGGCGAGCCAGGTCGGTGACGGTCCATTGTCCCGGCGCATTGCCGGCAGTCACGCCGACGCTCTTGGCCGCGATGGGCTTCAGGCCGTTGGGCAACTGGCGGATGTGGGGACGGAAGTGGGGGCGGCTATCCAGGCCGATGACCGCTTGGACGTCTGATAGATCGACGCTGGGCGCAGTGGCCTTGACCGGAGAGATGAAGCGGCTGGCCGAGCCGGACGATGAGGCTTGCTTTTGGAAAACGTGGACTTCGGCGCCAAATGCCTTCTGCACCACGGCAGCCGGGCCGCTCACCTGCAGCAGCGCGCTGCCGACGCGTTTGACGTTGAGGCCGGCGGCTTGCAAGCGCGCGCTGACGCGAGCGACGGAGGCATCGCTAGGCGCGAAAAGGGCGCGGAATTCGGCCGGGGTCAGAAATTTGTGGAAATTGGCGCTGCCCTGGGTGTGCATATCCAGCAGGTAGCGGGTGGCGGCATCGCGGTCGCGCAGGGGCAGGGCGATGGTGACGGTGAGGGGCTGCGCGGGCGCTGCCTGCTCCACCTTGCCCAGATCCAGGGCGCTGGCGGCGATGGACGCGGACGATGCTGCGGCGATGGCGACGGCGATCGCTGTCAGTTTCAGCGGAAATGCCATGGTCTTGTTTCTCCTTTGTCGCTGGCTGTTGTTGTTTGACGAGCGGGTGCCGCAGTATGGCCAGTTTGCTTTGCCGCGCCAGAAGGGAGCGGAAGGGGAGCGCGGCAAGCATGGGTGGTCTCTTTGTTTTAATGGCAATCTTTGATTTCTTTGTTCCTGTAAGTACTTCTGTGATTAATTTAATGCTGTTTGAATTTCAATATAGGAGGCGGCGCAGGAGACAGAAGCGAGGTTTTGTAACGGTATGTGACGATGCAATGTCGGTGATTTGCATATAAATTCTCACTGCGTGAGCGGGATGGCCACGATGCCGATCTTGGCGATGCCGCAGGCAGCGTTTTGCGTGGTGGATGGGTCTGGATTGGCACGATGGGAGGAGTGCGGGGCGGCGCTGAGCCTGTCGGCTTTCCGAAGGCATGCTGCGTTTGCCGCCAAGCTTGCGGGTCTGGAGTACAATTCAAATAGAGTTTGCTGCCTGTCGGATAGTGAGCGGCTGGCCGCGGCGATGCCGCGACAGATTGCGCAAGAAATGGCGACTAAATCGGTAGCGGGGCAAAGTTTGGAGGATGCATGCTGATTGACCGGTTTGGGCGCAGTATCGAATATCTGAGATTGTCGGTGACGGATCGTTGCGATTTGCGTTGCGAGTACTGTTTGCCCAAGGGATTCAAGGGCTTCGAAGAGCCCGCCAACTGGCTGACCTTCGATGAAATCGAACGCGTGGTCGCGGTTTTCGCTCGCTTGGGGACGCGCCGCGTGAGGCTGACTGGCGGGGAGCCGTTGCTGAGGCGCAATCTGGCGGAGTTGGCTGGCCGCTTGTCGCGGCTGGAAGGCTTGACGGATCTGTCCTTGACCACCAATGGCACGCAATTGCGCAAGCATGCGCAGGCATTGCGCCAAGCCGGCGTCAGCCGCATCAACTTGAGCCTGGACTCATTGCGGCGCGAGTGCGTGCATGAAATCACCGGCAGCGACAGCCTGCCCAAGGTGCTGGATGGCCTGACGGCGGCCAAAGAGGCGGGGTTTTCGCCTATCAAGATCAATATGGTGGCGATGCGCGGTGTCAATGAGCAGGACATCGAGGCGATGACCGCCTTCTGCATCGAGCATGGCTTCATCCTGCGGCTGATCGAGACCATGCCGATGGGGAATACCGGCCGCGCCGCCCAATACCTGGATTTGCAGCCCGTATTGCTGCGCTTGTGCGCGCAGTTTGACTTGGTCGAGCAGGCCAAGACGCTGGGCGGCGGGCCGGCCCGTTATTGGAGCAGCCGCGACGGCAGTTTCTCGTTGGGGATGATCACGCCGATTTCTCAGCATTTCTGCGCCACCTGCAACCGGGTCCGTTTGTCAGTCGACGGCACTTTATACATGTGCCTGGGGCAGGAGGAAAAGCTGGAACTGCGTCCTCTGCTGCGCTCCGGCATCGACGACGCCGGTTTGGAGCAGGCTTTGCGGCAGGCGATAGAGCTGAAGCCGGAGCGCCACGAGTTCCGCGAGCAGCCGCAAAAGCTGGTTCGCTTCATGTCGATGACCGGCGGCTGAGCCGGGTTGGGCTCAGCGTTCCAGTATCGCGCGCCGGTGGCGGCGGAATACCCACTTTTCCCACATCAGATGCGTGTCCGGTTCGAACGAACCCTGGATGTCCGCCATCAGCAGGTGCCGGCCATCGTCTTGCGCGCGGCACTCCTCGACCCGTCCGTCGAGAAACAGCAGCAAGGCCGAATCGGGATTGGGATAGATGGAAATGAGCAAGCGCTGGCCGGCTTGCCAGGCTTGCTCATCCTCCCAGGCAATCGCATTGAGTCCTAGCCGGCATGGCGCGCAGCCTGGACGGCTGGGGTGGCGCTCCAGCAGGGAAACTTCCAAAGCGAGATCAAGCTTGGCTTCCAGGCGCAGCAGCACCGGGTTGCTATCGTCCGGCGTTTCGCCAGGCGCGGCCAGCACGCGCAGCGCGAGCCGGGTTTCCCGCTGCAGGCGCGGCGAGAACTCGCCTTCCGCGATCTGGGCGAGGAAGGGCAATTCGGAGTCGAAGCTGACCGTATCGAGCGGCAAGAGGCGGTCAGCCTGCAAGGCGGATGTTTGCATGGTCAGTGATAGAGTTTGAGCAAGGCATCGAGGCCGGCGCGTTCGATGGCGATGTCGGCGGCGGCGCTGACCGCGGGTTTGGCGTGATAGGCCACGCCCACGCCGGCTTCCGATAGCATGGGCAAGTCGTTGGCGCCGTCGCCCATCGCCAGCACCTGGGCCGGCTTGAGCTTCAAGCGGGTTCGGATTTCGATCAGCAGCCGTTTCTTGGCCTCGGCGTCGATGATGTCGCCCAGCACTTTTCCGGTCAGTTTGCCGTCGACGATCTCAAGCTGATTGGAGTAGGCGTAGTCCAGGCCGTATTCCGCTTTCAGCCTGTCGGTGAAATAGGTGAAACCGCCGGATACCAGCAAAGTTTTGATGCCGAAGCGCTTGCAGGCGGCCAGCACTTGCTCCGCGCCGGGATTCAGCCGCACACGCTCGCGGTACACCTGTTCCAGCGCCGCTTCTGGCAGCCCCTCCAGCAAGGCGACGCGCTCCCGCAGCGAGGCGGAAAAATCCAGCTCGCCGCGCATGGCGCGCTCGGTGATGGCGGCGATCTGCGGCTTGATGCCGTGCAGATCCGCCAGCTCGTCTATGCACTCGATGCTGATCAGGGTGGAGTCCATATCGCTGACCAGCAGCCGGAAGTCGGCGAAATGTTTGCCGCTGTCGACATAGGCCGCGTCATAGCCATATTGACGGCACAGCGCGAGCGCAGCCTGGCGTTTCTCGAAGTTGGCGCCGCGCATCCTGGCGACATCCGGCGCCGGGTGGTCCAGATGCGGCGCGTCAGTCAGATGGGCGATGTCGGTAATATGCTGTGGATGCAGTTCAGAAGAGAGTACGACCAGGGTTTTCAGTGTGCTCATTGTGCGATCGGCATCAAGATGGATGGTTTTATTATGCCACGTCTTGGGCCAATTACCGCCTTGGCGCGCTCGCGCCTTACTTCAGCACCCGCGCGCGCCCATCCAGCGCTTGATCCATTGGTCCAGCGATAGGCAGCCGGGGCCGAACGCCAGCAGAACCAGGATTTGCGCGCCCCAGAAGTAGTGGAACTGCCGGGTGGCGTCAGTCAGGCCGGGGTAGCTGATGACGGCCACCGCATTGAGAATGAAGAGCCCCGCGGCGGCGAAGCGTCCACCCAGGCCGGCGACGAGCAACGCGGATAGGCCCAGTTCGCCGCAGGCGGCCATGACCGCGGCCACGGCTGGCGGCAGCAGTGGAACGTGATATTCGTCGGTGAACAGCGCCAGCGTCACATCCCAGTCGGCGATCTTGGTCAGTCCCGAGCTGAAAAACACATTGGCTATCCAGATTCTCAATAGCAGCAAGACCAGCGGTTGCAGCCAGGAGCTGGTTTTGATCAGCAGGCTGTAGGCGCAGGATACCTGTCTGAGTATGGGGTTCATGCGTCGTCCTCCTGTAGTTGAAACGAAGCGAGCAGCGGCGGCTGAAACAAGCCTTGCAAGGCGGATTGCAGGTCGAAGTCCGCCCCACCATCCTGGGCTTGCGCCAGCGCGGCGGCCAGCGGTTCGCCATCGAACAGCGCGCGGTAAAAGGCGTATCGAGATGCGGAGATCGGCGCGGCCTGAACTTCGCCTTGCTGGCGATGGATCAGCGCGTTTTCGGCGGGGCGCTGCAGAATGCCGTCTAGCGGCGCGTCCTGCCGGTGCGCCAGCCAGATGCTGAGCGCCGGCGAATCGGCGCGGCACAGCGCGACGCCGGGCATGGGCGTGAAAATCAGCGCGGCCCACTGTTCCGGCGCAAGCGACGCCAAGGCGGCGCCGTCCAGCGGTTCGGCGTCGGCGGCGTAGTAGGCGCGGTGCGCCAGCCATTCCAGACGGGCGACGTCAGCCAGATAGGGCAGGTCGCGGCAGGGTTCGAATCCGGCGATGAAGTCGGCGAAACGCTCGCCATAGCGGTGCAGGTTGCCGCTGTCCGACGCATGGGATTTCACATATTCACGGGCCAGCGCGGTGAAAAACTCCTCGCCCACCAGTTGTCGGCAGACCGGGTGGCTATGCGCCAGCGAGTCTATCAAGCCGACGCGGTAGTTGTTCCGGTAAACC
Source organism: Chromobacterium sp. IIBBL 290-4 (assembly GCF_024207115.1). Taxonomy (NCBI): domain Bacteria; kingdom Pseudomonadati; phylum Pseudomonadota; class Betaproteobacteria; order Neisseriales; family Chromobacteriaceae; genus Chromobacterium; species Chromobacterium sp. IIBBL 290-4. Next base: position 2,932,507 of record NZ_CP100128.1, read on the forward strand.
GCCAATCCATCCGGATCCAGCGCCAGCGCGGCCGCCGCTTCGCCTTGAGCCGGATCGGCGATGGCCTCCAAGAGACCGGCCTGCCATTCATGCCAGTTCATGACGAGCCTCCAGAATCGCTTGCGCCTTGGCGGCCTCGGCTTGCAGGATGGCCAGCGGCGGGATGTCCAGATCCCATTCGATCAGGGTCGGCCTGGGGCCGATGCGTTCGATGACCTCCCGATAGAAGGTCCATACCTCGTCATGCACCGCTTGGCTGTGGGTGTCCACCAGCAGGCGGCCGCGTTCGGAATAGCCGGCCAGGTGAATCTCGCCTATCGCGTCGACCGGCAGCGCAGCCAGCACGGCATCGGTATCGGTGCCCAGATTGATCCGGTTCACGTAGAGATTATTGACGTCCAGCAGGATGCCGCAGCCGGTAAGACGGACCAGTTCGGCCAGGAACTCGCCCTCGTTCATCTCATTGCCCGGGAATTCGACATAGCTGGACAGGTTTTCCAGCAGGATGGCCCTGCCCAGCGCGTCCTGCGCGGCTGAAACGTGGCCGGCGATCGCATCCAGCGCCGCGCGGGTGTAAGGGATGGGCAGGAGATCGTTGACGTAGCGCGCCGCCGAGTGGTTGAACGATAGGTGCTCGGAGATCGAGGCCGGCTGGATCTCATCGGCCAGTCGTTTGAGCGCAGCCAGGTGCGCTGGGTCCGGCTTGGGCGAAGAGCCCAGACCCAGCCCCACGCCGTGCAGCGAAACCGGCCAATGCTCGGCGACGCGCCGCAGCATGGCGACGGGCGTGCCGCCATCGAAGAAATTCTCGCTGTGCACTTCCACCCAGCCTAGCGGCGGCAGAGTGTCTAACACTTCTCGGTAATGCGGCGCGCGCAGGCCGATGCCGCAAACGCTGGGAAGGCTGGGGTGTGACATGCTGGTGTTCCTGGAGAGCGGCCCAGAGAGCTGGCAAAGCGAGCGCATGCGATTCCGCAGCGGCCGGCAAAACAGACCGCGCGCGGAGGCGATGAGCCATCGAGGCCCACGCTTAAAAAGCCAGCGCGCATGCCTATCAGGCTAGGCAGGGCAGTCTCGCCTTGGCAAAGGCGAGAGGGCTTTGCCTGCAATCCGGGCCCGCCATAGGGTGGGCCGGATGGAGCGGTTTACTTCTTGGGGACCGTGTTGCCGCCCATCTTGTCGCAGCTGCCCTTGGCGACGTATTTCCAGTCGCCCGGGTCTTTGTCCACTTTGGCCTGGCCGGCGCAGGAGTGGGCGCCGGTGGCGGAGGCGCAATCGTTCTTGCCCGCCTGCGCGATGCCGTAACACTTTTCCTTGTCGGCCGCGGCTGCCGGAGCGGCGCTCAGCGCGCCCATCGCGATGACGGCACCCAGCGCGGAGGCGATCAGAGCTTGATTCTGTTTCTTCATGTTTGACTCCTTGTGTCATGTTTGCCCGAAAGCATGGGGCTTCCGAGCGTATGGTACTCAAAGCGGCCGGCAAGGCCAGCGGGAAAATTACATCGGCTTGGTTTGACCGCCCATTTTTTGACAAGTGCCGGCGGGCACCAGCTTGAAGTCGGCCGGGTCGTTATCGACTTTGGTTTGGCCGGCGCAGGCGTGGGCGGCGTTCTTGCAGTCATTCTGGCCTGCTTTGGCGATGCCGAAGCATTGGTCTTTGTCGGCCGCGGCCGCCGGCGCGCTGGCCAGCACGCCCATGGCGATGACGGCGCCGAGCGCGGAGGCAATCAGAGTCTTGTTGCTGGTCATGGCATTTCTCCTGGGTAGTTCACCTTGATGGTGATGGCGATATGTCGCCGGAAGCGGCGGTTGCTTACAAGTTGAATGAGAAAAGCACCGTCCACAGCCATTGAGTCGAGACGCTTTTGCGATTCTTACGCAGTTGAAGAAAAAATTTCTTGGGCAAGATTCCTCGCTCGGCATGGCCGCTCTGCAGTGGAGGTCATGCTTTCGTCGTTATAGACACTGGGCGGCGTTGCGTAATGCGGATTGCTTTTCAGATGATTTTGGACTTGATGCTGTTCTTGTGAGCAGTTGCTTGAAACACTATTTAGTGTTGATCTAAAAAAGCCAGCAACCGCTGAGCTTTTCTTGAACTTCTGAATAGGGGTGAGATGATGGCTGCGCTTCCATGGAGCAAGGAGTATTCGGTAGACGAGGCTTTGGAGATATTGCGTCTTGCATCGGCGGTTGGCGGAACACTATGGGATAACCCTCTGCGCAAGCCTGATGGCGTCGAGGGCGACAAAGAGAAAATAGTGGGCTTGTTCCCATGGGCGAACATGACGGAGCCTCCGCTCATGTCCGTGGTTGGCGATTCCCGCTATCCCGGGCAGGCGATGCCTTCCTTGTATACGCATCGTTGGCCGGATGGCTGGCAAGCGGGCATCCGCGCGCAAGACTGGTCACGGTCTATCTGCGCTTCCTGCGGCAAGTTGTTTGGCAATCAGGCGATGCTGTCTTATCACCCAGAGCAGGATGCTTACTGTTTGGCTTTCCGCGGTACGGTGAATTTTCAGAATGTGCTTGAGGACTTCGAGGCCGTCATGGTGAGCGCTCAGGCGCTGACCTTGAGCAAGGAGGTCCAAAAGCAAGCGGAGAAATGGATAGGCAAAGCTGCCAGGGATTTGGTCATCTCGTCGCGCACCTATTGCAAGGAAACCTATCACGGCACGACCGAGCGGGCCATGGTGCACCTGGGTTTTCGGGTGGCGCTGGAGTCGTTGGATTTCGCCGCGGACGAGATCCTCGGCCATCGCAATCGTTTGTCCGATATGTTGAAGGCCGTCATCGAGCAGTCCGGCGGCAAGCCGATCCGGATCTATGTCACCGGCCATAGCCTGGGGGCGGGAATGGCGACGCTGGCGGCGGCGTGGCTGAACACTCAGCCCTTTGCCGGCGGACGCTTCGACGTGAAGTGTTACGCTTTTGCCCAGCCCAAGCCTGGCAATGAGTACTTCGCTTATCAATATGGGCTGGACTTCGCCAATCAGGGCGCTTTCGCGGTCCTGTCCTCCTTGGATACCGTGCCGCAGGTGCCGCTGACGCTGGAAAGCGTGCAGGCGCTGAACTATCCCATGTCCATGGTCGGATTGCGCGTTCCTGTGGATGTGGTGAAGGTCCTGAGCAAGCTGCATGGTCTGAATTACGCGCATGCGGGCCGGCAGATTCTGTTGCATGGCAACGCCATCGTGGACGGGGCGAAGCCCTGCCCGCCTCAAGATGTGAATTGCCGGGATGATGGTTTTTATTCGTTGCCGCCCGCGGGCCAAACAGCCACTGGCGATAATTTCTGGCGCATCCCGGCCTATCTGATGTTTACGCCTAAGCAAGCGGGCGGAGATGTGCCCGACAGGAGCATGTGGGATTCTTGCCAATACGACCCTGAGGATAAGGGCAGCACGCAGTTGGCTAATCTGGCCGGTTTGTGGCAACACCTCCCCTGGATGTACCAGCAATGGCTGTATCTGGACAAGATGGGCAAGTGATGCGTGCTTGAAAGACGAGTTGTGGGAAAACAGGCCCGTGAAGGGCCTGTTTCGTTTAGCGGATATTGACCACTTTGTGGGTCTGCACCGACAGCCGCCATTTGGGATGGGCCATGCAGTAGGCGATGGCGGCGCGGGTGTTGGCGGCCAGGTCGGGGCCGTCCATCGGTTGCAGGTAGAAGGTGGCGAAGTCCAGGTGCCCGACGGTTTCCGGCATCTGCGTCGCCTGCGGGTAGACCAGTTTCAGCTCGTCGCCGCGCAGCTGCTTCAATTCCGAACCGGCCTTGGGGCTGACGCAGATCCAGTCAACGCCCGCCGGCGCGGCGAGGGTGCCATTGGTTTCGATGGCGATTTCGAAGCCTTCCGCATGCAGGGCGTCGACCAGCGCTTCGTCCAGTTGCAGCAGCGGTTCGCCGCCGGTGCAAACCACGTAGCGGACGCCGCCGGCGTCTTCCGGCCATTCCGAGGCGATGCGCGCGGCCAGCGCCTGCGCGCCGTCGAACTTGCCGCCGTCCGGGCCAGCGCCGACAAAGTCGGTATCGCAGAACTGGCAGACGGCCTTGGCGCGGTCTTCTTCGCGGCCGGACCACAGATTGCAGCCGGCGAAGCGGCAAAACACCGCGGCGCGGCCGGCTTGGCGGCCTTCGCCTTGCAGCGTGTAAAAGATTTCCTTGACGGTGTAGGTAGTCACGGCGTGTTCCTGAGAATTGGGCCTGTTGTCGCCGCGCGAGCGGGCCTCACAGCAAAGGCCAGCGCATGTCTTGGTGGAAGTGGACGGAAGCGCTGAGGGCATCGCTTTCCATCAGGTCGATGCGGGCCAGTTCCGGCACCAGCGGGGCCAGTTGGGTGTGTATCCACTCCGCGACAGACGCGTTGTCGGCCTGGCGCAGCCCCGCCAGCTTGTCCAGCGGGTTATGGTCCAGCTGGCGGTAGATGGGCTTGAAGCGGTCTTTGACGTCGCCGAAGTCCAGCAGCCAGCCCATGGCGCGATCAATGTCGCCGGCCAGCATCAGCCGAACCAGATAGCTGTGGCCGGTGTAGTTGCCGGCTTCGTCGAAAGGCATGGCGCTTTCGAAACGCTGCTCCTTCCAGATGCGGAAGCGCTGGCCGTCGAACTGGCTGCCCGCGCTATGCGTTTCGCGCACCTCCACCCAGGCCAATCCCGGCAGCGAATTTTCCAGCTGGCGATACAGCCATTGGGCCATGACTTCGCTAGTGGGGTTTTCCAGGCCGGTGATGTCGTTCAGGTAGTGGTGATTCAGGCGACGATACAGCGGCGCCCAGGCGCAGGCTAGGTCATGCTGGCTCGCGCGCTTGGCGTCGGCGGCGATGCGCACGCCGAAACCGTGGCCATGCAGACGGCCGCATTTGTGGCCGGGCGGCACGTGGGGCAGATAGTGGGCGGCCTCAAAAGCGGCATTGAGCCAATGCAGGGCCTGGCTGTCGTCCAGCATCGCGCCGCGGTCGGGCGCGCCTTGCAGCTTGATGGCGGAGGGGCAGGGCAGCTGGGCGGCGATGTGGCGGAGCAGCGATAAGTCATCGCAGGCAGGCAGCAGGCTATTCAGATCGACATAGTCCAGCGGCGCGACGGCGGCGCCCAGCGCCGTCTGCAGTTCGTCGGCCCCGATATGCTGCGCGTCGCAACGGGCGGTCAGCCGGAAACTATGGCCATGAGGCCTGGCCGTTTTGCCAGGGGTGTCGGGAAGCTGGCGCGCCGCTTCGAAGCCGGCGCCGGCCAAGTGGAAACTCGCGTGCATATCAGTTTCCTTGCGCGGCGCGCAGACAGCGCTCGACCAGCGGATCGGCCACGCCTGCCTCGGCGAAGCCCTTGGCGCGCAGCTCGCATGATGCGCAATGGCAGCAGGGCGGCACCTCGCCGTTGTAACAGGTGTGGCTCCACGCCAGCGCGTCCATGGCGCCGACTTGTTGCGCCAGCGTCACAGTTTGCGCCTTGCTCAGATACATCAGCGGCATGTGCAGTTCGACTCGGCTGTCCATGCCCAGGCGAATCGCCACTTCCAACGCTTTCAGCGTGTTTTCGCGACAGTCCGGGTAGCCGGAGTAGTCGGTCTGCGCCACGCCGGTCACCAGGTGGCGCGCGCCGCGCGTATAGGCGAAGGCCGCGGCGAAGGTCAGGAAAATCAGATTGCGGCCCGGCACGAAGGTATTGGGCAGCGCATCGTCGTCGCGGGCGCCGGTTTCCGGCTCGATGCCGCTGTCAGTCAGCGCATTGCCGCCGATGGCGGCGAAGGTGTCGATGGGGAGCACGGTTTGGCGCACGCCGGCCAAAGCGGCGATTTTGCGGGCGCAATCCAGTTCGATGCGATGGCGTTGGCCGTAATCAAAGGTGACGGCCTCTACATTGCCGGCGCCGAAGCGTTGCAGCGCCCAGTAGAGGCACGTGGTCGAGTCCTGGCCTCCCGAGAGCACCACCAGGGCTTTTTCAGATGCTTGATTCATGATTCCGTCGAAAAACAGTCGAGGTTTGCGGCTCCCGCCAGGATCGGTCTCACCCGGCGGACGTAACCGAACATGTTACCGCACTATAGTCCGACGTGCTTGTGGATGGATGTGGATTATCAATGAGCATTCATTTTAAAAGGGAATTCATTGTAAAAAAGCCCATTTACATGACGAGAGGTTTCGTGCGATCAATATTAGGACGCATGATGAATGCGTCTCTTATAACTAAATGTAATTATGAAAACACTCTTAAAGAGGAAAATAAAATGGACAAGAGCATTGCCGTGATAACTTCCCTGTTGTTGACCGCAGCATCGACGGCTTATGCCGGCGATCTGCAGGTGACCTTGGGTCAACCCAAGCTTTCCGCTGCCCAGGATGTGGATGTCGCCGTGACCTATCGCAATACCGGCAAGCAGGTGCTGCATGTGTACCGTTGGTATGTGCCGGAAAAGGATCTCAAGGAGCAATTCCTGGCGGTCAGCATCGATGGCAAGCCGGCGGAATACCTGGGACCGCGATACAAAAGAGTCGCGCCGTCGCTGCGCGATACCGTCGCCTTGGCGCCCGGCGCGGCACTGACGGCCAAGGTGCGGGTGTCGGACTATTACGATTTGTCGCGTCCCGGCCAGCTGCAAGTGCGTTTCGAAGACCGCAGCGCCAGGGTGCTGAACAGCGGCTTGCCGGCCGGCGTCAGCGCCAAACAGGCTTCCGCGCCGCAGGATGAGGCGGTGTCGTCCAATGCGGTCGGCGTGTACAGCGGCGGCCATGTCAGCCCCTTGCTGAACCAGGCGCGTTCGGCCAAGCAATCTTGGGCGATCCAGAGCCGGGCGGCCGTCAGCGGCGTCAGCTATGCGGCCAATTGCTCGGTGTCGCAGCAGAACCAATCGCGCGACGGCGTGGTGGCGGCCGGTTCGATGGCCGATGAAACCTCGGCGTATCTGAATGGCTCGCCTTCGGCGTCTCCGCGCTATGTCACCTGGTTCGGCAAGTTCAGCCAGGCCAACTGGAATACCGCCAAATCGCATTACGTGAAGATCAAGGATGCGCTGGACGCCAAGCCGATCAAGCTGGATTGCAGTTGCACCGACGCAGGCACTTTCGCTTACGTCTACCCCGCCCAGCCGTACACCATTTATCTGTGCGGCGCCTTCTGGACCGCTCCGACCAAGGGAACGGATTCCAAGGGCGGCACGCTGGTGCACGAGTTGTCGCATTTCACCGTGGTAGCCGGCACCAGCGACCACGTTTACGGTCAGGCCGGAGCCAAAAATCTGGCCAAGACCAATCCGACCCAAGCGCTGGGCAATGCCGACAATCACGAATATTTCGCTGAGAACACGCCTTCCCAGCCTTGAGCGGCATATCTGCACCGAACCATCCCGTTTTCAACGGGATGGTTTTTTCATGCGCGCCGCCATGTGGACAGAATCAAAACTGTTGTCATGCCGGAGGCAGCATGTAAGATGGCGATACGGCTTGATCTGTTGAAACTGGGCTGTGCGCGCGCGATGCGCGGTGCTATCTTGGTACGGTGGCAGCCATGTCGCAGCGACATCCGCGGCCGAGCGTACGGGGGAGTGATGTCGTTAATCACCATCTTGCTGGTGGAGGATAGCGCCACCAACCGGTATTTCATCGAGCAGTTCATTCTGGAGCTGGGCTATGGCTGCGCCATAGCCAAAAACGGCCGGGAGGCGGTGGACTATTGCCGCGGTAAACGTCCCGATCTGATCCTGATGGATGTGGTGATGCCGGAGCTGAATGGCCTGGAGGCGACAGCCGAGCTGCGCAAGATGTTCGGCGAGCACTGGGTGCCCATCATCTTTCTCACCAGCCTCAATGAGTTGGAAAGCGTGGTCGTGGGCCTGAAGGCCGGCGGCGACGACTATCTTACCAAGCCCATCAGTTTCGACCTGTTGTCCGCCAAGATCCATGTTTTTCTGCGCATCGCCGAGATGCAGAATCAGATCAATCAGGATGCCGTCCGTTTGGAGAAGTATTTCCGCGAGAACGAGTTCGAACAACAGCTCGCGCTGGAGTTGATAGAACGGCTGATCCGCCAGCAAACCACCACGCCGCAGCATGTGTGGCAGTACTTGAGTCCTGCGGCCGGTTTCAACGGCGACCTGATCATCGTCTGCGACAATGGCCGAGGCGGCGAGCACATCATGCTGGCCGACTGCACCGGCCATGGGCTGACGGCCGCGATCAGCGCCTTGCCCGCCATCGACAGCTTCTATGAAATGACCCAGGCGGGATGCGCCTTGCCGGACATCGCCCGCGGGGTGAACCGCAAATTGCATCAACTGCTGCCTTGGGGGCGATTCGTCGCGGCGGTCTTCATCGCGCTGGATCCGGCAGGGCAATCCATCCGCATCTGGAATGGCGGCATCCCATGCGTGCTGTTGCTGGACCCGGCCGGGGAGCTGAAGGCCAGCAGCAAATCCGCCCATCCGCCGCTAGGCATACTGCCGGACGGCGATTTCGATGAATCGACCCAAGTGCTGGAGTGGCTGCCTGGCGAGCGGCTGGTCGCCAGCTCCGACGGCATCACCGAGGCGAAGGACGATAAGGGCGTCATGTTCGGCTTGGCCGGCGTCTTGGCCGGCGTCAGGGACGGCTGGCCCGGCCAGGTGGGGGATGCGGTGCTGGCGTCCGCCAGAAGGCATATGCAGGATGGTCCGGCCAGCGATGACATTTCCTTGCTGGTGGTGAGCCACCCGCAGGAAAAACGCTGATTCGGATTGGGGCAAGACCGCCGTCGGCGGCGCGGACGCGTGATTTCCCGGCTGGCCGGCCAGCCCGTATCTACCTCGTTTCCCGGTTTTTCTTCCGATGCGCGGCTAGTCTTCTATTCCGCCGCCAGAGCAGATCTTGCCCCTTCCCTCCGCCTTGGCTTGATAAAGCAGGCGGTCTGCCTCCTGGATCAGGGCCGCATGGGGTTCTTCCCGTCGCGGCACGCGACACGCCAAGCCTATGCTGAGGGTGACGATGGCGGACCGCTCCGATGCGCTATGCTCTATTTGCAAGGCCTGAATGGCGGCGGCAATGCGTTCCGCGACGGCCTGCGCGCCCGCGAGGTCGGTGTCCGGCAGCAGGCAGGCGAACTCTTCGCCGCCGAAGCGCGCGGCCAGGTCATAAGGCCTGTTCAGCTGCGCCTGCATGGCGCCGGCGATTTGACGCAGGCAGTCGTCGCCGGCGTGATGGCCATAGCGGTCGTTGAAACGCTTGAAGTAGTCGACATCGGACATGATCAGCGCCAGCGGAAGAGCGCTGCGCTGACAGCGGCTCCATTCGCGTTGCAAGCACTCGTCGAAGCGGCGCCGGTTGGCGATGCCGGTCAAGCCGTCGCTGAAGGCGAGCTTCTTGAGCTGATCGGACTGGCGCTTGAGCAGCAGGTGGGATTTGACCCGATTGCGCAAGGTGGACGGGTTGACCGGCTTGCTGACGAAATCCACCGCGCCGGCTTCCCAGCAGGCGGTTTCCTGCTCCTGCCCGCTGTGGCCGGTGATGAAGATGATGGGGATATGCTGAGTGTCGGGGTGCCGTTTGAGCTCGCGGCACACTTCCATGCCGTCCATTTCCGGCATTTCCACATCCAGCAACACCAGGTCGGGCGGGCTGTTCAGACAGAGCGCGATGCCCTGCCGACCGCTGGTGGCCATGAAGACCTGATGCTGGGGATGCAGGATTTGATGCGTCGCCATGATGTTGGCAGGCTGGTCGTCTATCACCAGGATTTTGCCGCGCGGCGCATCTTCCGCGTCAGGCGGGCTATTGAGGCGTTCGCTCATTGGATTCTGCCTGTTTGCGTATCCAGTCGGCGCAACGGCGGGAGGCCGCGGAAAAGTCTAATTTCATGATGTCCTCGTCCAGTTGCGCCAACTCGTCGGGAAATGATGTCCCGTAGCTGGCGCGGAGCTGGCCAAAGGCGGGCAGCGCATCCATGCTGGAGGCGTCCAGCATTTCTTGCAAGTGGGCCAGATTCTCGCTGAGCCCCGGCGGCTCGGTTTCGGCTTGGACCGTGCCCGCCGCTTGGGAGACATCGGCTTGAGACGCCAGGCTCAGGGCGGCTTCTATCGCTTGCAGCAACGCTTCGGATAGACGAGGCAAGGAGGGCGCGAGCTCAGCCTTGGCGTTTTGCCTGGCGAGGGTTTCCAATTCGGCGGCGACGAGGGCCAGCTGATCGGCGCCGACTGTCGAGGCCAGCCCCTTCAGGGTATGCAGCAGGCGGGCGGCGGGCGAGGGCTGACCCGATGGCGAGGGCGCCGCCAGTTCGTCGAACAAGGATTGGCTTTCTTGGGCGAAATTGCGCAGCGTATGCAGGTAAATGGGCAGATTGCCGCCGAAGCGAACGAGCGCGCTTTGGCTGTTCAGCACCGGGCGGCCGGCATCCTGCGATTCAACTGCGTCAGGAGCGGGGAGGGGTTCGATGGCGGGCTGCGCGCGGCCGGTATGGCGCAGGATGACTCTGACGAGCTCGGCCAGATCGAAGGGCTTGCCGACATGGGCGTTCATGCCGGCGTCGCGCGCCGCCTCTTTGTCCGCCGGCATGACATTGGCGGTCATCGCGACGATGGGCAACTGGGCGGCGGAGTAGCTGGCGCGCAGCAAGCGGGTGACGGTATAGCCATCCATATCCGGCATCTGGATATCCATCAACACCAGGTCGAACAAGGGCGAGGCGGCGTTGACGGCCTGCAGCGCCGCCTGGCCGCAATCGGCAACCTGGACGTCGGCGCCCTCGTTGCGCAGCAGCTCGCAGGCGACTTGCTGGTTGACCGGATTGTCCTCCACCAGCAGCAGCCTGACACCCTCCAGGCTGGGGCGGGCGCCGGGCGCGCGCGCGGGCAGCGCCACCGGCTCCGCGTGATAGGCGCGAGCCTCGGCGATCGCGTCGAACAGCATGGAGGAGGTCACGGGCTTGACCAGGATGCCGTCGAATAAGGACGCTTCCTCTTTCTGCCGCTGGGCGAGCAGCTCGCGGCCATAGGCGGTGACCATGACGATGACCGGCGGCGTCTTGAGCTGATTGGAGGTTTTCAATTGACGGCAGGTGTCCCATCCATCCAGGCCGGGCAGCCGCCAGTCCATCAGGATGGCGTCGTAGTCCGGTTTGGCTTCCGTCGCCAAGCGCAGGGCGTCCTCGCCGCTGCTTGCCGAATCCACCGTCCAGCCGAATGACTCCAGGATGGAGACATGGGTCAGGCGGGCGCAGTCATTGTCTTCCACCACCAGGCAGCGCAGATGCTGCAACGGCACGATGCCGGCGGGCCGGTTGACGGGGGCTTCCGCTGCCAGGCTGTCGATTTCGAAACGGAAGGTGCTGCCCACGCCCACTTCGCTCGCTACGCTGAGTTTTCCGCCCATCAGCTCCACCAAGCGTTGGCTGATGGCCAGCCCCAGGCCTGAGCCGCCGTAGCGCCGCGCGGTGCTGGCCTCGGCCTGGGAAAATCCCTCGAAGATTTTATCGCACTGCTCGGGCGAGATGCCGATGCCGGTGTCGCGGACCGAGAATTCGATCCGCAAACGGTTTTCCTCGCGGCTTTGCAGGCGGGCCGACAAGACCACTTCGCCGCGCTCGGTGAACTTGATGGCGTTGCCCGACAGATTGATCAGAATCTGCTGCAGCCGCAGCGAGTCGGCGACGATGCGGTCGGGCAACTCGCTATCGATGTCGAACAGCACCTCGACCTCCTTGTTGCCGACATTGGCGCTGAGAATGACGCCGATGTCGCGCAGCAGCTTGTCCAGGCTGAAGGCGTGCGGGTCCAGCGTCAGCTTGCCGGCCTCGACGCGGGAGAAGTCCAGAATGTCATTGAGCAGGCCGAGCAGCGTGCGGGCGGCCGACGTGGCTTTTTCGGCGTAGTCCGCTTGCCGTTTGTCCAGCCGGGTTTGCTGCATCAGCTGCAGCATGCCCAGGATGGCGTTCATCGGCGTGCGGATCTCGTGGCTCATATTGGCCAGGAAGTTGGATTTGGCCAGGCTGGCGCTGTCGGCTGCGTTCTTGGCCTCCTTCAGCCACTCTTGCTGTTCTCTTTCCAGCGTGATGTCGCGATTGATGCCGGTCACGCGCAGCGGCGAGCCATCGCTGCCGCCCTCCACCGCGGCGGCGGCCTGCACGTGGCGTATGGTTCCATCTTGCCTGACGATGCGGAAGTGGAGGTTGTACGTGTCCTGGCCGGCCAGCGCCAGACGCATTTTCTCTTCCGCAAAGAAAGCGTCCTCCGGGTGCACTCTGGTTTTCCAGTGCTCGTAGCGCAGGCCGAAGTCGCCGAAGCCGCGCGGGATGTCGTAGATCTCGTACATCCTGTCGTTCCATTCCAGCATGTCCGCGCCCACTTGCCAGCTCCAGATGCCGAGCTCGGCCACTTCCGCGGCTTTGCTGAGCTGGTCGCGGGCGGATTCCAGTTGGCGGCGGTCATGTTCGCGATCCGTGATGTCGGATGCGATGCCCAGATAACCGGAGGCGTGGCTGCTGTCGTCTTCCAGCCGAGAGACGGTGAGCAGCACCGGCACATGGCTGCCGTCCTTGCGGACATAGGTCCATTGGTGCTCGTTGGGGAGATCGAGCCGGGATTTGCAGGCGATGGCGTCGAAGCCGGCATACACTTTCTCTCCCAGTTGTTCGGAAAACGCTTGGGCGCGGTTGGCCAGTTCCACATTGCAATGCAGCGCCGACAGGTTTTTCTGCCCTATCATTTCTTCTTTCCGGTAGCCGAGCATTCTTTCGGCCGCGGGATTGAACAGGGTGATGGTGCCATGCATGTCGGTGGCGATGATGGCGTAGCCGGCATTGTCCAGGATGGCGTTCTGCAGCGCGGAGTACATGCGTATCTGTTCGGTGCGGTGCGCGACCTGCTGTTCCAGCGAGGCGTTCAATTCGCGGATGCGTTTGTCCGCGTTTTTCTGTTCCGTGATGTCGCGCACCGTGGCGGCGATGCCGATGATGGCGCCGTCTTGGCGCTGGATGATAGGCGCCAGCGTGATGGCGACATCGATGGGCGCGCCGTCGCGATTAAGAAAGATTGCCGTCTGGTTGAGCCGTTCGCCATTCCGGCCGACCTGGGTGAGCAGGCCCTGAAGGTGTCGGATCGATTCCGCTTCGGCCAGCAGCAGCGGCAGCGATTGGCCTATGGCCTCCAGCGGCGCATAGCCGAATATGCTGCTGGCGCCCGGATTCCAACTGCTGATGACGCCGTCCGGCCGCGTGCCGATGATGGCGTCGTTGGCGCAGTCTACGATGGCGGCCAGCTCGGCCTGGCGCAGATTGGCGCGCCGGCTCTGGCGGCGGAACAGCCAGAGGGCCGCGAGCAGCAGCGGCAGGATGGCGCTCAAGGTGGCCAGCGTGATCCACTGCTTGTCATGGACTAGATCGGCGACCACGCTTTCCGGCAGCACGATATGGATGCGGCAATAACGCTCAGGGCGGGCGGGGTCGAAGGGAACCGCCAGATCGCGGGTGTACACCAGGCCTTGATTCGATTCAAACGATTGCACGCCGGCAGGCAAGCCTTCGCCGGCCGGCGAGGGGCGGAAATCGTTCTGCCAGCGCCAGTCCTTGCCTTGATCGAACCCGAAGGTTTGCGCTTTATTGGGCTGCAGCAGGTAATCGCCATTCTGGTTGCTCAGATAGATCTGAAATTCGGAAGGAATGTTCTGCGGCAGAGCCGCCAGCAGCTTGCTGACGTTGTAATTGATCACGACGACGCCGAAAGGGCGGCCATAGCTGTCGCGCACCGGGGTGGCCGCGCGTATGACCGGCAGCGTTTTGAGGCCCAGGTAACCGCCGTGCTTGAAGCCGAGATTGATGTCGGAAAAGTAGACCGACCCGACGGGAAGTTTGGCCGGCTCCTGCACATAAGCCCGGTCGCCGCGAGGCGGCATCATTCCCGCGCCTAATGAGGCGATGGAGCCATCGTCGGCCCGCTCCAGCCGGAGCAGCTCCTCTCCGCCGTTGGCCAGCGCGATGAACCGGATCTGGGCATAGTCGGGATGGGTGGCCAGAAATGCGCCAAAAATCTCCTCCAGCCGCCGCTGCCATTGCTGAATGCTGGATGGATCGCCCTTGTCGACGCCATGCCCTTCGCGGGCGCGTATCAGGCCTTCAACCGGCGGCGTGGCGCTGAGGAACAGCACATCGCGCGCCAGTTGGTCGAAGGTTTGCCGCAAGATGGCGCTGCGGGTCTGGCTGACGTAGCCCAATCGCTTTTGATAGGTTTCCAGCAGTAGCCGCCGTTCTTGAAAACCGGTAACGAAGCAGGCGGCCAGCACTGCCAGCGCCAGGACGACAGTCAGCGCGATCAGGCCGAGCCGGCTATTAGGCTTGGGTTGCGAGAACGGCAAGGAGCGCCTCCTATTCTGGATGGCGGGCGTGGATGGGGGTGTCTTCCTGTGTGGAGTATAGAAATCGCATTGGCATGATGAAAGCCGCCCGCCGGATTCTATCCTAAGCAGGCGGCGCTGGCGTTCAGCGGCCGTTGTCCAGGGCCAGGCGGGCGGCCAGCAGACCGAACACGCCGCTCATCAGCTTTCTTTGCGCGCCTAGCCAGCGCGGGCTGCGCGCCAGATTCCGGCTGATGGCGTGGGCGCCGATGACCACGGAGGCGTTGACGCTGAGGCTGATGGCGATTTGCATCGCGCCCAGTTGCAGCGTCTGGGCCAGCACGCCTTCGCTGCCGGCCTGGATGAATTGCGGCAGCAAGGCGAGATAGAACAAGGCGACCTTGGGATTGAGCAAGCTGGTCAGCAGGCCGTTGCCGAACAGCTTGAGGCGGGAGTGGCGCGCCATCCCGCGCGCGTCGGGCCGCAGGTCGTGGCGGCCGGTCCAGGCCTGCCAGGCCATCCAGCCCAGATAGCCGGCGCCGGCCCATTTCAAGGCGAGATAAGCCAGCGGCGCGGCGGCGAACAGCGCGCTCAAACCCAGCGCGGTGGCCAGCAGATGGCAGGCGAAGCCCGCCATCACGCCCAGCAGGGAAACGAGGCCGGCCAGCTTGCCTTGGCATAGGGTGCGCGACAGCAGGTAAATCATGTTGGGCCCCGGCGTCAGCGCCATCAGCAAGGCGGCTGCGGCGAAGGACAGGGCGGGGTGGATCGCGAGCATGGGCTTCTCCATGAAAACAGCCCCGCGCGGGGCGGGGCTGGTGTGGCGGGGTTTAGCGCAGCTGGTGCCAGAGGAAGGTGTATTCCATGGCGGCGATGCGCGCCTCCTCGTCGTAATTGGCCGCCGCGCCGTGGCCGCCTTCGGTGCGCTCGTAGTAACGCACATCGGCGCCTATCTTTTTCATCGCGGCGAACATCTTGCGGGCATGGCCGGGATGGACGCGGTCATCCAGCGTGGAGGTGACGAACAGCGTGGCCGGGTATTTGGCGCCCGGCTTGATGTTCTGATACGGCGAGTAGCGCTTGATGAAGGCCCAGTCTTCCGGCTTGTCCGGATTGCCGTATTCATCCATCCAGCTGGCGCCGGCCAAGAGCTTGTTGAAGCGCTTCATGTCCAGCAGCGGCACCTGGCAGACGATGGCGTTGAAGAGCTCCGGATACTTGGTCAGCATCACGCCCATCAGCAAGCCGCCGTTGCTGCCGCCCTTGATGCCCAGGTGGCGGGCATCGGCGATCTTGCGATGCGCCAGGTCCTTGGCGATGGAGGAGAAGTCGTCGTAGGCCTTCTGGCGCTTGTGCTTCAGCGCCGCGTCATGCCATTGCGGGCCGTATTCGCCGCCGCCGCGGATATTGGCCAGCACGTAGACGCCGCCTCTTTCCAGCCAGGCCTTGCCCATGGAGCCGCTGTAGTAAGGCGTCATCGACACTTCGAAGCCGCCGTAGCCGTAAAGCAGCGTCGGGTTTTTGCCGTCGAGCTTCAAGCCTTTTTTGCCGATTACGAAATAGGGGACGCGGGTGCCGTCGTTGGAGCGGGCGAAGTACTGGTGGATTTCCAGGCCGCTGGCGTTGAAGAAAGCCGGCTGCTGTTTCAGCGGTTCGCGCGCGTCGCTGCCGGCATGCGCCAGCGACAGCGTGGTGGGGGTCAGGAAGTCGGTGAAGGTGAAGAAGTAGTCGTCGGAGTTCTTGCTGTCCACCGCGCTGACGCCGATGCTGCCGTAAGAGGGCGCGTCCACCTTGCGCGACTGCCATTTGCCGTCCACCACTTTCCACTCTTGCAGCCGGCTCTTGACGTTGTCCATGATGTTCAGGATCAACGTGTCGCGGGTGGAGGCGGAGCCTTCGCCCAGCGAGGTGGTGGCGGTGGGCAGGAACAGCGGAACGAAATCGCGCTTGCCTTGCTGATAGTCGGCCAGCTTGATGGCCAGCAGGCTGCCCGGTTTCCAGTTATGGCCGCCGGTCTTCCATTCCTGGCGCGGCTTCAGCAGCAGCCAGTCGCCGAAGAAGTCCGTTTCGACATGGCCGGGCTTGTCCAGTTTTTTCCAGTCTTCGCCTTGGCGCAGGTACAGCTCGTTGGTGAAGAAGCTGCTGCCTTGCTGGATGTAGTCGTACTCGCGGCCTTGGGTCAGCACATGGCTGGCGCCCACCGAGATATCGGTGGCTTCGCCGGCGAACAGCTGCTTGGCGTCGGCCAGCGGCTGGCCGCGCTTCCATTCTTTGACGATGCGCGGGTAGCCTGAATTCGTCAGCGAGCCGGGGCCGAAGTCGGTGCTGATGTAGACGGTGTCGCGGTCTTTCCAGTCCACCTGGCTCTTGGCTTCCGGCGCGACGAAGCCATCGCCGATGAAGCGTTTGCCGGCCAGATCGAATTCCCGCACTACGGCGGCGTCGCCGCCGCCGCGGCTCAGGCGGATCAGGCAGCGGTCTTCTTGCGGCTCGACGCAGTTGGCGCCTTGCCATACCCAGTTTTCTTTTTCATCTTTGGCCAGCTGGTCCAGGTCGAGCACGGTTTCCCATTGCGGCGCGGCCTTGCGGTATTCGTCCAGCGTGGTGCTGCGCCACACGCCGCGGGTATGGGTCGCGTCGCGCCAGAAATTGTAATAGCGGTCGCCGATTTTCTGGATGCCCGGAATCTTGGCGCTGGAGTTGAGGATGGACAGGATGTCCTGGCGCAGATCGGAGAAGTGCTTCCAGCTTTCCAGTTCTTGCGTGGTGGCGGCGTTCTGCTGCTTCACCCATTGCAGCGCATCTTTTCCTTGAATCGATTCCAGCCACAGATTCGGGTCTTCCGCCGCGTGGGCCTGCGCGGCCAGGGCGGCGGCGCCGAGCGCCAGCAAACTGCTTTTCATGATGCTTCTCCTTGCGCGGTCCTGGGCCGCTTGCGCCGGCGCCGGATCGTCTGATTGGTTCGCGGTATGTAGACGCCAGACTCTAACGCGAAATAAATTAACTTGTCATTATTTTTGGCGCAAAAAAGCCCCGGCATGGCCGGGGCGGATGCGAGGGAGGGGCGATGCCCGCCGCTTACAGCGTGGGGTAGTCGGTATAGCCTTCCGCGCCGCCGCCGTAGAAGCTGGCCAGCTTGGGCTCGTTCAGCGGCGCGCCTTGCTTCAGCCGCTCCACCAGATCCGGATTGGAGATGAAGCTGCGGCCGAAGGCGGCGGCGTCGATGAAGCCTTGCTTGATCAAGGTTTCCGCCTTCTCGGCGGTATAGGCGCCGGCGCCGATGATCACGCCGGGATAGCGCTTGCGCAGCTCGGTGCGGAAGGCGTCATCCAGCTTGGGGCCGCCGGCCCAGTCGGGTTCGGAAATGTGCAGGAAGGCCAGCTTGCGCTTGGCCAGCTGTTCGGCCAGGTACAGCGCCATGTCCAGCTGGTCGGTATTGCTCACGCCATTGAAGATGCCCAGCGGCGAGATGCGGATGCCGACGTGATCGGCATCCCATTCGCCGACCACCGCGTCCACCACTTCCAGCAGGAAGCGGGCGCGGTTTTCCACGCTGCCGCCGTATTGGTCGGTGCGGACGTTGGCGGCCGGGGACAGGAATTGATCGATCAGATAGCCGTGGGCGCCGTGGATTTCCACCAGGTCGAAACCGGCGCGGCGGGCGTTGTCGGTGGCGCGGCGGTAGTCCTCGATGATGTCGGCGATTTCCTCGGTTTCCAGCGCGCGCGGGGTATCGCACTGTTCGCGCACCAGGCTGCCGTCGGCGGCGCGGATATTGGTGCGGCTGTCGGCCTGGATGGCGGACGGGCCGACCGGCGCGTCGCCATTCGGTTGCAGCGAGCGATGGGAAATGCGGCCGGTATGCCACAGCTGCAGCGAGATTTTGCCGCCGGCTTGATGCACGGCGCCGGTCACTTCGCTCCAGGCGCGGACTTGCTCCTCGCTATAGATGCCGGGCGCGCCGGCATAACCCTTGGCGGTGGGCGAGATATGGGTGCCTTCGGCCACGATCAGGCCGGCGCTGGCGCGCTGGCGGTAGTATTCCTTGGCCAGCGGGCCGGGCACATCGCCCGGCTCGGTATTGCGCAGGCGGGTCAGCGGGGCCATCGCCACGCGGTTGGCCAGGGTGGCGGCGCCCATTTGCAGCGGGGTGAACAGTTTGTCGGCTTGCATAGCGGTTTCCTTGATGAATTTACAGATCGAAGCCAAAACCCTGGCTGCGCGCGACCGGCGCGACCTTGGGGAAGTACACGTGTTGATAGTAATTGGCGGTATTGGCCGACCAGGGCTGGCCATCGGGGCGGCCGATGTGCTGCCAATATTGTGTCAGCGTTTTGTCATAACTGGCGATGTGCGCGCTTAATTCTCCGGCCTGGTAGCGTTCTTGGTGGACGAAGGTGGCGCGCGGCAGGCGCGGCTTCAGGCTGCCATCCTGATCGATATGGCCGATCACCATGCCGGCGACGGGGAAGGTCAGCTCCGGCAATGCCAGCAGATCTATCATCGCTTGCGGATCGCGGCGGATGCCGCCGATCGGCACCACGCCCAGGCCGGCCGAGCGGGCCGCGGTCATCATATTGCCCAGCGCGATGCCGGCGTCCACCGCGCCGACCGCGAAGGCCTCGACGCTGGTGTGGACGCGCTGTTCCAGCCCGGCCATTTCCACGCCGACGCGGGTTTTATGGAAGTCGATCACCGCGACGATGAAGACCGGGGCCTGGGCGATCCACGGCTGGCCGCCGGCGATCTCGGCGATGCGGCGGCGGCGTTCGGCGTCCTGCACCACTACCAGCGAGACTTGCTGGCCATTGATGGATGTCGGGCCTTTCCAGCCGGCGTCGAGGATGGCGTCCAGCACTTCGGGCGCCACCGGTTTGTCCTGATAGCTGCGCACGCTGTGGTGCTGCTGCATCAGACGCAATGTTTCATTCATGATGCGCTCCATTTTGAGTAGACCAGTCGTCTAGTAATGGTTTCAATAAAACCCGCCATTCGGCGGGCATGAATTCAGTGTTTGCAAGCGGCGCTGTCGGCTGCCACCAGCATGGTTTCCGTCAGGCGCAGGGCGTTGAGCATGGGCTCGGACGAGCGTTGCACCTTGTACAGCAAAGCGCTGCCCACCCACAGGCTGTACAAGCTGGCGGCCAGGGTATCCGGCGCCAGGGTGGGGCAGAGGCTGCCTTCGGTCTGGCCGCGCTTGATCGCATCCGCCAGTCGGACGATGACGCGGCCCATGCCCTCGGCCAGCGCGTCGCGCATCGGCTCGGACAGGTCGGACACTTCCGCCGCCAGTTTCACCGCCAGGCAGGTGTGGCTGGCGCCGTCGCATTGATGACGCTCCACCCAGCCATCGAAATAACGCAGCAGGCAATCCCGCGCCTGGCCATGGTCGGCGCGCAGCAACAACACCAGCTTTTCGTCGTAATTGAGGAAATAACGGCGCAGCAATTCCACGCCATAGCCTTCTTTGGACGCAAAGTAATGGTAGAACGAGCCCTTGGGCACGCCGGCGCAAGACAGGATTTCCGCCAGCCCGACGGCGGCGAAGCCCTTGCCCAGAATGATGTTTTCGCCGATGGCCAGCAAGTGCTCGCGGGTGTCGGCTGAATGATTGGCGCGTGACATGGCTTGAATACTACTAGACCAGTCGTCTAGTTTCAAGAAAATTATCAGCTCCTAGCCTTGTGACTGTTGTGGCGCTGATCTAAAAAACAGCTCAGTACCCGCGTGGATTGGGCTTTGGCTGCGCTTTGCAACGATGGCATGCGGCGTGTCGCAAACCAGCCGGAGCCGGCCTGGCATCAGCATGTTTGAGCTTGGGAGGTCAAAGTGGACGATCGTGAAACCTTGCAGGATGACGGGCGCCGCCGCGCCTTGGGCTGTCTGGCGGGCTGGGCCGGCGCGGCCGTGGTGTGGACGATGTCCGGCGGCGTGCCGGTGGCGCGGGCGGCAGGCGCCTCCGGCATGCCGGGCGGAGGCTTGTTCTTTGTCCAGATCAGCGACACCCATCTGGGCTTCCACCGGGCGGCCAATCCGGATGTGGCGGGCAGTTTCCGCCGCGCCATCGCCGACATCAATGCTTTGCCCGCGCCGCCGGCCTTTGTGGTGCATACCGGCGATGTCAGCCATTTGTCCAAGCCTGAAGAGTTCGACCTGGCGCGGCAGATGTTCAAGGACATCAAGACCGAGCGGGTGCACACCATACCGGGCGAGCACGACGCGATAGACGACGGCGTCAGCGGCTATCTCAAGTTCTTTGATCATGAGGGCAAAGGCAAGGCCTGGTATAGCTTCGATCAGGGCGGGGTGCATTTCATCGCGCTCAACAATGTGCTGAACTTCGCCATGGGCAAGCTGGCGGCCTTGGGCGAGGAGCAACTGGCCTGGGCGAAGCGCGATCTGGCCGGCGTGGCGCATTCCACGCCCATCGTGGTGCTGGCGCACATTCCGCTGTGGACCTTGTACGAGCAATGGGGCTGGGGCACGGCGGACGCGGACCAATTGATGGCGCTATTGCGGCCTTTCGGCTCGGTGACGGTGTTGAACGGCCATATCCACCAGATACTGCAAAAGGTTGAGGGCCATGTGGCGTTTCACACGGCTCGTTCGCTGGCCTATCCTTTGCCTACGCCAGGACAGGCGGGCGTCGGCGAGCCGGGGCCGGTGACTGTGCCGGCGGGCGAGCTGGGCAAGCTGCTGGGCATCCGCCAGCTCAATATCGTGCCCGGAAGCGGCGAACTGGCGCTGGTGGATACGCCGCTGGATCATTGAAAAGGGGGATTCATGCTCAAGGCCGCTTGTTGGATGGCCGGCGCGCTGCTGATGGCGGCGCTGTCGGCCCAAGGGGCGGATGGCGGCCATACCGTCGCCATCAGCAAATTCGCGTTTCAGCCCAAGGAATTGACCGTCGCGCCCGGCGCCAAGGTGGTGTGGGTGAATCAGGACGAGACGCCGCACACCGTCACCAGCCGCAGCAAGGCTTTCGCTTCGAAGGCGCTGGATACCGACGACAAGTTCGAGCATGTGTTCGAAGCCGAAGGCGATTATCCCTATTACTGCGTGGTCCATCCCTTCATGGGCGGCGTCATTCATGTGCGCAAGCCCTAGCGGGCGGGCGTAGCCTCCGCCTGGCGGTCCAAGCGCTTGCCATGCGCCAGTTCGGCGGCGATTTCGCAGGAGCGCAGGCGGTCGGAGATGCTGTGGCAATCAGTGGACAGCATGATCTCATCCACGCCAGTGCGCTCGACGAAACGCTCCAGCGCGGCGCGCACTTGTTGCGGGCCGCCGATAATGGCCTCGCCCAGCCATTCATTGCGGACGGTGAACTCCTCGCGGGGCGTCCACAAGCCAGCCATGCTTTCCACCGGCGGCTTGAGCGGCAGCCGCTGGCCGCGGATCAAGGCCAGGAATTTCTGCATCGGCGTGGTGGCTAGCTGCTGCGCCCTCTCATCGCTGTCGGCGGCGATCAAGGGAATGCAGGCGATGGCGTAGGGCCGCTCCAGCACGGCGGAAGGCTGGAAGCGGTGGCGATACAACTGCAGCGCCTCGTCCAGATGCGTCGGCGCGAAGTGCGCGGCAAAGGCGAAGGGCAGGCCCAATTGCGCGGCCAGCTGCGCGCTGAACAGGCTGGAGCCCAGCAGCCACACCGGCACTTCGGTGCCGCCGCCGGGGATGGCGCGCACCGCTTGGCCTGGCTGTTCCGGGGCCAGGTAGCCGCGCAGCTCGCCTACTTGCTGCGGAAAGTCGTCGCCGTTCATCCGGTCGCGGCGCAGCGCGCGAGCGGTCAGCGGGTCGGTGCCGGGCGCGCGGCCCAGGCCCAGATCTATCCGGCCGGGAAACAGGGTGGCCAGGGTGCCGAACTGTTCCGCCACCACCAAGGGCGCGTGGTTGGGCAGCATGATGCCGCCGGAACCCACGCGTATGTTTCGAGTGTGGGCGGCGATGTGGCCGATCAGCACCGCGGTGGCGGAGCTGGCCACGCCGGGCATATTGTGATGCTCGGCCACCCAGAAGCGGGTGAAACCCAGTTTTTCGACGTGTTGGGCCAGCTGCACGCTGTGGCTCAGCGCTTGGGCGGCGTCGCCGCCTTCCACGATGGGCGCCAGGTCCAGCATGGACAATTTGATCTGGGAAAGCGGGCTCATGCGCGCTCCGATTAAGAATAAAGTGCCGTCCATTATCGATCCGGCTTATCTCATCTGCCAGCCCGTTCGCTTGAACGGATTGTTAAGAAAAACGCTACGCCGTTTCCATCGCCGCCAGGGTCTTGAACAGGATGGCCGTCGCTTCGGCGACGCTGCCATCCGGACGCAGCGCAAAGCCGGGGATGCGTCCGGCAGGCTGGTAATCCAGGGATAAATATAAGGGCTCAGCCTTGTCGCCGCTGGCGGTGTCCAGCGTCAGCAGCGTGCGTTTTCTGCGTCTAGCCTGTTCTTCGATCTCGCGCATCAGCGCGCGGGCGATGCCTTGGCGGCGGTGGTCGGGATGCACCAAAAGCTTGCATACCTCGGCGCGGTGCGGTTGATTGGGCGGCGTGTCGCAATCCAGCTGCGCGCTGCCGGCCAGCTCGCCATCCACTATGGCGGCCAGCAGCACGCGGTGGCCGCTGGCGACGCCGGGCAAGGCTTTGTCGCGCCAGAAGGCGGCGGCCTGTTCTAAGGTAAACGGCAGCACGAAATGGATGCTGGCGCCGTCCAGCACGCAATCGTGCAGCAGTTCGGCCAGCTCCGGCAGCCAGGATTCGGCGGCGGCGGCGTCGAGCGAGAGTATTTCCAGTCGCATCATCTTGTTCCTCTATCTTTGTCGCTTGGCGATGCCGAATGAGCAAGCAAGAAACAGGCCCGGATTTCCGGGCCTGTCGCCGTGCGCATGCCGGCGCTGCCGGGATCAAGGATCCGGCGGCCTGGACAGCGGCTGTGCGTCCGGGATGTCCGGCGCGCCGCGCTGAACTTCCATCTTGGCTATCACCGGAGCGGCTTCCGGCCGCCAGCTGTTGCCGCCTTTCTTCACCGGCGGCAGGGCCGGGCGCGAAGGCGGCCGCCAGGGCTGGGCGGGCGTGGCCTGATGGACGATGGGCCGGGTCGGCAAAATGGCGGCCGGCTGCTTGGCGATAGCCGGCGAGGGCGCCTGCGCCGGCCATAGCCGCCAGGCCGCGCCGCCGGCCGCCGCCGCCGCGGTCAATAGCAGGGCGGCAGCCCAGGCGCGGCGCGGGGTCACCAGCTCACCTGGTCGTTCAGGTTGAGGCTGCCGCTGGCCGGCGTCTGCAGGCTGTGGTTGCCGGACAGGTTTTCCCAAGTCACGCTGCCGTCGGCGTTCTTGCGGTAGTACTTGTAGGCGATCTGTTGGCCGGCCGGCAGGTTGACGCCGTTTTGCCACGCTGGATAGGCGGCCGCGTCCAGCGGAAGACCGAGGTCGGTGTTCCAGTTGCCCAGCGCGCGCGCGTTGCCGGTGATGTAGAGCTGCTGGCCCCATTGCGTGCTGGCCGTCACGTTGATGCCGACCGGCGCTTCGCCGGCGTTAGGCGCGGCGCGACAGTTGTTGTAGCGCGCGCACACCACTTGCGGGATGTCGACCACCTTGCCGGCGTTGATCGAGGCCAGCAGGCTGATGTATTCGCCCATCGCCCAGTTCAGCGGCGCCATAGACTTGGTCGGCATGCCGGGCAGGTAGCCGGCCGGCGTGGTCACCGCCCAGCCATCCGGCAGCGTCGCGCTATTGGACCATACCTGCTCAGGCAGCATGCCTTCCGGCGTGGCCAGCAGCTTCAGCGTGGCGAAGTAGGGCTGGCCGGCGGCGGCGCTGCCCTGGCGGGCGATCTCGTACATGCCGCGTTCGGCGGTGAAGATCGGCCATAGCCGGCCGGCGCCGCTGCCGTTGAAATCGCTGCCGTCGTTGTGTTCGCCGTAGCCGTCGAAGTTGTAGCGGAACCAGGCGTTGACCGGCAGGGCGGGCGCGCCGGGCAGCGCCAGTTTCTGCCCCAGCACGCTGTCGAACACATTGATGGTGTTGACGATGGTGGGATCGTTGGCGCGCTTGACGCCCATGCGCACCAGCTCCAGGAAGCCGCCGTCCACCACGCGGCGGGCATCGTGGCTGCCGCCGCCATTCTTGATGGTCAGCGTTTGCGGCGTGTCCGGCCCGGCGGATGGGGCGAAGCTGGCGCGGTCTGTGCCGGAGCCGGCGCGGCTGGCCGGGTTGATGCGGACATAGTAGCTGCCATTGCCGAAGCTGCCGCTGCTGGTGTAGGTCCAGGCGGCGACGCTTTGCTGCCAGTAGTCCGCCGCGGCGAGATAACGGCCGGCGCTGGCGTCGTCGCCATTATTGCGGGCGATGTCGGCGGCGGCCACCAGGCCGGCGATCTCGGCGGCTATGGTGGACGGCGAGTAGCCTGAATTTTCCTCCCAGCGCTCTTGGTAGCTCCACGGGCCGGTGGAGACGATGTAATCGGCGGTCAGCTTGATCTTGGGCCACAGCGGATTGGATACGGCTGAACCCAGCCGCCAGGCCAGCAGAATGGGCATGGCTTGCTCGTCCATCTGCGTGCCTTGCCAGTACGGCCAGCCGCTGACCCAGGCGTTTTGCGGGAAGCGGCCGATGCGGCTGTAGCCGGCCGCGCAGCCGGCGGCGTTGTATTCCGCTGTGCCGCAATTGCTGTTTTGCTGCAGGGTATTGAACAGGTAGCCCACCACGCTGGCGGCGGTGGATTTGTCGCCGGCGGTGGTCAATGCGTTGGCGAACTTGAACAGGTCGCGCGGCCATACCAGGTGGTAGCCGCCCTGGTTGGCGTCGCCCTGGGTCTCGCCCCACGGCGTGCCTATGCCGGCGATCATCGCGCCGTTGCTCTTGTCCTGCATGGTCTTCAGCGTCATTGCCGCCAGATAGTAGCGGTCGTCGGCCAGGCCGCCCTGGGTAGACAGGCCGGCGGCGTAGGCATGCCAGGCGTTGTCGTACTGCTGCTGCGCGGCGCTCAGGTCCGATCCCAGCGAGGCGGCGGCGCTACCCACCGCGTCGGCCTGGCTGGCGCCGAAGCCTAAAGCCACGTCGAAGGACACGCTGGTGGCGGTCGGGTCGCCCAGGTCCAGCCAGCCGGTTTGCGCCACATTGCCATTGGTGGCGGAGCTGTAAGCCCAGTTCATGGTGTTGTCGCCGCTGCCTATCAAGTCAGTCCAGCCGTCGCTCTGGCCGACGAAGCCGTTGGACAGCATGGGCTGGCCGTTGACCACTTTCCACGGCTGGCTGGCCATCAGCGCCGAGGCGCGGCTGTTGTGGCTGGCGGTCAGCGCGTAACCGCCAGCGGCGGCCACGGTTTGCGCGCTGTTGCCGCTGCCGGCGTTGTCCAGATAGGGCTTGAACAGCACGTAGAGATTAAAGTCGCCGACGGTATGGCCGTTCAGCGCGGTGAAGGTGACGCGCTGGATCAGCGTGTCGTGATTGGGGTCGGCGAAGATGCGTTTGCTGATCTGCCAGTTGTGGCCGGCGTTGCCGGTGCTGGCGATCCAGCTCATGGTGCGCGTGTCGGTTTGCCCGGCGGAGTAGGCCTGGCGTTTCTCCTCGTCGACGAAGGTCTTGCCGGCGTCGCCGACCAGAAACTGCAAGTCCACCGATTCCGGCGTGTCCAGCACCGGGTAGTACACCTCGGATACGACGCCGCGGTAACCGGTGAAGTAGACCTTGGACGGGCTGCCGACGGCGGTGCCGAGAAAGGACTTGGCGGCGGGGCCGCGAACCGGGGTGTCGCCGGGGCTGCCGAAAGCTTCATCGGCATGCGACAGCGGGCTGAACAGGCTGGCGATCAAAAGGCCCAGCAGGGTAGGGCGCGTCAGGGTTGGGCAGGGCATGGTGTAGTCTCCGTTTGTAGTGGCGCTGCGTTTGACGGTCGTGTTTTACTCGCCGCCAATGTAGTTTTGCTACTAGTTATATCAAACAAATATCGAATGGCATGCTGGTATTCGAGTAGAAATTGAGGGTGTTGACGTCGAATAAGGCTTTCTGCCGCAAGTGGTGAGCGGGTGGTTGTAACTAAAAGACAACAGAACCGCCTTGGTTTGAGTAGTTTTCTGACATTGAACCAATAAAGATGTATTATTTTTACATCTTTAAGGCCGTCAGAGATTTCCGTCATGAGTCAGTCGAGGACTGGTTCGGAAGCGAGGCCTGTGCTCCCGGCGTCCCTACCTATGGGGTGAGACGGGGCTGGCTGGAGTCAGCTGGTGGTTTTTTTAGAGCTATAAAAATGTATTTTATAAACATCTTTAGGAGCCATCATGCTGAGCGAACAAACCCGTTCCCTGGTTAAAGCCACCGTACCCGTGCTGCAACAGCATGGCGTGACCTTGACCAGCCACTTTTATCGCCGCATGTTTCAGCACAACCCCGAGTTGAAGCATCTGTTCAATCAGGGACACCAGCATGCCGGCCAGCAACAGCAGGCATTGGCGATGGCGGTGTTGGCCTATGCCCAGCACATCGATGATCCGTCGCCGCTGCTGCCGGTATTGACCCGCGTGGCGAACAAGCATGTCAGCCTGGGCATTCGCGCCGAACATTACCCGATAGTCGGCAAGCACTTGCTGGCCTCCATTCGCGAGGTGCTGGGCGAAGCGACCGGCGATGATCTGATCCAGGCCTGGGCCGAGGCTTACGGTTTGCTGGCCGATACGCTAATCGGCATCGAAAACGACATGTACCGAGACAGCACAAACGCCGACGGCGGCTGGAGCGGCTGGCGTCCGTTCCGGGTGGTCAGGAAGGAGATGGAAAGCGAGGAAATCGCCTCTTTCTATCTGCAGCCCAGCGATGGCGGCGCCCTGCCGGGCTTCCGGCCGGGCCAGTATGTGTCGGTGCGCCGCTTCGTCGGCGAATGGGGTTTGAGTCAACCCCGGCAGTACAGCCTGTCCGATGCGCCCAATGGCGAGTACCTGCGCATTTCGGTGAAGCGCGAGGATGCTGCGGTGGGCAAGCCGGCGGGGAAGATGTCCAATCTGCTGCACCGCGAAGCCGAGGTGGGCGACGTGCTGGAGTTGAGCGCGCCGCAGGGCGATTTCTTCTTGCATGAAGACCGCGACACGCCGGTGGTGCTGATCAGCGCCGGCGTGGGGCAGACGCCGATGCAGTCCATGCTGGGCAAGCTGCTGCGGGGCAGCCGCCAAGTTCGTTTCCTGCATGCCGCTCGCCATGGCGGCGTTCACGCCATGGGCCGCCAAGTTCGACAGTTGGCCGAGCGTCATCCGCAACTGCAAGTGCATGTCAGTTATGAAATGCCGCGCAGCCAGGACGTGGCCGGCGTCGATTATCAGGCCCCGGGGCGCTTGGCTTTGGATCAGGTGAAGGAAATCGCCTTGCTGCCGGATGCCGATTACTACTTGTGCGGCCCCTTGGGCTTCATGCTGGAGCAGCGTGATTGCCTGAAGCGGCTGGGCGTGCCAGCCGGGCGCATCCACTATGAAGTGTTCGGCTCCAACCCCTTGGCCGACTAAGGGGGGATGATTGAGGCGGCGGCGCATCCGCGTTATGCTCCGCCGATCCTTTCTCTAGGCAGGCGCTACGATGCAACTGACCCGTTTCACCGACATCGGCCTCAGGGTGTTGATGTATCTGACTGCGCTGGCGCCGGGCCAGTTGGCCACCATTCCGGAAATCGCCGAGCGCTTCGAAATCTCGCGCAACCATCTGGTCAAAGTGGTGCATTTCATGGCGCAGCAAGGCTGGCTGGCCACCAGCCGCGGCAAGGGCGGCGGCCTGGCGCTGGCCAAGCCGCCGGAGCATTTCCGCCTGGGCGAGGTGGTGCGGACGCTGGAGGGCGCGATGGACTTGATCGATTGCGCCGAACCGCCTTGCGCGCTGCGCCAGGGCTGCCGTTTGAAAGGCGTGCTGGATGTGGCGCTGGCGGCATTTTTCCAGTCGTTGGATGGGCACACTTTGCGAGACATCGTCGCCAGTCCCACTGGCGAGGCCATCATTCGCCTGCATCGCGGCGCGATCTGAGCCGCGCTCGCCAAGGAGTCTTCATGGAATGGTTATCCGGCCTGCCCCGCGTGGCAGGCTTGTTTGTTTTGACGGCGCTGATGGAGATTGTCGGCTGCTATCTGCCCTGGCTGGTGCTGCGCGGAGGCAAACCGTGGTGGCTGCTGCTGCCCGCCGCCGGCGCTTTGGCCTTGTTCGCCTGGCTGTTGACCTTGCATCCCGCGGCGGCGGGGCGCGTATACGCGGCCTATGGCGGCGTGTATGTCAGCGTGGCGCTGCTGTGGCTATGGCTGGCGGACGGCATTCGGCCGGACCGCTGGGACGCGCTGGGCTGTGCGTTGGCGCTGGCGGGCATGCTGGTGATCATGTTCGCGCCGAGGGCGTGAGCTCAGCTAGTCCTTCTTCAGAAATTCACAGTATGATGCTTAAATGAATATGCTGTTTTCATTTTTCGCGAATGGGGAGAGAACATGTTGTTGGGTATCGTGCGCCATACGCCGTGGCCGGTTTTCGTGCTGTTTTTCGTTTTGCTGTCGCTAGGCCGCAAGCAGATGGAAACCCGCCAGCTTTCGCGCGGACGTTTGCTGTTGTTGCCGCTGGCGATGCTGGGCCTGTCGGCCTACGGCGTGCTGACGGAGTTTGGCCCGGCCGTGTTGCCGGTGGCGGGCTGGCTGGTGGGTTTGGCTTTGGCGCTGGCCATTGCCGGGCCTTGGATCGTCCCGGCTGGCGTGCGTTATCTGTCGGAGAGCCGCAGTTATGAGGTGCCGGGAAGCGGGCTGCCGCTGATCTTGATGATGGCGATTTTCTTCACCCATTATGCGGTCGCCGTTGCCATGGCGATGCGCTTGCCTTTGACAAGCGGCTCCGTGTTTCCCGGTTTGATAGGCTTGGCTTATGGCGTGCTGTCCGGACTGGTGGCCGCGCGCGCTCAGGCGATTTTTCGCGGCGCGGCGCGGGCCGATGGCGCGCCCGCTTCTGTTTGATGACGGGCGCGGACAGGGCGGCGCGCCAGGCATAGTCCCAGCGCGACCAGCCCTAGCCCCGCCAGCAGCGTTGCGCCGCTTTTGCCGCGGTGATCCAGTTGGTCTAGCCACGCGCCGCATGCGAGTTGGCCGCTAATCACCAGCAGCGTGGTTTTCATCGCGCCCAGCCGGGGCAGCACCAGGCTGTTGATAGCCACGAAGCCCGCGCCGATCATTCCGCCCATCCAGGCCTGCCAGGGCGCGTGCTGAGGCCAGCGCAGCGAGGCGAGGCCGGCTAGCAAGATCATGCTCAGGAATAAGCAGCCTCCCAAGTGGTTCCAGAACGAGGCGGCCAACGCCCCGCGTTTTTTTCCAAGCTGGCCATTGATGGCGCGGCTGCCTGCGATGCAAAGGCCGTTGATCACGGCCAGGCCTAAGTCCATCCACATGATCAGGCTCCGAAAATCAGCACGGCGCAGCCGGCCAGAGTGAGCGACAGCGTCAACGCATCGCGCGGGACAAGAGCGCGTCGCGGCAGTCCGAACCATCCCCATTGATCGGCGGCGAGGCCTAACAGCGCTTGCCCGGCCATGCCCAGAGCCAGGGTTCCAGACATGGCCAGCGGGCTGTTGACGGTGATCGCGGCAAGCGCAACCGCCAGCGCTCCCGGCATCCCGCCCAAATAAGACCATAAAGGGGCTTTTTCCATGCCGCGTGGCTGGGTTTTGCTTGGATAGATCCACCAGATCAGCAAGGCTGTCAGCGCGCCTATGCCGTGGGCCAGCCACGAGGCGCTGATAGGATTGCTATAGCGCGCCAGCCGGCTATTGCTATGTATCATCAGCGCCAGCAGGATGCCGGCCAGCAAGGCGAGCATTGGCGGCGTCCATTGAGTCGCCAGGGCGCGCATCGACTTCAGTTTCATGAGTTTTTCCATATCGATTTTTCTTAGCCGGCGTGCCGCCGGTCGTTTCGATCATTACTATATATTGTGCTTAATTGACTGATAATCCGGCTTTGTGGAAACTGATCGTAGAGATTAAGTAGACAATGGCAATGGAACATTTCGCTGCGATTCCCATATTTGTCGCCGTGGTGGAGGCGGGCAGTTTTTCCGCCGCCGCCGTCAAGCTGGGTTTGACCAAGTCCGCCGTCAGCAAGCGGGTGCAGCAATTGGAGGCTGGCTTGAATGTGCGGCTGCTGCAGCGCACGACGCGCCGGCTCCGCCTGACCGAGGCGGGCGAGCGTTATTACGACAGCGTGCGCAATGCGCTGGCCATCGCCATCGAGGCGGAAGAGGAGGCTGCCGGCTTGCAAAGCCAGGCGGCGGGCTTGCTGCGCGTCAGCGCGCCGATGGCTTTCGGCCGTCTGCACCTGTCGCCGCTGGTGCCGGAGTTTTTGCGCCGCCACCCCAATATCGAGCTGGAGCTGGCGATGGACGACCGCATGGTGGACCTGGTGGTCGATGGCTACGACCTGGCCGTGCGCATCGGCAATCTGCCGGACAACAGCATGGTGGCGCGCCGCATCGCGCCGTGCCGGGTATGGGTGTGCGCCTCGCCGGACTATCTGGCGGAATATGGCGAGCCCAGGCATCCGGCCGAGCTGGCCCAGCATAACTGCATCGCCTATTCCTATTACCGCGGCGGCGCCAGCTGGGTTTTCCAAGGACCCGCAGGGGAGGTTCGCGTGCAGCCGCGCGGCAATTACCAGGTGAACAATAGCGAGGCGCGCCGCGACGCCTTGTTGGCGGGCCTGGGCATTTGCGAGATGCCGACCTTCATCGTCGGGCCGGATCTGGCGGCGGGCAGGCTCAAGGCGGTGTTGACCGATTATGCCTTGCCTCGCCACGCCATCCATGCGGTCTACCCTGAGCGGCGCCGCTTGCCAGCCAAGGCGCGCGCTTTCATCGACTTTCT
This sequence comes from Chromobacterium sp. IIBBL 290-4, assembly GCF_024207115.1. NCBI lineage: Bacteria > Pseudomonadati > Pseudomonadota > Betaproteobacteria > Neisseriales > Chromobacteriaceae > Chromobacterium > Chromobacterium sp. IIBBL 290-4. Next base: position 2,963,628 of record NZ_CP100128.1, read on the forward strand.
GCAAGAAAAGCTGGGCGGCGATCTGCCCTTGTGGGATCGCGGCCTGCCCGCATCTTGGTTGGCGTCATCAAGCGGAAACCCATCATGAGCAAGACTTTCGGCAAGGCGCTGCTGTGGCTGCGCCGCGATTTGCGGCTGGACGATCACGCGGCCTTCTATCACGCGCTCAAGCATAGCCAGGCGGTGCTGCCGGTGTTCGTGTTCGACAGCTCGATACTGGACGCCTTGCCGCGCGACGACAGGCGGGTGGATTTCATCTGGCAAAGCGTGGCCGCGCTGAAGCGCGAGCTGAACCTGCTGGGCGGCGATTTGCTGATTCGCCATGGCCTCCCCGTGGACGAGATTCCCGCGCTGGCGGCGGAGTGGGGCGCGGAGGCGGTGTTTTGCAACCGCGATTACGAGCCGGTGGCGCGCGCGCGCGATGCGGAGGTGGCCAAGCGGCTGGCGGAGCGCGGCATCGCCTTTCACGCCAGCAAAGATCAGGTGATTTTCGACACCGACGAGGTGCTGACTGGTGCCGGCAAGCCATTTTCGGTATTCACGCCGTATAAAAACGCCTGGTTGAAACAGTTGACGCCGTTTCATCTGCAGGCCTACTCGGTGCGGCGCTATCTGGACGCGCTGATGCCGCGCGAGCCGCAGCCCATGCCGAGCCTGGCGGAGCTGGGCTTCCAGTCCAGCGATCTGGCCGCGTTGCCGGTGCGGGCGGGGAGCGAAGGGGCGGAAAGCTTGTTCGCGGATTTTGCCGGCCGGATCGACCGCTATAAAGCGCAGCGCGATTTCCCCGGCATCAAGGGCGTGTCTTATCTGAGCGCCCATCTGCGCTTCGGCACTCTTTCCATCCGCCAACTGGCGGCCTTCGCCTGGCATGATGGCGGCGAGGGCGCGATGTGCTGGCTGAGCGAGCTGATCTGGCGCGATTTCTATCAGCAGGTGCTGTGGCATAGGCCGGACGTGGTCGAGCATGCCTTCAAGCCGGAATACGACGCGCTGCCGTTTCCCAACCACGCCGAGTGGTTCGAGGCCTGGAAAGCGGGCCGGACCGGTTATCCGCTGGTGGACGCGGCGATGCGCCAGTTGAACCGCAGCGGCTATATGCACAATCGGCTGCGCATGGTGGCGGCCAGCTTCCTGGTGAAAGACCTATTGATAGACTGGCGCTGGGGCGAGCGCTACTTCGCCGAGACACTGCTGGATTTCGATCTGGCGGCCAATAACGGCGGCTGGCAATGGGCGGCCAGCACCGGCTGCGACGCCCAGCCTTATTTCCGCATCTTCAATCCGGTGAGCCAGAGCGAGAAGTTCGATCCGGACGGCCGCTTCATCCGCCGCTATGTGCCGGAACTGGCGGCGTTGCCGGATAAATTGATCCACGCGCCGTGGCAAGCCAAGCCGGAAGCCTTGATGGAGGCCGGCGTGCGATTGGGCCGCGATTATCCGCACCCCGTCGTCGATCACGCGGTTCAGCGCGAGCTGGCGCTGGCGCTGTTCAAACGCTGAATTCGTCCGGCCATTCGCCGCCTTCCAGCAACTGGCGGCGATAGCGCTCCGGCGAAGCGCCCAGCTGTTTCTGGAACATGGCGATGAAGGCGGACGGCGTGGCGTAACCCAACCGGGCCGCAATGGCCTGCACGCTGTCGCCTTGCTTCAGCAGCGACAACGCCTCCAGCAGCCGGGCGCGGCCGCGCCACTGGCCGAAGCTCATGCCCAGCTCGCGCTGGAATAATCTGGCCAGCGTGCGCTCGGTGCTGAATACCTTGTCGGCCCAGATTTTCAGCGGCGTGGGATCGGCGGGATCGGCGCGGATGGCGTCCAATATCGGCTGCAATAAGCGTTGGCCGCTATCCGGCAGATAGGTGGCCTCGCGTTTGGATTGCCGCACCCGCGCGAACAGCAGCTCGGCCTGGCGGATGTCCCAAGGGTCGGTCAGCGTGGTGACTTGTCGCTGGCCAAAGTCGTCCAGCAGGGCGCGGATCAGCGGCGTCTGCTCGATCAGGCAGATGTGGCTGGGCAACTGCGCCGCCAGCTCATGGCTGACATAGATGGAGGTGTAGTGCATGTCTTGGCGCACATAAGCGGCATGCGGCAGCTCCGGCGGCGTCCACAGCAGGTATTGGGCGGGGGACACCACCTTGCCGTCATCCAGCAGCAACTCCACCAGGCCCAGGCTGATCCGGTTCAATTGCCCCCAGCGGTGGCGATGGCGGGCGAATTCGCTTTTGGGCGTGAAGCGGTGATAGCGGAAGATCAGCGGCGCGGGCTCGGGCAGCAGGCCATCGCTGGCGAAATAGTCGGCGGGAGCGGCGTTCATCTTGTCCGGTTTGCCTCAGTGCATTGTTTGTTTCGAATTATATATCCGAGAACAGACGGAGCTAGAATAGCAGCCATCATGTCGAAGGAGCCTGTGATGGCTATGCTGTTTCCCTTGCTGGCGGTGTTGATCTGGGCCGCCAACGTCATCGTATCCAAGGCCGCCGCCCAAGTGTTGGACCCTGCGGCGATTTCGCTCTATCGCTGGCTGCTGGCCGCCATCGTGCTGACGCCGTTCTGCTTGCCGGCTTTGCGTCGCCGCATCGGCGAGCTCAAGCCCTGGCTGGGCAAGCTGTTGGCGCTGTCCGCGCTGGGGATGGTGCTGTTCCAGTGTCTGGCTTATTACGCCGCTCATAACACCAGCGCCACCAATATGGGCGTGATCACCGCCTTGGTGCCGCTGTTGGGCTTGTTGCTGAATGCCGCGGTTTTCCGTCAGAAAGTCAGCGGCCTGGCTTGGCTGGGCGTGGCGGTGTCGTTTTCCGGCGTGGCTTATCTGCTGGGGCAGGGCGATCCGCTGAGTCTGTTGACTCATGGCGTCAATATCGGCGATGCGCTGATTCTGGCTGGCGCCGCGTCCTATGCTTTGTATGGCATTTTGCTCAAGCGCTGGGCGCCGCCTTTCGGCGCTTGGGTCAATCTCTACTTGCAGGCCAGTCTGGCGGTGTTGCTGCTATTGCCGCTGAGCTTGACCGCGCACAGCATGGCGGTGCCGGCCAAAGGCATCGGCCTGGTGCTGTTCGCCGGCATAGGCTCGTCGGTGTTCGCCGCTTATCTGTGGATGCGCGGCATTCAGAAGCTGGGCAGCGACCGCACCGCCATCTTCATGAACCTGCTGCCCTTGTTCACAGCGTTGATGGCGAGCGCCATGCTGGGGGAGACCATCCACTATTTTCACTGGATTGGCGGTGGTTTGATCCTGCTGGGCGTCGCGTTGGGCCAGGGCGTGTTCCGGCGCGACGCTGCGGCTAAATTGGCATTTGTAAAAAAATAACACAATCTGTTAACAAAAATTCACATGGTGGGTTTGGCGTTTTATTGCGCTTATAGTGAAGTTGCGCCGGCGATTTTGCGAGCTTGACCAGCAAGATCGCCGGCTTGTGGCAAATTGCCGCAAAGGGCCCTGCCGCGGTGCAGAATATTCATGTCAAGAGGGTGTTGACGTTCATTTCACGGCAGGCTTACTATCGCCGCGTTTTCATTACTGGGGGCTGATGCCTTGGAAAGTTGCAGTAGTAGTTGTTGGTTATCTACCGGGTCGCTCTGACCGGCACAGGCATCGTCACCAAATTTTCTTGGCCGCTGTCTTGCCGCGAAGCTAGACAGTGCGCATCGATAGGCACAGCCGTTCGGCTGCCGCCGCGTACTTACCCAAACCACCGTTACTGCTGATGACCGCGAACCGAGACCTCTCGGACGCCTAAATCAGGTTTGCGCATTTTCGCGCTTGCATACGCCGCGTGTTTTCACGCCTGGCCGACGCAGGTTCGTCCATGCCCGCATGCCTTCGTTTGCTTGCAAAACGACGGGCGGTACCCGCTTGCGCCGCCCGAACGGAGAAATGACAATGACAAATCCCGTCAAGAACGAAGCTGTACTGGATAGCGCCCACGTCGGCGATATCCGCGGTGCCTTTGGCACTATCCGCCACGGCGACGTGGCGGCTCGCAATAGCATGTGGCAGCGTTTTCGCACGCTGCTGGCGATTTTAGGCCCCGGCCTGATCGTCATGGTCGGCGACAACGACGCCGGCGCTTTCAGCACTTATTCCCAAGCCGGCCAGAACTACGGCACCTCGCTGCTGTGGACCTTGCTGCTGCTGATCCCGGTGTTGTACGTGAACCAGGAAATGGTGCTGCGCCTGGGCGCCGTCACCGGCGTGGGCCATGCCCGTCTGATCCTGGAGCGTTTCGGCAAGTTCTGGGGCGCCTTCAGCGCCATCGACTTGTTCCTGCTCAATGCCCTGACCATCGTCACCGAGTTCATCGGCATCACCTTGGCCTTGCAATATTTGGGCTTGCCCAAGGAATGGGGGGTGGTCGCGGCCGCGCTGTTGGTGATGGCGGCGGCGAGCACCGGGGATTTCCGCCGCTTCGAGCGTTTCTCGATGATTCTGGTGGTGTTCAGCCTGTTCCTGGTGCCGGTGTTCATGATGGTGCACCCGCCGATGGCGCAGATCGGCCATGACCTGATCGTGCCGGGCATGCCCGCAGGCGGCAAGTTGTCCGACGTGATGCTGCTGATCATCGGCATCGTCGGCACCACCGTCGCGCCGTGGCAGCTGTTCTTCCAGCAAAGCTATGTGATCGACAAGCGCATCACCCCGCGCTTCATCAAATACGAGCGCGCCGACCTGTGGCTGGGCATCGTGCTGGTGCTGATCGGCGCCATCGCCATCATCGGCATGGCCGCCGCGCTGTTTGCCGGCAAGCCGGAATTCGGCAACTTCCAGGACGCCGGCGCCGTCGCCGCGGGCTTGGGCAAATATCACAGCCATCTGGCCGGCGTGCTGTTCTCCATCGCCCTGATCGACGCCAGCCTGATCGGCGCCAGCGCCGTGTCGCTGTCCACCGCTTACGCGCTGGCCGACGTGATGAACATGAAGCACTCGCTGCACCGCAAGCCGACCGACGCCCGCGCGTTCTACGCGGTGTACTTCCTGCTGATCGCCGGCGCCGCCGCCCTGGTGCTGATTCCGGGCGTGCCGCTGGGCCTGCTGACCAATGCCGTGCAAACGCTGGCCGGCGTGCTGCTGCCGTCCGCTTCGGTATTCCTGTTGCTGCTGTGCAATGACAAGGAAGTGCTGGGCCCGTGGGTGAATGGCCGCTGGACCAATCTGTTCACCGGCGCGGTGGCCGCCATCCTGGTGTTGCTGTCCATCATTCTGACCGCGTCGGTGCTGTGGCCGGATATTTCCAGCCAGACCATCATCAATGTTTTGGTGGGCGGCAGCATTATCGGCGGCATCGTGGTGATTGCGGCCCATACCGTGAAACTGCGCCGCGACGCAGAATCCGGCGCCGATCTGAAGGAAGAGGCCAAGCCGAGCAAGCTGTACATGCAAACCTGGCGCATGCCGCCGCTGAACCAGCTTAAGCCGATGGTGCTGTCCCGCACCAATCGCCTGTGGATGGGCGTGCTGCGCGGCTACTTGGTGATAGCGGTGGTGATGGTGGTGTACAAAGTGACGGAAGTCGCCTTGCTTGCCCACTGAGAGGCGGGTTAAGGTGGTGGCCGGCGACGCATCGAGCGCGCCGGCGGCGCAAAGCCGTCCTTTGGGGCGGCTTTGTTTTTAGGGAGCGGTGCATGGTGGCTTTCACAGAAAGCCACCATGCACATTCCTTATATAACAATTCAATATGGGGGGCTCATGCATTACAGTCTGCAAACTTTATTCGATTTCGACCTTTATGGCCTGTTGCATTCCTTCATTTGCCTGGCGATGGCTTTTGTTTGCGGCACGGTGATCGGTCTGGAGCGGCAGTATCGCCAGCGCACGGCTGGCCTGCGCACCAACGCGCTGGTGGCGGTGAGCGCCGCGGCCTTCGTCAATATGGCTTTGCAGCTGGATGGCTCGGGCAGCGCTTCTAGGGTGGTGGCCTATGTGGTCTCCGGCGTCGGTTTTCTCGGCGCCGGCACCATCATGAAAGAAGGTTTGAATGTCCGTGGCCTGAATACCGCCGCCACGCTATGGGGCTCAGCCGCCACTGGCGCTTGCGCCGGCGCGGGCATGCTGGGCCAGGCCATCCTGACCACGGTGTTTGTGCTGGCGGTGAACACGCTGCTCAGACCCGTGGTCAATTCCATCAATCGCCGGCCTATCGACGACGATTCCAGCGAAGTCACTTACCAGTTGTGCGTGATTTCGACGCGCGAAGAGCAGAAGCAGGCGCTGTCGCATGTCGGCGATTTGCTGGAGCGCGCCAATTACCCGGTGGGCGACCTGGATGTCGAGGCCTTCGGCGAGGACGAGGTGGAAATGACCGCCACCTTGCTGGCCACCTCGGTGGATTCGGACGAGCTGGACCGCATCGCCGCCGAATTGGCGGCCAAGCCCTATATCAGCCAGGCCTACTGGAATACCAGCACCAGCGAATGAGCCGGCCCAAAGGCAAGCAACCGCCGCGCTTGCGCCCGGCGGTTTTTTCATGTCCGCGATTTAGGCATCATTCGCCATCCGGCGCTTTGTTTGCAGTCAAAGTTCATGACGGACGGTGTTACAATCGGGATAGGTTTTTAGTTGTCGCGCGGCACCGGTTTTATCCAGCGCCGGCGGCGGGGTAATCCACGGGCGGCCGGACCGGCGCCCGGCTTCTCGAGACAGCCTTATGACCATCATCCGCCAGGAAGACTTCATCCAGAGCATCGCCGATGCCTTCCAGTACATCAGCTGTTACCACCCGAAAGATTATATCGACGCGCTGTACCAGGCTTACCTGAACGAGGAAAGCACCGCCGCCAAGGACGCGATGGCGCAGATTCTGGTCAACAGCCGCATGTGCGCCGAAGGCCGGCGCCCGATCTGCCAGGATACCGGCATCGCCGTGGTGTTCCTCAAGGTGGGCATGAAAGTGCAGTGGGATGCCGCTTTGAGCGTGCAGGAGATGGTCAACGAGGGCGTGCGCCGCGCCTACAACCATCCGGACAACAAGCTGCGCGCCTCCGTGCTGAGCGACCCGGCCGGCAAGCGTCTGAACACCAAGGACAACACCCCGGCCGTGGTGCACTTCGAGATCGTCGAAGGCGATCAGGTGGACGTGATCTGCGCGGCCAAGGGCGGCGGTTCGGAAAACAAGTCCAAGATGGCGATGTTGAACCCGTCCGATTCCATCGTCGATTGGGTGCTGAAAACCGTGCCGACCATGGGCGCCGGCTGGTGTCCGCCCGGCATTCTGGGCATAGGCATCGGCGGCACGCCGGAAAAGGCGATGCTGCTGGCGAAAGAATCGCTGATGGACCACGTCGATATCCACGAACTGAAGGCCAAGGCCGCTGCCGGCGGCGATTTGTCGCGCGTGGAAGAACTGCGCCTGGAATTGTTTGAAAAGGTCAATGCGCTGGGCATAGGCGCCCAGGGCCTGGGCGGCCTGACCACGGTGCTGGACGTGAAGATTCTGGATTACCCAACCCATGCGGCCTCGCTGCCGGTGGCGATGATCCCGAACTGCGCCGCCACCCGCCATATCCATTTCCATCTGGACGGCAAGGGCCCGGCCCAGCTGGAACCGCCCAAGCTGGAAGACTGGCCGGACATCACCTACGACGCGTCCAACGGCAAGCGCGTCGATCTGGACAAGATCAGCAAGGAAGAAGTGGCCAGCTGGCAACCCGGCGACGTGCTGCTGCTGAACGGCAAAATCCTCACCGGCCGCGATGCCGCCCACAAGCGCATGATAGACATGCTGAACAAGGGCGAGCAGCTGCCGGTGGACTTCACCAACCGCTTCATCTATTACGTTGGCCCGGTCGACCCGGTGCGCGACGAAGTGGTAGGCCCGGCCGGCCCGACCACGGCCACCCGCATGGACAAGTTCACCCGCCAGATGCTGGAGCAGACCGGCTTGCTGGGCATGATAGGCAAGGCCGAGCGCGGCCCGGCGGCGATCGAGGCGATCAAGGACAACAAGGCCGTGTACCTGATGGCCGTCGGCGGCTCCGCCTACCTGGTGTCCAAGGCGATCAAGGCATCCAAAGTGGTGGGCTTCGCCGACCTGGGCATGGAGGCGATCTACGAATTCGAGGTCAAGGACATGCCGGTGACAGTGGCGGTGGATTCCTGTGGCACCTCGGTGCATAACACCGGCCCGGCGGAATGGCGGGTGAAGATTGGGAAGATTCCGGTCAGCATTGCCTGATCTTAGGACTATGCAGAAACAGCCCTCTCGTTTAGAGCGGGCTGTTTTTTTTATGGGTAAGCATACTTTTAACTTAATTAAGAGTAAGTTTTGAATGAATCGATGTTTTTGTTTTGATAATCCACTGAAGTCGGGTATGCGATTGCAATATTTATTGCTTGTTTAAATTGCTTAAATTATTGTTGCATTGGTGACGCAGTCATCTGTTAATACATGTGTTTACGACGGTTTTTTCTTGCAAAACTGCCTATGTCAGCATACATACTGAAAATGTTCCCGGCATCGTTTCAGTGGTTTTACCTATCTCGATATGAATATGTCTCTCGGTTCTGTCGCCACCTTCGGTCTTTACTCGGATTTGTACGCCCGCTTCCGGCCGTCTTATCCGGAGGAGCTGTATGCCTGGCTGTTGCCGCTATGCCCTGGTTATCAACGGGCATGGGATTGCGCGACCGGCAGCGGGCAAACGGCGGTGCGCCTGGGGGAGAGTTTTGCGCGGGTGGATGCCACCGATATCAGCTCGGCGCAGCTTTCCGCCGCTGAGCCGCATACTCAGGTGTATTACCGGGAGTGTCCAGCCGAGGTGACGCCGTTCGACGACGATTGCTTTGATCTGGTTTGCGTGTCGCAGGCGCTGCATTGGTTCCATCATCCGTCCTTTTGGCCGGAGGTGGCGCGGGTTTTGAAGCCTGGGGGAGTCTTTGCGGCCTGGGGCTACCACCATTGCGAGGTGACGCCGGAAATCGACCGGGCATGCAGCGTGCTGTGGTCCATCATCGAACCGTTCTGGTCCAGCCGTTGCCAGTTATTGTGGGATGATTTTCAGGGCAGCGGCTGTCCCTTGCCCTTGCTCAAGGCGCCTAGTTTCATCATTCGCAATGAATGGGCGCTGGATCATTTTCTGGGATTCCTGAACACCACGTCGGCGAGCAAATTGTGCAAGCGGGCTTTGGGGGAGGGGATACTGGACGATGCCTGCAAGCGGATCGCCCGCGCCTGGGGCGATCCTCAGCAAAGGCGGCAGGTGACCCTGCCGGTGCATCTGCTGGTGGCCCGCAAGGACGAAGCGGGCGCGTCCAAGGGCTTGGCTTGACTCAATGGCGGCGGTCGTATTCCGCCTGCAGGTCGGATAGCAGGATATTGAGCGCGTCGGACGAGCGGATCAGCTCGATCAGCGAAATAGCCAGCGAGGCGATCATGCTCAGCAAGCTGGCGCCGAAAGTCACCTCCCCCCAAGCCTGCCAGCCGGTATAGATCTGAAACATCGCCACCGTGCACAGAAACAGGCTGCCTATCCCCATGAATTGCATCCATTTGATCAGCGTGATGCGGGTGCGCAGATTGCCGATCTGACGCAGGATTTTCGGATCCTTGCTGTCGCGGTATTCCTCGTACAAATTGCGAATGATGCTGGCCAGGCCCAGAAAGCGGTTGGTGTAAGCCAAAAGCAGCAGGGAAATGGCGGGGAACAGCAAGGCGGGGGTGCCAAGATTCAGCATGGTGTGCATCAGGAGTTCTCGTCTATCCAAACATCGATGCCGCTGGGCGCGGCGTCAAACAATTCCATTACGTCCTGATTTTTCATCCGGACGCAGCCCAGCGAGCTGGGCTGGCCCCATGGTACATGATCTCCGGCGCCGTGGATGTAAATCGCGCGATCATAGCTGTCCACATTGCCGCCTTGATTCAAGCCGGGCTCCTGGCCGCAAAGCCACAGGATGCGGGTCAGGATCCAGTCTTTGTTCGGATACTGGGCGTGCAGTTCGGGCGTGTATTTCCAGGGCGTGATCCTGCGGCGGAAGATGATGGTGTTTTCCGCCGCGCCTGCGCCTATTTTGTCGCATACGGTATGCCAGCCGCGCGGCGTCTGATAGCTGCCTGTCGTTTCACCAAGGCCGTTCTTGGCGGTGGAAACCACGTATTCCTTTTGCACGCGCCCCCAGTCATCCAGCAGCCGCAAAGTTTGCGATTTCACGCCTATCCAGATCCAGGCCTGGCCGTAATGGCGTGGGTTGGCATGGGTGGCTTGCAGCGGGGCGTCTTGTTCTTGGTTCAGAATCATCGCCGCGGCATCATCTTGCGCCCATGCGGGCAGGGAAAGAGTGCCGAGCAGGCAGAGTAAAAGCCAAGGCATGGTTTTAGTCCTCGGCGGCGGCTTGGCGGCGCGCCTGGAAAAAGGCTGAAAGCTGGCTGGCGCAGGCCTCGGCGTCTACGCCGCCAAAGATCGATGCATGGTGATTGAGCTTGCGGTCGGAGAATAAATTGATGGTGCTGCCGGCCGCGCCGGTTTTGGCGTCGCGCGCGCCATAGACCACGCGGGCGATGCGCGAGTGCAGGATGGCGCCGCTGCACATCGGGCAGGGCTCCAGCGTGACGTAAAGATCGCAGCCATCCAGCCGGTAATTGCCCAGCCGGGCGGCGGCCTCGCGCAGCGCCAGCATTTCCGCGTGGGCTGATGGGTCATGGCGGCCTATGGGCTGATTGTAGCCCTGGCCTATCACCTCCCCATTCTTGACCACCACGGCGCCGACCGGCACTTCGCCTTCTGCGGCCGCCTGTTCCGCCAAGCGGCGCGCTAGCGACATGAAGCGAGCGCGCTCCTCTGCTGCTGGCGGCAAGGAGACAGGAGGGTGTTCGGTCAATTGTTTGAGCAATGCGGCCTTGTCTGCTTCGGTTAAATCACGCCAATGCCCTCCGCGGGCGGCCGCCTCCAGCGCGAACAATAGGCGGCGGGTGACGGTATGCCCCGCTGCTTTCAACTTTAAAAAAGCGGTGACTACGCCGCAATCAAGCAGCTGCTGCCGGGTTTGAATGTTCTGGATGGCCAGCCACTCAAGCGCGGCGGGAGGCAGGGGCGGGGATGAAAGCGTCACGAGGGGCGGGGAAGGTTGCGTAGATGGCTGCATTATCGCGCGTTTGGTCGATGGGACCAATATGCGCGCCGAAGGGCAGGCAGGGATTGGGTTGGTAACATGCAAATAGTCATAAAGAATGGCAAAAAAATGCCGATATGAGTGAAAACCAAAGAAAGTCCTTCCCATGTCCGTGATTCCATCTCAATTCGCCTCGGCAGGTTTGAGCGCATGGAGGCAGACTATCGCCGCGCCCGCGCCAGCCGGCGGAGCCAGCCAAGACGACGGCGCCGCGGCCTCGGTTGATGCGGCCAGCCAAGCTTCAAGTTCGCAAGCCGTCCCGCCGTCTAATTCGCTTAGCCAGGTGCAGCAGGCGCTCAATCGCGGCTGGCAGGATTATATGCAGAAGCTGCGAGTCAATTTGAACCAGCTTCCCAAGCAAAGCCCGCAGGCCGATCAAATGCAGAAAGAGCTGCTGAAGAAGCAGGCTGACTCATTGCGTCAGATGATGATGATCACGCATGACAAGGCCAGTCTGCGCGCCTTGGCTAGTCAATTGGCGCGCTTGGCGCGAGAGTTGAAGGATCTGGTTTCCAGCATGACGCAGAACGCGGCCGACTCGCAGATGGCGGTCAGCGTGGCGGGACAGCCTTCCGGCGATGCTTCTGCCGGTTCGGGTTCTGGCGATGGCGCGCAGATGGATGCGTCGGCAGGAGGCTCCGCGGCGGAAGCCGCGCAAGCGGCAGCAGGGGGCGCGGCGGATGCCGCAAGCTCCGACGCATCGACGGCGGATGACGCTCAAGCCGCCTCTGCGGCGGCGAATGCCGCCGGCAATGGGCAAGGACAAGCCGGAGCGAATGCATCGTCAGGCGCTCAGGCGCCGTCTGCGGGAAGCGAAGGCCAAAGCGCGTCAGGCGGACAAACGCAATCCGCCGCCTCGGGCCAGGCTGCCAACCAGGCGGATCCGCAGGCCGCGCTGCGCAATATGTTGGCCAAAGGCAATCCGGTGGCGGGCGATGGCGATATTCAGGAGATCGCGCGGACGCTGAAGATGGTGCAGGATTTTATCAAGCGAATGGCGCAGCAACTGCAGGGCCAGCAAGACTCGAATTCGCGCAGTATCAAAGAAGATTTGAAGCAGGCGGACAAAGCCTTGGAGGATGTGGACAAGATACTCAAGGGCGGGTCGGAGGCGCTGGCGGCGGTCAATGGCGAGATATCGGTCAATATCAATGTTTCGGCGGAAGCGGGCGGCGGGACGAGCGTCAGCGCATAAGCCGCATGGGCGCGCGTCAGCGGCGCAGCAGGCGGCTGATCAGCCGCCAGGCGGCCAGCAAGCGCGAGCCGCCTTTCAGCCAGCGGCCTAGTTTGGCGCCGGGAAGCAGCTTGGCGGCGATGTCCACGATGGCGCCCAGTCCGCCGGGCGCTTTCCAGAAAGCGAATCCTTCGCCGGCCCATCTCAATGGCTGAGCCAAGCGCTGCTGCTCCAGCCTGAGCTTGATGCGCAGCGCTTCGCCCTTCATCACCAGCAACTGTTTTTTCAGGGCGCGGTCTTGCGGCGTCATGGTCTTTCTCCGCCCGGGCCCAGCGCGGTCCAATCCTTGCGGACTTCTTCCAGCGTGGTGGCGAACGGCGCCGGCTGTTCGCGCAATTTGCGCCGCAAACCCAGCAGCAGAAAGGCCGAGGCGCCGCAGAGCAGCAGCGCCAAGGCAGCCATCACCGCCAGCCGCCAGGCCGCGGGCGTCAAGGCCCACAGCGCCAGCACGGCGGCGATCAGGCCACAGCCCAGCAACACCAGGCCCAGCATGCCTTGCAACAGATTGCCGACGATATCGTCCTTCAGCTCTTGCGCTTCCAGCGACAACAGTTCGGCGCGGGTGAACAAGAGCGCGGCGACGCCGCCGGCGAAGGAGCGCATGCTGCCGGGCCGGGGCGGGCGGGGCGTTTCAGCCATCTAGCTTAGCGGCGGGAAACCAGCATGCCCAGCAGAAAGCCGACGCCGGCGGCGATGCCGATGGACTTCCACGGGTTCTCATGCACGTATTGATCGGTGGCCTTGGCCGCCTCCTTGGCCTTGCCCACTACCGCCTGCTCGGCGTCGATCAGACGCACCTTGGCGACTGACAGCTTGTCGGCCAAGCGCTTGCGCAGCTCGCGGCTTTGCTGGCTGCCGTCGTCGGCGGTGGCGTCTATCAGTTCTTCGGTGCTGGCTAGCACCTGGCGAACATCATCCAGCAGTTGTTCTTTTTCCTTGGCGATTCCGGCTGCATTCATGGCGACCTCCTGGCGAAAGACAATGGGAACATCTAGCGGGCGCGCGCTTGGCGCGGCGCAGCAATCAAGTTGTACGGGTCCAAGCTAACAGGCCGGCGCGGTCCAGTCAAACCACGCGGTCAAGATTTCAGCCGCGCGGGCACAGGGCTTCGTCCAACGAAGCCTCGGCGGCGGGCCTGGCGCTCAAGGCGCACAGCCAGCCGGTGACGGCGACGCCCGCGCAGTAAAGCACGCATATCCATGGGCTCCACGGCATGGCGGCGATCAGCAGCAGCGGCGTCACGCTGGCCCAGATCGAGTAGGCGATGTTGTAGGTGAAGGAAATGCCGGACACGCGCACATCGGCCGGGAACATGCCCACCATGATGGACGGCACCACGCCGACGATGCCGCAACACAGGCCGGCGAAGGCGTAGGCGAGGCCGGTCCAGCCCCAGCCGCCTATCAGGTCGGCGTACAGCGCCGCCACGCCGACCGGCAGCAGCAGGCTGTACAGCATCAGGCTGCGCTTGTGGCCGATGCGGTCGCAGACGTGGCCGGCGATCACGCAGCCGATATTGAGGAAGACGATGCCCACGCTGCTGAGCGCGAAGGCCTGGTCGGCATGCATGCCGAAGCGCTGTTGCAGCAGCGTGGGAGTGACCACCACCAGCACCACCACGGCCGACGTCAGCACGCAGGTCAGCACCGCGGCTGGCAGCAGGGTGGCCTTGTGGCGACGCAGCACATCCAGCAGCGGGTAGGCGGTGCGGCCGCGTTCGGCCTGGCGCTCGCGCATGGCCAGGAACACCGGCGTTTCGCTCAGCCAGCGGCGCAGCCAGACGCCCAGCAGGCCAAACGGGCCGCCAAGCAGGAAGGGAATGCGCCAGCCGTAATCCAGCATCTCCTGCGGCGTGAACATCCGCGCCAGAATAGTGGCGGTCAGCGCGCCCAGCAGATAGCCGAAAGTCAGTCCGGCCTGCAGCACGCCCAGCGCGTAGCCGCGTCGCGCCAATGGCGCGTGCTCGGCCACGAAAGACCAGGCGCTGGGCACTTCGCCGCCCACTGCCGCGCCTTGCAGAATGCGCAGCGCCAGCAGGATCAGCGGCGCGAAGATGCCGATTTGCGCATAGGTGGGCATCAGGCCTATCAGCAGGCAAGGGCCGGCCATCAGCAGGATGGTGAGGCTGAATACCCGCTTGCGGCCCAGGATGTCAGCGAAGTGGGCCATCAAGATGCCGCCCAGCGGCCGCGCCAGGTAGCCGGTGGCGAAAATGCCGAAGGTTTGCAGCAGGCGCAGCCATTCCGGCATGGCGGGCGGGAAGAATAGCTTGCTCAGCGTGGTGGCGAAGAAAGCGAAAATGATGAAATCGTAGATTTCCAGCGCGCCGCCCAGCGCGGCCAGACCAAGCGTCTTGTAGTCGGTGCGGGTGAGCGGTGTGGATCGGTTTGGGGTCATGGTCAATCACGAAGTGCCGGGCCGCAGGCAAGCCCATTATGGTAATGAATGAAATCCGCGCAGGATTCTGCGCAGACTCCCCGGAGCCGCCTCAAGCCCCGCAAGGCCGCCAGTGTAGCGCGGTTGGCAAGGATTGCGTGAATAATGCTCGAGTGAACGGCGGCGAGATAGAACAGCTATTGGCGCGGGCAATCTTAAATCGATGCGGCTAACTTCAGACCCAATGCCGCCATGATGCCGCCCGCAGCCCGGTCTAGCCATTTTTTCCCGCGCAAATAGCTTGCGCGCGGTCCTGCCATCGACAGCAATGTGGCCACTAGCGCATACCAGCCGCTTTCTATGCAAAACACCGTGGCAGCCAAGCCGCACTTGAATGCCAGTGTAGTTTCATTCGGCAGGAAGGCGGCGAACACGCTGGCGTAGACGACGGCGGTTTTAGGATTGCTAAGCTGAGTGCTCAGTCCCTGTAAAAGATAGCGCGGGGAGAGGGCTGGAGAGCTTGGATCGTTTGAAATCGCCGCTTCCAGAGGTTTTTTGGCGCCTTGCCAAATTTGAAACCCCATATAAGCCAGATACAGTCCTCCCAAAACCTTCAGCGCGATATAAAGAGAAGGAACCGCCAGCAGCAAACCATGCAGGCCAAGCAAGGATGCGATGGCGAAAAGCATGCCGCCTATGCCCATGCCAAGCGCGGACAACAGGCCATTGCTCCGGCCTGTGCCGGCCGCGGTTCTGACAATCATGATGAAACTGGGGCCGGGGCTGGCGACACCTACGGCAAGCGCGGCGGCTATGGCGAGGAGTTCAGGTAGATGCTGCATGGCGATGCCTTTTATGAGAAGGATAGCGTCAAGTGATAGTCACTGATTTTTATATGAAAAATAAATATTTTGCAATGCGGCGTGGCCGCTGTGGCGGCCATCGAGATGGGGTCTTTCACCGGTCTAAATCCATGGGCCGAGTTTGTGGTGGGAACGACGCTGGTGACGGCAATGGGCTTGCAGAACGCCATGCAGCGCATGCATCTGAGCAGCGCGCCGCCATCCACTTTGATGACGGGCACAACGACGCAGGTCATGATCGATTTGACGGATTTGACGGATTTGGCGCTAGGCGCGACAGGCGATGTCCGCGCTTCGGCACGGGGTCGTTTGCGCAAGATGGTGCCCGCCATTCTGGTTTTTGCCGGGGGCTGCGGCTTGGCGGCGCTGGTTTATATCCTTGTGCGCGAATGGTTCTTTGCTTTGCCGCCGGTGCTTGCCTTGATGGCGCTATATGTAAGCATGGGGAGATGAGCGAATGTTCCAGGCGCAAGATGCTGGTTTGAGTGCTGCGCTTGTATGCTTAAGGGCGAGGACTTTGTTTCTGTACTGCGAGGGAAGGCATGCTTGAGAGGGACGATATTTAATGAGCAAGCATTGTCGATATCGAACCGCAAACATTGTATTTTTTTGGGGTAAGCCGTAGGCAAAAAAGGCACCTAGAGACTAGGTGCCATTTGCCTCATTGAGTATTGAGGTGAAGGTTGGTGGATGGAGCGAAGGTGCCTTTAGGGGATTTTTTATTTTTCGTAGTTTGGTCAATAAGGCTGGTAATGCTTCCTTGGCATAAGCCACCCGCATTCTGCAGTATTGCTTCAATCGGCCAATTCCACCAGGCTATATTGAGCAATTTATTTATTTCTTCGGTATTGAAGCGATATCGTATGATTTTGGCTGGATTGCCTGCCACTATTGCATAGGGAGGTACATCTTTGGTTACCACTGACTCGGCTGCAATAACGGCTCCGTGGCCGATCGTTATGCCAGACATGATTGTAGCGCAAGAGCCAATCCAAACATCATTTCCAATGGTCACGTCGCCCTTTGTGGAACGGTGGCCTTTTATGTAATCAAGTTCTGGAAAGTTTCCGGGAAAGGGATAAGTGGAGATCCAGTCAGTTCTATGGTTACCGCCTAAAAAAATTCTTGCCCCGTGAGCAATGGAACAGAATTTCCCAATTTTCAGAGAGCTGCCATCATCCCAGTCTTCCACAATAGGTAGGCCGTAAGAGTAGATGCCGTACTCGTATTTTCTGTCATGTAGAATGTCAAACTTTAGCTTGTCTTTTATCCAGCGAGGTTGCTTTTTGGCCCGCTTAAGCAAAATTTTCTTTTTCAGTTTTTGCAGGAGATTCATTTTTTGAATGGAAGTTATTTTGGTTGCGAGTGATTGCTATTTTGTGTGTTTTTATGTTTTTTGTTAAAAAAAGAAATGAACCTGCATTGTATTTCAAAAAAGTGTTTTGTGCGAGAAATGTTCATTTCTGATCTTTTTCGAGTGGGGGGGATAGTGCTGAAGCGTGGGGGCGGTGCACTGGCTTGGCTGTTAAGGCTGTGGAAAAAGCATAATCATGTTCGCCAGATTGTTGCTCAACACGCAGGCTATGTGCTTGGACGCTCTGCGCTAGCACTATGCGGCAAGGCCATGGCTTGGTCTTGGGTCAAGGAGAGGCGCGTGCCAATCAAGAATCAATCACGGGATGAGAGTGGGATGGCTGTTCGGCGACATTGCTAAGGAGAGTTCGTGTCGTATTGGCCATAAAAAAGCCCCGCATGGTGCGGGGCACAGGGTCGAGCGTCTTATCAGGGGACGCGCGACGCAGTCGCTTGAGACCGTTGGTGTCGCCCAAGAAAGGATCCGCCAGCTAAAGCATTGTTGATAGAGCCAAGTTTCATCGCCCATCTAATGGCATTCGTGTCGCCTCTCCGCATGCGGTCACTCACCGGCGTGGGCCAGGGGTAAAACCGTGGGCATTGGCGCGCCAGGCAGTGAGGAAACCCATCATCAAGATCACCAGCACAACCCACGGGAAAATTTGGGCGCCCGCGCTCTCCAGCAGTACGCCGCCAATTAAACCACTGCCGGCGAACGCGAAGTTGAACACAGTCACCAGCATGGATTGAGCGACGTCCGCATCGTTGCCTGTCGCATCGGCCAATGCGGTTTGCAGCAAGGTTGGCGCACCACTGAAACTCACGCCCCAAACGGCGACGCCAGCGAAGATGAATACTGGTGATCTTGTCCCCAGACCGAATATCAAGGAGACGAGCGCAAACGCACCCAGTCCAGTCAGTACTAGGAGGCGCAGCCATCGGTCAACCAGGTAGCCGACAAGCCAAATGCCGAACATGGCGGACATGCCAAAGACTAGCAAGACGATGTCCACATGGCGGGCTAAGCCAAGCGATGCCAGGAATGGCGCGATATAGGTGTACAGAATATAGTGCGGAAGAATCCAGCTCATGACGACGAGCAGTACGGATAGCACGCCGGGTATGGCGAGAACCCGCCGGATTGGCAATCGGCCGTCGGCTGGCAAACCGGGGGGGCATTGGCTGGGCATGGCATTGCGCGCAAGACGATCTGGGATGCCGCCGCCGATATTCGCAGCGGTGCACTCAAAGTCTTGCTGCCGGATTGGATCGAAAGCGAGCCGGGAATCTATGCCGTATTCCAGCAGAACCGCTATATGCCGCCCCGGGTGAGGGCGCTTTTGGACTTTCTGATAGATAGATTCCAGCGAGTGGCCGATGAGATATTGGCAGGCCTCCCGGCGCCATTGGAGGCTGTACAGGAGGGTAGTATTGACTAGGGTGTGTGCGACCTGATTGTTATTTAAAATCAATATGTTGGCAGGTAAAATCCTTGGGTGCTGTGGTTGCTGACATGTTTTGAGTGATGAAAAAAAGCCCGCAGTGACGCGGGCTTTTTGGAAGTTTCTGCTGACTGATGCCAGCAGTTGCCTAACACGAGGTCATTCCCACTCGATCGTCGCCGGCGGCTTGCCGGACACATCGTAGACCACGCGGTTGATGCCGCGCACTTCGTTGATGATGCGGTTGGAGGCGCGGCCCAGCAGGCTGTACGGCAGCTCGGCCCAGTGCGCGGTCATGAAGTCGCTGGTCACCACGGCGCGCAGCGCCACCACGTAGTCGTAGGTGCGGCCGTCGCCCATCACGCCTACCGATTTAACCGGCAGGAACACGGCAAAAGCTTGGCTGGTCAGCTCGTACCAGTTCTTGCCGGTTTTCTCGTCGACAGTGTTGCGCAGCTCTTCGATGAAGATGGCGTCGGCTTGGCGCAGCAGGTCGGCGAATTCCTTCTTCACTTCGCCGAGGATGCGCACGCCCAGGCCCGGGCCCGGGAAGGGGTGGCGGTAGACCATGTCGTGCGGCAGGCCCAGGGCCACGCCCAGCTGGCGCACTTCATCCTTGAACAGCTCGCGCAGCGGCTCGAGCAGCTTCAGATTCATGTCTTCCGGCAGGCCGCCCACATTGTGGTGGCTCTTGATGGTGTGCGCCTTCTTGGTCTTGGCGCCGGCCGATTCGATCACGTCCGGGTAGATGGTGCCTTGGGCCAGCCACTTGGCGTTGGTCAGCTTGCCGGATTCGCGGTCGAACACTTCGATGAATTCCGCGCCGATGATCTTGCGCTTCTTCTCCGGATCGCTCTCGCCGGCCAGCTTGGCCATGAAATCGGCTTCGGCCTGCACGTGGACAACCTTGACGCCCAGATTCTGAGCGAACATCTCCATCACCATCTTGCCTTCGTTCAGGCGCAGCAGGCCGTGGTCGACGAAGACGCAGGTGAGTTGGTCGCCGATGGCGCGGTGGATCAGTGCGGCGGCCACGGAGGAGTCCACGCCGCCGGACAGGCCGAGGATGACTTCTTCATCGCCGACTTGATCGCGGATCTTCTTCACCGCTTCGTCGATGTAGTTCGGCATGGTCCAGCTGGGCTTGCAGCCGGCCACGTGCAGCACGAAGCGGTGGATCATCTCGGTGCCGCGCTTGGTGTGGGTCACTTCCGGATGGAACTGCACGCCGTAGAAGCCGCGTGCCTCGTCCGCCATCGCCGCGTAGGGGCAGGATGGGGTTTCGGCGATCACCTGGAAGCCGGCTGGCAGCGCGGTGACCTTGTCGCCGTGGCTCATCCATACGTCGAGGAAGCCGTTGCCGGCGTCGTCGATCTGGTCCTGCAGGCCTTCCAGCAGCTTGGAGTGGTGGCGGGCTTTGATCTGGGCGTAGCCAAACTCGCGCTTGTCGCCGCTTTCCACTTTGCCGCCCAGGGTCTGGGCCATGAACTGCATGCCGTAGCAGATGCCGAGCACCGGCACGCCCAGCTCGAACAGCTTGGGGTCGGCCTGGTAGTCGGACTCGTAAACCGAGTTGGGGCCGCCGGACAGGATGATGGCTTTCGGCGCGAAAGCCTTGATCTCTTCGATGGGCATGTCGAAAGAATGAAGCTCACAGTAAACGTGAGCTTCGCGTACGCGGCGGGCGATCAGCTGAGTGACCTGGGAGCCGAAGTCGAGAATGAGGATCTTGTCCATGCCTATCCTTGAAAAGTAATGCAGGCCGTTAAGGCCATTATCGTCAATGCTGAAAATAATTTTGCGCTTTCAGACCGGCGGTTTCGCCGGCCTGGCCGCTTAATCTTTGTTTTGGGGCGGCATCCGGCGGTAGGGCTCGCGCCGTTCCGGTATGCGGTCGCCGCGGGCGATCAGCATCAGCACGCCCAGCAGCACCATGCCTAAGGCGACGAAGTGGCTGGTTTTGAGCGCCAATTGGTCTATCGCGTAGATGCTGGCGCCGGCATAGGCCAGCATCGGGCTGGTCACCAGCGTGGATTTGTTGAAACCATCCAGCGCCAATAGCAACACGCCCGCCGCGAACAGCAGCAGGGCGAGCAGGGTGGGGGTGTTGGGCAGCCAGGCGGCGCTTTTCAGCAGCCAGACAATGCCGACGCAGATCAGCGCGATGGGCAGAGCGGCGCTGCGCTTCATGCCGCGCCTCGCTGGTTCTTCATGACGCGTTGTTTCTCGCGCTGCCATTCGCGATCCTTCTCGGTATCGCGTTTGTCGTGCATTTTCTTGCCTTTTGCCAGGCCGACTTCGGCTTTGACGTTGCCCTTGGTGTAGTGCAGGTCCAGCGCCATCATGGTGTAGCCGGCGCGTTCCACCTTGCCGATGAAGCGGTTGATTTCCGCCTGGGACATCAACAATTTGCGCGGGCGCACCGGGTCCGGCTTGACGTGGGTGGAGGCGGATTGCAGCGGGGTGATGTGGCAGCCGATCAGCCAAAAGGCGCCGTTTTTCCAGTCCACGTAGCTTTCCTTGAGCTGCACGCGGCCAGCGCGGATGGCCTTGACTTCCCACCCCTCCAGCACGAGCCCGGCCTCGAGTTTTTCCTCGATGAAATAGTCGTGGAAAGCCTTGCGGTTCTGGATGATGCTCATGTGGGGTTCCTTTGGAATCCGACATTGTAGCAGAAGCCGGCGATCCGCCAAAGTCCAGCCTTTTTAGTAGTTTGATGTGAAGATATGGCGACGGGCGCGTTTGGATGTCGGGGGCGGGGCGTTTGGCGGCGGTTTTTGCTAAAATTGCGGCTTGATTGTCTATTTCGAGACCCCGGAAACGCCGGGTTTTGCCGATGCAGCTTGTCGAAAAGAGCGTCCTGGTGGCGCATACGCCGGCGCAGATGTATGCGCTGGTGGACGATATCGAAAACTACAGCCGTTTTCTGCCCTGGTGCGGCAAGACCGAGGTATTGTCGCGCGAGGACGGCCAGGTGGTCGCCAGCCTCCACATCGACTACCTGAAAGTGAAGCAGCACTTCACCACGCGCAACCATAATGTCGAGAATGTGTCCATCCGCATGGAACTGGTGGATGGGCCGTTTGAACAGCTGGAAGGGCTCTGGCATTTCAAGCCCTTGGGCGATTTTGGCTGCAAAATCGAATTCAGCCTGCGTTACCAGTTTTCCAGCCGGATCCTGGAAAAGATCATCGGCCCGGTCTTCGGCCACATCAGCGGCACCCTGGTGGATGCCTTCATCAAGGAAGCGGACAGGAAGTACGGCGATGACTGACAAGATCAGGGTGGAGGTGGCGTATGCGCGGCCGGATCGACAGTGGCTGTTGACTGTGGATTTGCCGCAAGGCGGCACGGCGCTGGAGGCGGTGAAGGCTTCCGGCATTCTGGCGGATTGCCCGGAGTTGAGCGCGGAGACGCTAAAGCTGGGCGTGTTCGGCAAGTCGGTCAAGCCGGATGCCGCGCTGCGTCCGCAGGATAGGGTGGAAATCTACCGGCCCTTGCTGGCCGACCCCAAGGAAGTGCGGCGTCAGCGCGCCGAGGCGGGCAAGAAAATGAAAAAGGGCGTTTAGGCGGCCAGGGAAGTAAAAAAAGGATGGCCAAGGCGCCATCCTTTTTTATTGATATCGGCGAGATGTCAGCTCAGCGCTTCTTCCGCCGAACAGACGCGGTTTTTGCCGTTGATCTTGGCCTGGTACATGGCCTGGTCGGCGCGCTCCAGCACATCCGACTCCATCTCTCCCAGATGCCAGCGCGCCACGCCGGCGCTGAAGGTGATCAGCAGCTTGTCGTTGTTGGCCAGGAAGAAGGTTTTGGTCAGCTCGCGCTGTAGGCGCTGCACGGTTTGCACCGCCTCGGTTTCCGGGGTGTCCGGCATCAGGATGACGAACTCCTCGCCGCCGAAGCGGGCGACGATGTCGGCCGGGCGCAGGCTATGCTTGATCACATCCACCAGATACTTCAGCGCGTCGTCGCCGGCCAGATGGCCGTAGCGGTCGTTCAGCTGTTTGAAGTTGTCCACGTCGATCAGCGCGACCGACAGCGGCGCGGCGGTGCGCTCGGCGCGGCCGATTTCGCGCTGGAAGTATTCAGCCAGGCCGCGGCGGTTGTAGGCGCCGGTCAGCTGGTCTTCCTTGACCTTGGCGCTGGCGGCTTCGAGAGCGGACTCCAGTTCGCGGATGCGCAGTTCGGCCGCTTCCACTTGCTCCTTGGCTGAAACCAGCTCGTCGCGGGAGCGGGTCAGATCCAGTTGCATGACCGAGGTGTCTTCCATCAGGGCGCTGATGATGCCGCCCAGATCGCTGACATTGTCGGTTTGCTTCAGTTTCTCGCTGTGAGCCTGGATCTTGCTGTGGAATTCGTCGGTGCTGTCCGTCATCATCGCCAGCCGGGTGACGAAGCGGTCCAGCAGGGCGCGCAGCGAGCTGGCGGCTTCGTCCAGCGAGCTCTTCAGCATGCCTTGCTTGCGGATGACTTCCTTCAGGCTGGTTTCCAGCTGATAGATTTGCTGCATGGACAGCGGCTCTTGGCTGAGCATTTCCTGCAGGGAGCCGACTTGTCCCAGCAGGTATTCGTCCGAACGATTGAGCTCGGCCACATTGTCCAGCATCAGCTTGAGCAGGTTGGTCAGGCCCGTGGTCAGGCGGCCTTCCTGTTGCGACTGCAGCTCCAGCTTGATCATGAAGGCGCGCAGCTTGGGCATGAAGGCGTTGAGCCTGGGCTCGTCGGCGATGTCGTCCAGCTCTTTGAGCAAGCCTTCCAGGCCGTCGACGAGATCCGGGTAGCTCGCCAGGCGCGGTTCCAGGCCGTGCTTCAGCGCGAACGCCAGGGTGCGTTGCCAGGATTGCCAGCTGCTGTCGACTTCTTCCGGGGCGCTGGCGGAGGCGTCGCCATCGCTTGTCTCTTCGCCGCTGGCCGGCATTTCTCGGGCGGAGGGCGAGGCATTCCAGTTTTGCAGCAGGGCGACCAGCTTCTGATTGAGTTCTTCAGGCTGATTGCCGTAATTGATCAGCACGCGTTCCAGCGCGCTTTGCTTGTGGTGTTGAGGCAGGTCGGGCTGGCGCAGTTCCCAGCTCTTGATCAGATTTTGCAGCAACAGGCCCCAGCTTTGCGTCAGCTGCTGGGTGGCGAAGGTGCCGCGCAGGAAATCGATGACCAGTTGCGGGGCTTGTTCCCAGCGGCTTTCATCCAGCACCTGCTTGAGGCGGCTGAGCGTGACCTTGGCCTGGACGTTTTCCTGGGGCAGCGTTTCCAGCGCGCGCAGCAGCAGAACGGCCAGCTTGTTGTCGCGAGCCATCGGGGTTTGCGTCAACTCGTGGTAAACCCGCTCGAAGTTTTCCGGCGTGGGAAGCAGTTTCCGCATGGACAACTGTTTCAGGGTTTCTCTTGCCACTTCGATAGGGTTCTGTGTCGTCATTGCCCAAACCTTGGTGCTCTTAAGGCGGCCAGCCATCATGGATTGTCAGTGGGGGTGAGTGTCCGTTGTCGGGTGACCCGGCAGCGGCGTGTTCTTGCTGGTGTCCAGCAACTGGAAGAACACTTCGCCGTTGCGAATCATGCCAAGTTCGTTACGCGCTCTTTCCTCTATCGCATCGCTGCCTTGTTTCAGATCGCGCACTTCGGCATCAAGCGCGGCGTTGCGGGCAACCAGTTTTTGGGTGGTCGCCCGCTGTTCCTGCAGTTGCTTATCCAGCTGCCAGACCCTGAGCCAGCTGCCCTTGCCGAACCATAAAGGCCACTGCAAGGCGAGGATAACGGTTACCAGGGTCGCGGTCAGCCAGCGCATGCAATCACTTCAGATGATAAAACGCGGCGCGGCCCGGGTAGTAGGCGGCTTCGCCCAGCTCTTCCTCGATGCGCAGCAGTTGGTTGTATTTGGCCATGCGGTCGGAACGCGACAGCGAACCGGTCTTGATCTGCATGCAGTTGGTGGCGACTGCCAGATCGGCGATGGTGCTGTCTTCGGTCTCGCCCGAACGATGGCTCATAACGCAGGTATAGCGGGAACGCTTGGCCAGATCAACTGCTTTCAAAGTCTCGGATAGCGTGCCGATCTGATTGACCTTGACCAACAAGGAGTTAGCCACACCCTTGGCGATGCCTTCGGCCAAAATTTTCGGGTTGGTGACGAATACGTCGTCGCCGACGATCTGCACTTTTTGGCCCAGACGTTCGGTCAGCAGCTTCCAGCCAGCCCAATCTTGCTCGGCCATGCCGTCTTCGATGGAGATGATCGGGTACTTGTTGACCAGGTTTTCCAGGTAGTCGGCGAACTCTTCCGAGCCCAGCGACAGTTTTTCGGCGGTCAGGTGGTACTTGCCGTCGCGGAAGAATTCGGAGGCGGCGCAGTCCAGTGCGATCATCACGTCCTGGCCGGCCACGTAACCAGCGGCGTCCACGGCTTCCAGAATCAGCTTGATCGCGTCTTCATGGCTTTCCAGGTTCGGGGCGAAGCCGCCTTCGTCGCCGACGGTGGTGGCGTAGCCCTTCTTGTCACAGATCTTTTTCAGATTGTGGAAGATTTCGGCGCCCATGCGCAGCGCTTCGCGGAAGGTTTGCGCGCCTACCGGGATGATCATGAATTCCTGGATGTCCAGGGTGTTGTTGGCGTGTTCGCCGCCGTTGATGACGTTCATCATCGGGACCGGCAGGGCCATCGGGCCGGCGCCGCCCAGGTAGCGGTATAGCGGCAGGCCGGAATCTTCGGCGGCGGCGCGAGCCACGGCCATGGAGACGGCCAGCATGGCGTTGGCGCCCAGGCGGGACTTGGTCTCGGTGCCGTCCAGCTCGATCAGGGTCTTGTCAATGAAGGTTTGGTCGGATGCGTCCAGGCCAATGATCGCTTCGCAGATTTCGGTATTGATATTGTCGACGGCTTTCAGCACGCCCTTGCCCAGATAGCGGCTCTTGTCGCCATCGCGCAGTTCCAGCGCTTCGCGGGTGCCGGTGGAGGCGCCGGACGGTACCGCTGCGCGGCCCATCACGCCGGACTCCAGCAGAACGTCCGCTTCCACGGTCGGATTGCCGCGGGAGTCCAGGATTTCGCGAGCTACCACATCAACGATCGAACTCATTGTCATTCCCTTCATAGCTTAAGTTGAACTTGCGGAGGCAAAAACAGCCCGGCGCTTGCCGGGCCGATTTTGGCCTTCGAGTATTACAGCGAGTGCTCTTGCCAGGGATTTTGCTTGACCAGCTTGTCCAGCGCCTTGAGCGTAGTCAGCAATTCTTTTACCTGGGCAAGCGGCAGGGCGTTGGGGCCGTCGCACAGCGCCTGGTCCGGGTCGGGGTGCGTTTCCAGGTACAAGCCGGAAATGCCCGCCGCCACCGCCGCCCGCGCCAGCGTCGGCACGAAGCGGCGCGGGTTGGCGGCGTGCTGCAGCGCGCCGGGCAATTGCACCGCGTGGCTGACGTCGAACACCACCGGGCAGGCGGTGTCGCGCATCACGGCCAGCGAGCGCATATCCGCCACCAGGTCGTGATAGCCGAACGAGGTGCCGCGCTCGCAGGCCAGGAAGCTGTCTTCCGGCAGCCCGGCCTCGCGCGCGGCTTCGCGCGCCCAGCTTATCACTTGCCGCATTTCGCCTGGGGCCATGAATTGGCCCTTCTTGATATTGACGGGTTTGCCGCACTGCGCGACCGCGCGGATGAAGTCGGCCTGATGCGCCAGAAAGGCGGGGGTTTGCACCACATCCACCACGCTGGCGACCTGCACCACTTCGTTTTCGGTATGCACGTCGGTCAGAACGGGCACGCCGATCTGGCGTCGGACTTCTTCCAGCATGCGCAGGCCCTGGTCGATGCCGAAGCCGCGGAACACATTGGAAGCCGGCCGATTGGCCTTGTCATAGCTGGCCTTGTAGATGAAGGGGATGGCCAGCTCGCTGGCGATCTCCTTCAACTGCCCCGCGGTGTCCAGCGCCATTTGGGCGCTTTCCAGCACGCTGGGGCCTGCGATCAGGAATAAGGGCTGATCCAGGCCGATTTCGAATCCGCACAGTTTCATCAGTGTCAGTTGCCCTGCTTGTCAGCCTTGTAGTCCAGCGCCGCCTTGACGTAGGCGATGAACAGCGGGTGGCCGTCGCGCGGAGTGGAGGTGAATTCCGGGTGGAACTGACAGGCGAAGAACCAGCGATGGTTGCCCAGCTCGATGGTTTCCACCAGCTTTTCATGACCGGCGGAGCGGCCGCTGATGGTCAGGCCGGCTTGT
Organism: Chromobacterium sp. IIBBL 290-4; assembly: GCF_024207115.1. Taxonomy (NCBI): domain Bacteria; kingdom Pseudomonadati; phylum Pseudomonadota; class Betaproteobacteria; order Neisseriales; family Chromobacteriaceae; genus Chromobacterium; species Chromobacterium sp. IIBBL 290-4. The sequence continues at coordinate 2,990,200 of NZ_CP100128.1, forward strand.
TCCAGGCGCTGGATGTAGTAGTTGTTGACTTCGTAGCGATGGCGATGGCGCTCGGTGATTTCGGTGTTGCCGTACACGCGCGCTGCCAGGGAGCCGTCCACCAGATCGCACTGCTGGCCGCCCAAGCGCATGGTGCCGCCCAGGTTGGAGTTCTCGTCGCGTTTTTCGATCTTGCCGTCGTGGTTGACCCACTCGTCGATCAGCGCCACCACCGGGAAGTTGGTGTCGAGGTCGAACTCGGTGGAGTTGGCGTCGCTCATGCCGGCCACGTCGCGAGCGTACTCGATCAGCGCGATCTGCATGCCCAGGCAGATGCCCAGGTAGGGGATGTTGTTCTCGCGAGCGAACTTCACCGCCTTGATCTTGCCTTCCACGCCGCGCTTGCCGAAGCCGCCCGGCACCAGGATGGCGTCCATGTCCTTGAGGGACTCGGCGCCGTCGCGGTCGATTTCTTCAGAGTCGACGTAGATGATGTTGACGTTGGTGCGGGTGTGCACGCCGGCGTGCTTCAGCGCCTCGGTCAGCGACTTGTACGATTCGGTCAGATCGACGTACTTGCCCACCATGGCGATGTTGATGCTGTGGTCCGGATGCTCGATGGCGTCGATGATGCGGTCCCACACCGACAGGTCGGCCTTGGGCAGATCCAGTTGCAGCTGTTCGGAGATGATCTCGTCGATGCCTTGGGCGTGCAGCATGCCCGGCACTTTATAGATGGAGTCGGAATCGTAGCAGCCGATCACCGCGTTCTCTTCGACATTGCAGAACAGAGCGATCTTGCGCTTTTCGTCTTCCGGCAGCTCGCGGTCCATGCGGCACAGCAGGATGTCCGGCTGAATGCCGATTTCGCGCAGCTCCTTCACCGAGTGCTGGGTCGGCTTGGTCTTGATTTCGCCGGCGGTGGTGATGTACGGCACGTAAGACAGGTGCACGTACAAGGTGTTCTTGCGGCCATGGTTGGAGCGCATCTGGCGAATCGCTTCCAGGAAGGGCAGCGATTCGATGTCGCCGACGGTGCCGCCGATTTCAACGATGGCGACATCGGCGTCAGCCGCGCCTTCGTTCATCTTCAGCTTGATTTCGTCGGTGATGTGCGGGATGACCTGGACGGTGCCGCCCAGGTAGTCGCCGCGGCGCTCTTTGGAAATGACCGATTCGTACACCTGGCCGGTGGTGAAGTTGTTGCTTTTCTTCATCTTGGCATGGATGAAGCGCTCGTAGTGGCCGAGGTCAAGGTCGGTTTCCGCGCCGTCTTCGGTGACGAACACCTCGCCGTGCTGGAATGGGCTCATCGTGCCCGGGTCGACGTTGATATAGGGGTCGAGCTTCAGCATGGTGACTTTCAGCCCGCGGGATTCGAGGATGGCAGCGATGGACGCAGCGGCAATGCCCTTACCCAGGGAGGACACCACGCCACCGGTTACGAAGATGTACTTGGTCATGAGATTACGGCTCTGTGGGAATCCGGGATTTTACCAAGAAATCGTCTCGAGTTGAATCACTTGATATCATCTTGTTGCGGGAAAGAATGCAACACTTGTCCTAAGGTTGCGCCGATAGTGCTCGCCTCGCTGTGGCGAATCCGTTACAATGTCGACCGACTGTTTCATACGTGAGTGCGCCTAAATTCATTTAGGTGCGCGTTCTGCTTGAATATCTGGCTTTTTCTATGTTATAAAGCCAGCTTTTACCGGTTTTGGGGAGTTTAACCATGGCGCGTGTTTGCAAAGTCACCGGCAAGCGTCCGATGACCGGGAACAACGTTTCCCACGCCAACAACAAGACTAAACGTCGTTTCCTGCCGAACCTGCAATATCGCAAGTTCTGGGTAGAAAGCGAAAACCGCTGGGTGCGCCTGCGCGTATCCAACGCCGCTCTGCGTACCATCGACAAGGTGGGCATCGATGCAGTGCTGGCTGATCTGCGCGCTCGCGGCGAGATCTAAGCGGTCTAACTAGATAACGCACAGAGGAATACATCATGCGCGATAAGATCAAGCTGGAATCCACCGCTGGCACCGGCCACTTCTACACCACCACCAAGAACAAGCGCACCATGCCGGAAAAGATGGAGATCAAGAAGTTCGATCCCGTTGCCCGCAAGCACGTTCTGTACAAAGAAACCAAGCTGAAATAAGCTTGTTTTCCGGTTGGTAGAGAGCCCTTCTCTGGTGCACGGAGAAGGGTTTTTTATTGGTCCTGTTTTGCAGGGCTGTGCACAGCAGAAAGGCCAGTCATTCGACTGGCCTTTTTCGTTTTCCGTGGCTTGCGGCTCAGCCGCCTGCGTGCTGGTAGACCTTGCGGGCCAGCAGCAGGTCCTGCCACGCCTTGGCCTTGTCCGGCTGATTGCGCAGCAGGTAGGCGGGGTGATAGCTCACCACCAGCGGCACGCCTTGGTAGCGGTGCACTTTGCCGCGCAGGCGGCCGATGGAATCTTCCGTCTCCAGCAGTGTCTGGGCGGCGAAGCGGCCTAGGGCCAGGATCAGCGTCGGTTGGATGTGGCGGATCTGTTGCAGCAAATAACCGTTGCAGGCGGCGATTTCATCCGGCGCCGGATTGCGGTTGCCGGGCGGACGGCACTTGAGCACGTTGGCGATATAAACATCCTGATCGCGGTCCAGTCCCGCCGCCAGCAGCATATTGTCCAGCAGCTGGCCGGCGCGGCCGACGAAGGGCAGGCCTTGCTTGTCCTCTTGCTCGCCCGGCGCTTCGCCTATCAATAGCCAGCGGGCCTTGGCATTGCCGCGGCCGAATACTGTCTGGGTGCGGGTTTCGCATAGGCGGCATTGCTGGCAGTCTGCCACCTGCTGTTGCAGCTCGGACCAGTCCAGTTGCGGCAATTCGCTGCGGACCTCCGCGCGCAATGTCGTGCTTGGCGGCGTTGCGGCCGGCGCGTGCGCCGTGGTATCGGGGGCGGCCGTTGCCGCTTGGGCGGGCTCAATGCTCGGCTTGGCGGGTTCGATGGCTTCGGCGGGCGCTTCGAAGGCATGGGGCGGAGACTTGGCCTGGGCTTCGGCGAGCCAGGCCTGGCGCGCGAGTTCTCCCGGATGCTGGTCGAAGCGGCCGTCGCGCGGCAGCCATGTCGGACCGAGTCCCATACTTTGTTGCAGCAGCTTGCTCCGGCTCACAGGATGGCCTCCATCAGGATGGCGTGCTCGCGGCCGTGCTTCGCGGGGTAGTAGTTCTTGCGCAGCCCGCACTGATGAAAATTGCAGTGCTGGTAAAGCTTGCGCGCCGCCTCATTGCTTTCGCGCACTTCCAGGAACAATCTGCGACAGCAGTCGTCGCGCAGGTCTTGCAGCATGGACTCCATCAGCAGGCGGCCATTGCCTTGGCCCTGGTGTTCGCGGGCGATGACGATGTTGAGAATTTCCGCCTCATCCAGCACGCGCATGATCAGGACGTATCCCATCAGCGCGCCTTCATCTGAAAACAGCCCATAGCAAGGATAGCCGGCCTCCAGGCTGTCGCGGTATTGGCCGACGCGCCAGGGATGGTCGGTGGCCTGCTGTTCCATATCGGCCAGCAGCTCAGGACTGTTGGGAGCGAAGCGGCGCACTTGGCTCATCGTTGGCGCGCCTGCTGCTGCTCCACGCTGGTCAGCGCCACTTTGTTGCGGACATAGAGCAACTCCGCCTCGCGCGGGTGGGTGTGGGGGTAGCGTCCGCTTGCGGCCAGCCGGATATAGGCTTCGGCATGGGGGCGGCTGTGCGGAGAGAGGGGAAGCGCGCTCCGGGCTTCCGGCAGCAACTGGGCGTAGTTGTCAAAGCCGTCGCCGGCGAGCAGGGTTGTGCCCTCCGGCAAGGCGATGGTCTCGGGAGAGGCTACGCTGATCGGGCTCAGCCGTTTCCAGTCGGCTCCGGTTTGGTAGAGCGCGCTATATACCTGTTGCATGCGCGCGTCGAAGCAAACCAGCACCTGGCCTTCGCCGGCCTGGTAGGCCAGATTGTCCAGCGTGGGGATGGCGATGGTGGGCAGGTCGGCGGAGAAGGCCAGGCCTTGAGCGACGCCGCAGGCGATGCGCAGGCCGGTGAACGCGCCGGGGCCTTGTCCAAAAACAATGCCGTCAAGCGAACCCAGGCTCACGCCGGCCTCGGCGAGCAGGCGCGATATCTCCGGCAGGGTGCGTTCGGCGTGCTTCTGCTCAACGCATTGATGAAATGCCAACATCTCCCCATCCAGGCTCAAGGCGAGGGACAGGTAGGTGGTGGAGGTGTCCAGGGCTAACAGTTTCATTGGGCTTGATACAACCTTGCAAGGCTTGGGATTATAAGCCCAGTTCCTCTACCCAGGCGAGCGCCGAAATATGGGCCTGGTTCAATTGCTCGCAAGTGAGCCCCAGTTGATCGCATAGTTGCGGCACGCCTTCCAGATTGCCGTCCTCGCAGGCGCGGGCCAGTTTCAGATACTGGCTCATCGAACCCCTGTCGTGCAGCAAGGCCTCGTTTACCGGCGATGGGAGCTGCAGATGCATGATGATCTTGTCCATCGGCATGTCGAACAGCACGTCCAGCAAGCTGAACAGGCCGACGATGAACAGATTGTCGTTGACGTCGTGGCGCTCGCCCAATTGCATGCCCAGCAGCTCCATGAACCGGCCGCGGGTGACTGCGGTTTTTTGCAGAGCGGGGGGCGCGTGGCTGTCATCGGAGGCGGTGACCAGCAGCAGCGTCAGCCAGCGGTAAAGCTTTTGATAGCCCAGCACGGTGACCGCATGCGAGAACGAGCTGATGGTGGTGTTGAGTCCGGCGGCCGCGGAGTTGACGTAGCGCAGCAGCTTGTAGGACAGGGCCACGTCGCGCTTGAGCACCTGTTCGATGTCGCGGATGTCGGCATCCAGCCGCAGCAAATTCAACAGCTCCAGCGTATTGCTGAAGGTGGGGTGGATCACCTTGGCCGTCAGCGTTTCCGGCTTGGCGAAGTAATAGCCCTGGAAGCCGTCCATGCCAAGCTCTTTGCAGAGATGGAACTGGGCGTGGGTTTCCACGCGTTCGGCGATGCGGATCAGCGGATAGCTGCGGAGTCGCGCCGCCAGCATCTGGAAGCGGGTGGCGTCCTGGTTTTGGATGTCCAGCTTGACGTAGTTGGCCAACTCGAGAAAGGCCGCCGCCGGCGATTCGAAGCTGAAGTCGTCCAGCGCGATGCCGAAGCCCATCGAGCGCAAATGCCGGGCGCGCGACAGCAGCTCATTGCTGGGGACGATGCGGGGCGAAAGATCCAGAATGATGCGCCGCGGCGGCAGCAGTTCCAGAAACTCGCTGTTGAGCATGGTCTCGCCGACGTTGATGAAGGCCAGCTTGTTGCCTATCAGCCAGCTGGTGCCCATATTGTTCAGCGTATTGACCAGCACATCGGTGTCGGCTTGCAGCTCGGTATGCTTGCCGACGCCGGACGCCTCTCCGCTGGGACGAAAAAGCAGCTCATAACCTATGAGCTGCTGGTTGCGGTTCAGAACCGGCTGCCGTCCGATGAAGGCAGTATTGGTGGTCATGCTTGCGCCTTGAAGTTAGGTGGCGATCACGTCCGCCGTCCGCACAATGGCGTTGCTGTTTTCGCTGGAGGTGAGCAAGTCTTCCATGTCGAGCACCAGCACCACGGAGCCATCGCCGGACAGCGTGGCGCCGGCCACGCCCTTGGGGCGGATGTTCTGCAGCGGCTTGATCACCACATCGTCGCGTCCGACGAAGGAGTCGATGGCCAGAATGAAAGACTTTTCAGCGGACTGCATCAGCACGCCGAAGTACGGTTTTTGCGTCGGCTCCCATCCCAACAAGCCGGCCAGCGTTTTCAGCGGCAGGATTTCGTCGCGGACCACGATGGTGGGCTTGCCGGATACCTCTTGAATGGCGCCGCTGTCGATGGTGATGATTTCGCGCACCATGGCCAGCGGAACGGCGAAGGGCTGATTGCAGGCGCGCACCACCAGCACCGGCAGGATGGCGAGGGTCAGCGGCAGCGAGATGCTGATGCGGGTGCCTTCGCCGGCTACCGAGTTGATGTCGATGCGGCCGTTGAGCTTCTGGATATTGGTGCGGACCACGTCCATGCCGACGCCGCGGCCGGATACGCTGGAGATCTGGTCCTTGGTGGAGAAGCCCGGCAGGAAGATCAGCTGCAGGCACTGCTTTTCATCCAGCGAATTGGCGGTCTCGGTGTCGATCAGGCCCTTTTCGATCGCTTTGCGGCGCAAGGCGTCGGGATTCATGCCTTTGCCGTCGTCGGTGATTTCGATCAGGATGTGGTCGCCTACCTGCTCGGCGGTCAGTTGCACCAAGGCCTGCGGTTTTTTGCCGGAAGCGATGCGCTCTTCCGGCGACTCGATGCCGTGGTCTACCGCGTTGCGAACCAAGTGGACCAGCGGATCGTTCAGATCCTCGATCATGGTCTTGTCGAGTTCGGTTTCCTCGCCGGACAACACCAGTTCCACTTCCTTGCCCAGTTGGCGGGCCAGGTCGCGCGCCAAGCGCGGATATTTCTGGAACAGGCGGCCGATCGGCTGCATGCGGGTTTTCATCACCGCGTTCTGCAGGTCGCCGACCAACAGGTCCAGCTGGCTGATCGCCTCGTCCAGCGAACGCAAGGTGTTGGTGTCGCGGTTGCCCTGCAGGATCTCGGTGCGCAGCGTGGTCAGCCTGTTCTTGGTCAGGCCGATTTCGCCGGACAGGTTCAGCACCATGTCCAGGCGCACCGTGTCGATACGGATGGTGTTTTCCTGAGGACCGCTGGCCACAGGGCCGCCGCCGCCGGCTGGTTTGGCCGGCGCAGGCTTGGGCGCGGCGGCCTTGGCGGGAACCGGCGGCGCAGCCGGGGCCGGAGCCGGCGCGGTTGCGGCAGGGGCCGGCGCCGCAGCGGGCGCTTGTTGCGGAGCTGCAGGCGCGCTGGGCGCTGCGGCTTGCGGGGCCGATGCGGATGGCGCGACGGCTTGATACAGTTGATTCCAATCCGGGCCGCCTGCGGCCGCTGCGGCAGGCTCTGGCGCGCTGGGCGCCGGGGCCGGCTGAGCGGCTTCCATCGTCGGCGTTTCGCCGGCAAGCGCTGCGTCCAGCGCGGCCAGGACGCGAGCGTCCGCGTCGCCGGGCATCAGGCCTTGTCCCAGCGTGCCGAACATGTCGCGCACGATGCCGGTGGCGTCCAGAATGACGTCCATCACTTCCGGGGTGATGTGCATTTCGCCGTTGCGCAGCTTGTCGAACAGGTTTTCCGTGCGGTGGCACAGATTCACCATAGGGATGACATTGAGGAAGCCGGCGCCGCCCTTGATGGTATGGAAGCCGCGGAAGATGTCATTGAGCAAAGCCTTGTCTTCCGGGCGTTTTTCCAGCTCGACCAATTTGTTGTCCACGTCGGACAGAAGGTCGGTGGACTCCATCAGGAAATCCTGAAGCAACTCTTCCATGCCGCCAAATTCGCTCATTTTTCACCCCACGCGTCGTGCGTTGTCTTGCTTGCGTTGCTGTTAGAAACCCAGGCTTTCCAGCAGGTCGTCCACTTGCTGCTGGCTGGTAACCACGTCGGTTTTGCCTTCCGGATTGATGACTGGTCCGTTGAGCAAATTATTGCTGAGTTCGCCTTTTTTCTCGTTTGGCGAGAACTCGATCAAGAAGTTGACCAGTTCGGTTTCCAGAATCTTGACCATGCCCATCATTTTCTTGATGACTTGGCCGGTCAAATCCTGAAAATCCTGGGCCATTACGATTTCCAGCAGTTGCGTATTGGTCGCCTGCGTCTGATTCGGCACATCTTTCAGGTATTGCCGCGTTTCCTCGGCCAGACGCTTGAACTCTTCCACGCTCAATAAATTGGCGTACAATTTTTCCCAGCGCTCGCTCAGCGCCTGCGCCTCGCTTTCCAGTTTGTCCTGGAAGGGTTTGGCGATATCGGTCGCATTCAGCACGCGCTCGGCGGAGTTTTCCGTCAGCGTGGCGATGTAAGACAAGCGATCCTTCGCATCGGGGATGGTTTCCGCCACTCTTTCCAGAGACTTGTCATAGCCCAGGTCGCGCAGGGCGTCGTGCATCTTGCGTGTCATCTGGCCGATATGCTCATACATCGAGGAAGGCGTGGCCTCGCCCAAGTTAAAGGCGGTGGGTTCCGATTCTGCCGTTTGCGCGGGGGCAGCCGTCGTCTCGGCTGCGGATTCATCCTGTTGCTGACGGGCGATGGTTTCGAACAGAGCTTCCAGCTCCGGCGAATCACCGTTCTCCAAAATATGGTCGGGCACGATCTTTCCTCCTCAATGCTGACGCGGGCAGTCTTGTTGGATGCTCAGGCTGGCTTGTTCATGTTCTGGAAGATCTTGTTCATCTTCTCTTCCATGGTGGCGGCAGTGAAGGGCTTCACGATATAGCCGCTGGCGCCTGCCATGGCGGCTTCGATGATGTTTTCACGCTTCGCTTCAGCCGTCACCATCATGAACGGGAGATGCTTCAACTGAGGATCCGCCCGTACGGCCTTGAGTAGTTCAATGCCCGTCATATTGGGCATATTCCAGTCGGAAACGACAAAGTCAAAATGCTGGGTCTTGAGCTTGTGCAGCGCGACTTGGCCGTCCTCGGCTTCATCGACGTTGGTGAAGCCCAGCTCTTTCAGCAGGTTGCGGACGATTCTTCGCATGGTGGAGAAGTCGTCCACTACCAGGAATCGCATATTCTTGTCTGACATCGAGGTATATCCTGAATTATCTATGTTCCTTCAAGGCGCACATTGTAGCGATTACCTTTGCAGGAATGGAATCAAAGTTTCTGCCAGAACGCCCGGATCGAACTTCGCGACATAAGAGTCCACGCCTACGCTGGAGCCCATCGCCCGGTTGGCGTTGGAGGACAGCGAGGAGTGCATGATCACCGGAATGCCTTTGAAGCGCTGATCCGATTTAATCAATTTGGTCAATACATAACCATCCATTTCCGGCATTTCGGCATCGACCAGGATGATCTTCAGATAGTCGTGCAGGCATTCGCCTTCCGCCCAATTCCGGCCCGCCAGCACTTGCAAGCGGTCCCAGGCTTCGCGGCCATTGGTGGCCTGCTGGAACTTGATGCCCATTTTCTCCAGCACGCCGGTGATCTCCTTGCGGGCCACCACCGAGTCGTCGACGAAGAATATGTACTGATCCGATTCCAGCTGCGCGGTCGGCACGTCCGGCAGGCGCGGTTCGCCCACCACGCTGGCCAGGATCTGCTCCACGTCCAGAATGGATACCAGCTTGCCGTTATCCAGCTCAGTGATCGCCGTGATCAGATTCTGATTGGTGCCGGCCGCCGCCATGATGTTTTCAGGCGCGCGCACCTTGTCCCAATCCACCCGGATGATGCGATCCACCGAGTCCACCAGAAAAGCCTGGGTGCTCTTGTTGAATTCGGTGACGATCATGGTGTCGAATTTGCTGCCGCTGTTCTCTCGGCCGATGAACTTGGCCAGCGAGATGACCGGGATGATATTGCCGCGCAACGACAGCACTCCCTCGACCCCGAACGGCATATTGGGCGTCTTGGTGATGGCCGGCGTCTGCGAGACTTCGCGCACCTTGAAAACATTGATGCCGAAAGTCTCACGCGTTCCCAGCGAGAACAGCAGAATCTCCATTTTGTTGGAGCCGGCGAGCTTGGTCCGGGCGTCCACACTGGCAAGCAAGGAGGCGTCAGTGCTAGGCATGTCTTGATCCTGTCCCTTGAAAACTTTGAGATAACCGTTTTTAGTTGCTGGGTTCCAGTTTCAGCATCTGGCGCAGCTTGCTGGCGAGCTTCTGCGGTTCAAATTTCGAAACATACGAGTCCACGCCGACCGATTCGCCCAGTTTTTGATTGGACGAGCCGGACAGCGACGAGTGCATCAGCACGGGGATGCCGGCGAAACGCGGATCGCTCTTGATCATCTTGGTCAGCATATAGCCGTCCATCTCGGGCATTTCCACGTCGGTCAGCACCAGGTGCAGCTCGTCGGACAGCTTGCGTCCGGCGGCTTCAGACTGTTGGGCCATTTTTTGCAGATCTTCCCAGCCGCGCATGCCGTTGATGGCGTAGGTGTAGCGAATATTCATCGCTTCAAGCGTGCGTTCGATCTGCTTGCGGGCTACCGCGCTGTCGTCGGCGAAGAAGATGCGCCGCTCTTCCTTGACCGGTTCGATATTGATGAAACTGTGGCCGTCGTCGATGATGCTGGTTTCCGCCAACACCTTTTCCACGTCCATCATCATGACCAGCGTGCCGTTGTCGAGCTCGGTGACGGCAGTCACCAGACCCGCCATGCGATTGGTGATCATGTCGGGCGGCACGCGCATGGCGGACCAATCCAGACGAAGGATGGTGTCCACCGCCTCGACCAGAAAGCCTTGCGTGTGGCCGTTGTATTCGGTGACGATCATGATTTCCGGGCGATTGCTGGTGACAATGCCCGCATACTTGGCCAGATCAATCACCGGCACCAGCGCGCCGCGCAGGCTGACCATGCCTTCCACGGAGGATGGCATTTCCGGGGCGGAGGTGATTTCCGGCGTGCGCATCACCTCGCGCACCTTGAATACATTGATACCAAATATTTCCTTGCGACCCGTACGCTGATCATGCCCCAAGGAGAACAATAGGATTTCCAGCTTGTTGGTGCCGGCCAGTTTGGTTCTGGCGTCGATTTTTTTGAGAAGCTCTGACACAGAAACCTCCGCAGCATCTTTTCGAATGGCGCACTACTACCCTTTATACGCCAGATATGAGTTTTTCCCGGTTTTTTTTGCTTGCGGCCATGTCTGGCGCAAGTTGGCTCACCGTAAGTTGGTCATTATCATACCGTTTAAGTGGTTTTTACAAATGACAGTGAAGCGACGTCGACTATGGTTTCAAGCCTGAATGATCAGCAACAGCTGGAAGCGGCATTCGAACAGTTCAATGCGGTTTCAGGGCAACTCATTGATGCGTATAGGCAACTTGAGGTTCAAGTCAATGTATTGAATGCCCAGTTGGACGAGGCAAACAACCAGTTGCGCAAGCAGCGAGATGAAAATGCCGCGTTGGCGGAAAGACTCGCTTTGTTGCTGCAGGTGTTGCCCGCGGGGGTGGTGGAGTTGTCGGTGGAGGGGCGGGTGGTGGTCGCCAACCTGGCGGCGGCGGAAATGCTGCCAGGCTGCCAGGCGGGGGCCGACTGGCAGGCGTTGTCGGGAATGCTGTCAAGGTCCGACGTCGACGATACCTATGCCTTGCCGCAGCCTGAGGGCGCTCGGCGGCTGACGCTGCAATACCAGGAGCTGCCGGCATCGGGCGGGCGGATCGTCTTGATCCACGATGTGACCCGGCTGCACCAACTGACTGGCGAGCTGGCAAGCCAGCAGAAACTGGCGGAGATGGGCAGCATGGCCGCCGCGCTGGCGCATCAGCTGCGCACGCCTTTGGCGAGCGCGATGTTGTATACCGCCAATCTGAAGCAAGATATTCCAAGGGCGGAAGACCGCGCGCGCTTTGTCGAAAAAAGCCTGGCTAGAATGCGGGCGCTGGAAGGCTTGATGCAGAATATGCTGGGCTATGTGAGAGGGCAGGTTTCCTCCTTGGAGCCTTCGGATCCGGGTCTGTTGCTGGAGGAGGTTTGCCAGGTGTTGGCGCCGCAGTGCCAGGATAAAGGCGTGGTTTTGGATTGCAATCTGTTGGATACATCTGCCATAAAGGTGATGATAGACCGCAAAGCCCTGCAAGGCGCGCTCACCAATCTGCTGGAAAACGCGTTGCAATTTACGCCGCGCGGCGGAAGGATAGGAGCGGCGCTGACGGCGAGCGAGGGCTGGGCGGTCTTCACCGTCGAGGACAGCGGCCCCGGCGTTCCCGATGATGCGATGGAAAGGATATTCGAGCCTTTCTTTACGATGCGCTCAGGCGGCACGGGCTTGGGCTTGGCCATCGTCAAGAAAGTGGCGGATGAGTTGGGCGGTGGGGTGCGCTGTTACAACAAGCCGGCGGGTGGGGCCTGTTTCGAATTGCAGTTGCCGACGCGTGGCGCTTAAGGGCGGTGAGAGTCCGCTTTCAGCCGCGTGAAATGTCAATGCTGAAGAAAGCCGAGGAACAGTGATGAAACCGATTGTGAGTGTCGAGGGGAATGTCGGCTTGATGAAGTTGATAGGTCAGTTCGACTTCAATCTGCACAAGGATTTCCGGCAGGCGAGCCAGGAGCTTTTGGATAATGGCGCCGTGCAGGAGATTCATGTCGATTTTGATCAGGTGCCGTTTCTGGACAGCTCCGCTTTAGGCATGTTGCTGCTGTTGAAAGAGCGAGCGGCCGGGCAAAAGAAATCGATGATTCTGATCAATTGCCATGAGGCCGTGATGCAGGTGTTTGAAATCGCCTGCTTCAACAAGATGTTCACCATCCGCTCGGCGACGCAATAGCGGTCAAGTTTGAATGGCGGCCGCCGTAATTCGGGGCGGCTGCGCTTCGCCTTGTTCATGCCTGTCGATGCGCATGCGTAGCGCTGGATTTCGCAATGAAATCAATGCGCTGTCTGTGAGGTTTTCTTAATTGGCCTCACCGGCATGGGGCCGCGCGGCGCAAGGTTTCAAGCATTCGCGCGCGCGCATTCCTGAATGCGATTGAGTCTCCATTAATGATTGATGGGGCGCTTCTTGGATGATCAAAACAAATCAGTCTCGTGTTTATCCGCGCGGCGTGAAATGAACGCTTGCGGCTGGATGATGCGCGCGTTTTTAGCCTGCGCAGCGGAAGATTTCCCCCAAATATTGCCGTCCTTTCCCTTTCAATCGACAGATTCTCGATAGTTTGCCGGATGGCAAGAATGTTCCGATGTGCTATCCCGATATAGTCGTCTCCGCAAATGACGGTCTGCTTGGTTTTGATCCATTTCAAACCGGCAGCTTCAGCCGTCGCATGAGTTGGGGGAGTTCGGTTGGACCAGCCTGTCTTGGCGGCAATAGCCAGAAGGCGGCGGTCGATTTGACTGGAAACATTCGATAGCGGGAAGGCCATGTCCAAGAAAATTCTTACGGTGGACGATTCGGCATCGATTCGTCAGATGGTGAGTTTCACCCTGAAAAGCGCGGGCTACGAAGTCGCTGAGGCGGTGGACGGCAATGCGGGTTTGAGCAAGGCGCAAGGCGCTCAGTTTGATCTGGTGCTGACCGACCAGAACATGCCGGGAATGGATGGCTTGACCCTGATCCGCTCCTTGCGCAAGCAGGCCTCGTACTCCTCCACTCCCATTTTGATGCTCACCACGGAATCCAGCGACCAGATGAAGGCGCTGGGGCGGGCCGCTGGCGCTTCGGGCTGGCTGGTCAAACCGTTTGATCCGCAAAAGCTGCTCGACGTCGTCAAGCGCCTGGTCGGTTAAGCTCATCATCGCTACGGGGGGACGATTGTGGCGATCGATATGTCGCAATTCCACCAGGTGTTCTTCGATGAGACGGACGAGCACCTGGCCACCATGGAATCGCTGTTGCTGGCGATGGATGTCAATTGTCCGGAATCGGAAGACCTGAACGCCGTCTTCCGCGCCGCCCATTCGATCAAGGGCGGCGCCGCTACATTCGGCTTTTCAGACATGGCCGACCTGACCCATGTGCTGGAAAATCTGCTGGATCGCGTGCGCAAGCGGAGCATGGCGCTGACCGCGCCCATGGTGGATGTTTTCCTGCAGGCCAAGGACGCGCTGCAAGGGATGTTGGGCGCGCACAAGGGCGGGCCTTCCGTCGACGCGGCGGCGGTGGCGGACATCAAGCAGCGCTTGGTCGAGATCGAAAGCGGCGCTTCCGAGGAGCCTAAGATTCCGGAGCCTGATCCGGTATCTGCAGCGCAGCCTGACACGATATGGACCTTGTTCGTCGAACTGGCCCCAGTGGATGGCGTGGATATGCGCCAGGTTCTGGATGCCCTGGCCGCGCACGGCGATTTGACCATCGTGCAAGATGGCGTGGCGGCGGAGCAGCTGCCCTGGGTCGCAGTTTTCACTTCCGGCTTGAGCGCGGACGAAGTCGCCGAGTCCCTGGCATTCACACTGGCTCCCGATCAATTTCGCCTCTGCGTGGACCACGGCAGCGAAGAAGGCGAAGACTATGGGTTCTTTCTGCCGGGAGACAGCGTCGAGGCGCAACCGCACGATTCTGCCGGGGCCTTGGAGGACGACGGCTCTTTTGGTTTGTTCGAGCCGCTGCCGGACGATCCGCTCAAGCAGATGGAGCTGGATGGAAGTTTCGGTTTGTTCGAGCCGATCGCCTCGGCTCCGCCGGAAGGGTCGGCCGAAGGGTTCGCCCATCTCGAGAAGGATGGCAGTTTCGGCTTGTTCGAGCCCATCGCCGCGGCGCCGGCCGCGGATGAGGAGGGCGATGGATTCGGTCTTTACGCCCAGGCTCCTGGCGTTGGAGTAGGCGTAGCGGCGCCTGCCACTGCCAAGCGCGAGGCTGGCGCCGCGGCCCCGGGCGCCGCCCCAGCCGCTGCGAGCAAACCTGAGGAAAAAGCCGGCGCCGCGGCATCCGCGGGCGAGAATTCCATTCGGGTGAATATTGAAAAGGTCGACCTGCTGCTTAATTTGGTGGGCGAGCTGGTCATTACGCAATCGATGCTGATGCAGTCAGGCAGCGGGCTGGATCCGGTGGAGCATGAGCGCCTGCTCAACGGCATCAGCTCCTTGCAACGCAATTCGCGCGAGTTGCAGGAAGCAGTGATGTCGATCCGCATGACGCCTATCGCCTTCGTGTTCAACCGGTTTCCGCGCGTGGTGCGCGACCTGGCGACCCGCCTGGGCAAGCAGGTCGAACTCAAAATGGTGGGCGAGAACACCGAGCTGGACAAAGGCTTCATCGAAAAACTCTCTGATCCCTTGACGCATCTGGTCCGCAACAGCCTGGACCATGGCATCGAATCGCCTGAGGCGAGACGAGCCAAGGGCAAATCGCCGACCGGCAGGCTGACGCTGCGCGCCTTTCATCAGGGAGGCAGCATCGTGATCGAAGTCAGTGACGACGGCGCCGGCCTCAACCGGGAGAGCATCCTGGCCAAAGCGCGCGAGCGGGGCATGGCGGTGCATGACGCGATTTCCGATCAGGAAGTGTGGGGGCTGATTTTCGAGGCCGGCTTCTCCACCGCGGCGGAGGTGACCGATGTCTCGGGCCGCGGCGTCGGCATGGACGTGGTCAAGCGCAATATCCAGAACATGGGCGGCCGCATTGAAATCGATTCTATGGTCGATGTCGGCACCACGATGAGCATCCGCCTGCCGCTGACGCTGGCGATCATGGATGGCATGTCGGTGCGGGTGGGGCAGGAGATATACGTGATGCCGCTCGGCTTCATCCTGGAGTCGCTGCAACCCGAAGGGCGCGAGATCAAGACCGTGGCCGGGCGCGGCGAGGTGGTGCATATCCGCGGCGAGTATCTTCCCATCATCGCGCTGGGCCGGTATTTCAGCGTCGAATCCGCCAAGACCAATGCGAGCGAAGGCATTTTGGTGATTGTCGAGTCGTCGGAGTCCCGGGTCGCGCTCTTGGTGGACGACCTGATCGGCCAGCAGCAGTTCGTGGTGAAAAATCTGGAAACCAATTACCGCAAAGTGGATGGCCTGTCGGGCGCGACCATCCTGGGCGATGGCCAGGTGGCGTTGATTCTGGATATCTCAATGATCGCGCGCAGCAATAGTTCCAGAGGCGGGCAGGTAGTCGCGCAGCAGGCGGCGGTATCCCTCGAATAAGGCGTTTGGGAGACGGGCATGCAAGTGGAAGGCTTGAACGAAAACCTGGCTCGGGATGTGGCGGCCAGGGAGCTGCTGGTGTTTACGCTGGGGTGCGAGGAATACGGCATCGATATCCTGAAGGTTCAGGAAATTCGCGGCTACGACACGGTGACGCGCATCGCCAACGCGCCGGAGTTCATCAAGGGCGTGATCAATCTGCGCGGCAGCATCGTGCCCATTGTCGACCTGAGGCTCAAGTTTGGATTAGGGGAGCCGGTTTACAACGAATTCACGGTGGTGATCATCCTGAACGTCAGCAAGCGAACCGTAGGCATCGTGGTGGACGGCGTATCGGATGTCATCCAGTTGGATAAAGACTCGATGCGCGCGCCGCCGGAATTCGGCTCGACGGTGGACACCGCTTATATCGAAGGGCTGGGAACGATAGACGAGCAGATGATCATCATCGTCGATATTGAACGATTGATGGGTAGCGACGAAATGGCATTGACCGCCGTTGCGGCGCGAGTTTGATGCCCGAACCATGGGGAGAGGCAAGATGAGCGATATGAAGTTCAAACACCAGCTAACCCTTGGCTTCGGGCTGCTGGTGGCTGCTACCGCGGCGGTGCTGTACCTGGCGCAGGCGCAACTTGGCCGTTTGCAGGGGGAGGTGCTGCAGTTCTCCTCCGGATCGGGCATGCAAATCAGCCAGCTGGCGCAGGCCAGCGCCGCCCAGGAGGCTGCCGGCCAATTACTGCGCCAGGTCGGCGCAGTCCAGGCCATGGCGGATCCGGCGCAGTCTCGCGCCGTCCAGCCCCAGCTGGATGTTTCACTGGAAGCGTTGACGGGCAAGCTGAACGCGCTTTCCGCCCATGTCTCCAGCGAAGGCAAGCCGGTGTTGGATGCCGCGCGCAATTTGGACGCGGCCTTTCGCAATCAATTAACCGCATATCGCCAATTGTTGTCGGCAGGGCGGGGAGACGAAGCGCGCTCCTATGCCCAGTCCACGCTGTGGACGGGCGCGGCCAAGTATCAGGAGGCCGTGGGCCAGTATGCCCGCTATGAGAGCGAGCAGTCTTTGAAGATGGCGCAGGCGGCCGGCGCGCCGGATGCCTTCGGCGGCAATGAGCTGTACGGTTTCGGCGGCGGTTTGCTGGTGTTGGCGCTGTTCTTGATCTGGACCTTGGCGCGCTCTCATGAAAGATTGCTGGGCGGCGATCCGCAGGTGCTGGCGGCTGTGCTGAAGGAGCTGGCCAACGGCGAGGTGAAGACTGAATTCCGCGTGCGGGATGGAGATCATCGCAGCGCCTTCGCTTTTCTGCAGGAGGCGGTCAATCGATCGCTGGAGAACCTGCGGGTCCGCAGCGCATTGGATTCCTGCACCACCAATGTGATGATCGCGGATGAAGAGCATCAAGTGGTCTACGCCAACCGGGCGGTGCTGGATATGTTCCAACAGGCCGAGTCGGACATCCGCCAGGATCTGCCGCAGTTTTCGGCAAGGGCGATTTTGGGCAGCAGCATAGACAACTTCCACCGCAATCCCTCGTATCAGCGCAATCTGCTCCAGCAGGTGAGAGGCACGCATCGCAGCTCTATCGAAGTGGGCGGGCGAACCTTTGACCTGGTCTTGACGCCGATTTTGGATAATCAGAATCGAAAGCTGGGCTCCGTCGTCGAGTGGGTGGACGCGACCCGCGCGCTGGCGCAGAAAGCGGCCGAAGAGGCCAAACAGGCCGCCGATCGCCGCGCCGCGGCGGAAAACGCCCGCATCCGCAGCGCTTTGGACGTGTGCACCACCAATGTGATGATCGCCGACGAGAATCATCAGATCATTTACGTCAACCAGTCGGTGTTGAGCATGTTCCGCAATGCCGAGGCCGATATCCGCCGCGATATTCCCCGTTTCAATTCGGCTGCGTTGCTGGGTTCGCGCATCGATGATTTCCACAAGAATCCCAGTTACCAACAGGGCTTGCTGGCCCAGGTCCGCGATACCCATCGCTCGTCCATCGTTGTCGGCGGACGCACTTTCGGCTTGATCTTGTCGCCTATCCTGGGCGCCAAGGGCGAGCGGCTGGGGGCGGTGGTGGAGTGGCAGGACAATACCGAAATGCTGCGGCTGGAGGCTGAATCGGAAGCCCGCGTCGTGCAAGAACGCAAGGTGGCGGCGGAAAACGCGCGCATCCGCAATGCCTTGGATGTGTGCACCACCAATGTGATGATCGCCGATGAGAACCATCAAATCATCTATACCAATCATTCGGTGATGACTATGTTCCGCAATGCGGAAGCGGATATCCGCAAGGATATTCCGCGCTTCTCCGCCGGGGAGTTGTTGGGCAGCAAAATAGACGCCTTCCATAAAACCCCTTCCTATCAGCACGGTTTGCTGCAGCAGGTCAAGGAGGTGCATCGCTCCTCCATCGAGGTGGGCGGCCGCACCTTCAACCTGATCCTGTCGCCGATCTTCGGCATCAAGGGCGAGCGCTTGGGCGCGGTGGTGGAGTGGCTGGACAATACCGAGAACCTGCGCCGCCAGGCGGAGCGCGAAGCCCAGGCGGCCGAGGAGCGCCGCGTCGCAAGCGAAAACGCGCGCATCCGCAGCGCTTTGGACAACTGCACCACCAATGTGATGATCGCCGACAACGAGCGCAAGATCATCTACATGAACCACAGCGTGACCGACATGCTGCGCGGCGCGGAATCGGATCTGCGCAAGGCGTTGCCCAACTTCGACGTGCGGAAGTTGATTGGCGCGACGATGGACGAGTTCCACAAAAACCCAGCGCATCAGCGCGAGTTGCTGGCGAATATGCGCGCGACCTATCGCGCGGAAATCGCGGTAGCCGGCCGCACCTTCTCCTTGGTCGCCAATCCGGTCTTTAGCGTCGACGGCGAGCGGCTGGGATCGGTGGTGGAGTGGAAGGATCGCACCGCGGAGGTCCAGATCGAGCATGAGGTATCGGAAATCGTCAAGGCGGCGTCCTCCGGCGAGTTCGGCAAGCGCATCGATGTGGACGGCAAGCAGGGCTTCTTCAAGCTGCTGGGCGATGGCATCAACCAATTGCTCGGCGTAACCAGCCAGGGGCTGAGCGATATCGCCAGCGTATTGAGCTCCTTGGCCAAGGGCGATTTGACCAAGACGATAAGCGCGGATTACCAAGGCTTGTTCGGGCAGCTGAAAACGGACACCAACGCCACGGTGGAGCGCTTGAAGGAAATCGTCGGCAATATCAAGGTCTCCACCGATTCGATCAATACCGCGTCCAAGGAAATCGCCGCCGGCAATTCCAACCTGTCCAGCCGAACCGAGCAGCAGGCAGCCAGCCTGGAAGAAACCGCGTCAAGCATGGAGGAGATCACCAGCACCGTGCGGCAGAACGCCGAGAACGCCAAGAAAGCCAACTCGCTCGCCACCGGGGCGTCCGATATCGCCGCGCGCGGCGGCAAGGTAGTGGGCGATGTGGTGTCGACGATGAACGAGATCAACGAAAGCGCCAAGAAGATCGTCGACATCATCAGCGTGATAGACGGCATCGCTTTCCAGACCAATATTCTGGCATTGAACGCCGCAGTGGAGGCCGCGCGGGCGGGAGAGCAGGGGCGGGGCTTCGCGGTGGTCGCGAGCGAGGTGCGCAATCTGGCGCAGCGTTCGGCGGGGGCGGCCAAGGAAATCAAGTCGCTGATAGGCAATTCGGTGGACAAGGTGGAGTCGGGAAGCCGTCTGGTGGACGAGGCGGGCCGCACCATGAACGAAATCGTGATCTCTATCCGTCGCGTGGCCGACATCATGAGCGACATCTCCGCCGCCTCGGTGGAGCAGAGCTCAGGCATCGAACAGGTGAATTTGGCCGTGACGCAGATGGACGAAAACACCCAGAAGAATGCCGCCTTGGTGGAGGAGGCCGCGGCAGCGGCGGAATCGCTGGAGGAGCAGGCGCGCTATCTGTCCGATGCGGTCGCGGTGTTCAAGCTGGACGAGAGGCTGACGCATGCCAAACCGCCGGCGGCGAAGCCATCCCCGGCAGGCTATGCGGCGTCGCCTGCCAGCTCGCACGCGTCTCATGGCGGAGGACAGCCGGTGGCCGCCTCTTTGGCCAGCCGGACTGGCAATCATGTGGGCAGTTATCAGGTGAAGCCCAAAGCGATAGAGCCGATCAGGCCGCAGGGCGACTCGGGCGAAGGGACTTGGGAGGAGTTCTGAGCCACGACGGGCGAGTGAAGTGAAGGGGCCGCTCTTTGACGTGGCCTGAACACGACGAAGAGTGGCTGGCATTTGGCGAGAAGCGCGAGGAAAGAGAAGCATGGCGCAGGACACCGAGCTCAAGTTCACACATAGCGATTTCAGGCGCGTGCGGGA